>DASQYL010000328.1:0-8823 GCA_035639235.1 Pyrinomonadaceae bacterium | reverse complement strand
GCCGCAGTCAACCCACGATTACCGATTTGTTGCGCGAAGGCCAGGAAATCCTGGTACAGATTGCCAAGGAACCAATCGCCAAGAAAGGCGCGCGCATCACCTCGCACATCGCTTTGCCGGGACGATTTCTCGTTTATATGCCGACGGTCGAGCACCTTGGCGTGTCGCGCAAGATCGATTCAGATGCCGAGCGCTCGCGTCTGCGCAAGCTGATTCAAAAAATTCACGCAGATGAAAATTCACCCTCGGGCGGTTTCATTGTGCGCACGGCGGGCGTCGGCGCCACCGAAGCTGATTTGCGCGCGGACGCCCAATACTTGCTGCGCACGTGGCAGGACGTTCGCAAGAGCGCGGAGAAATCGAAAGCCCCGGCGCTGGTCCATCGCGATCTCGATCTGGTGCAGCGCATTCTGCGCGATCAGCTTTCGGAAGATTTCACCGCGATTCGCATCGATGGCGAAGACGAGTATCAACGCATTCTCGAATTCGTGAATCGGATGCAGCCGCGCATGGTCAAGAAGGTGAAGCTCTACACTCGCGACGAGCCGATTCTCGAATCGTACGGCGTGCAGGCGGAAATCGATAAGGCCATCAAGCCGCGCGTGTGGCTCAAGTCAGGCGGCTATCTCGTCATCAACCAGACAGAAGCGCTGGTTTCGATCGACGTGAACACCGGCAAGTTCGTCGGCCGCGGCGCGACGCGTCTGGAAGACACGATCACGCGGACAAATATGGAGGCCGTTGAAGAAATCGCCCGGCAGATTCGCTTGCGCGATCTCGGCGGTATCATCGTGCTCGATTTGATCGACATGGAAGAGCGCCGTAATCGTCAGCGGGTGATGCAGGCCTTGCAGGATGCGCTGCGCCGCGACAAGTCGCCGACCAAGGTGCTTTCATTCAATGACTTCGGTCTAGTGATCATGACGCGCAAGCGCGTGAAGCAATCGCTGGAGCGGACGCTGTGCGCGCCTTGCCAGCATTGTCAGGGCGCGGGCTTGGTGAAATCGCCGCAAACGATCTGTTACGAGATTCTCGAACAGGCGCGCAGATTGGCGCGGCAGGATGACGGTTCGCGGCAGGCAATGTTGCGCGTGAATCCCGAAGTCGCGAAAGCCTTGCGCGGGTCCGAGCGCGACGTGCTCAACGAGATCGAAGATTATCTGGGGTCGTTGGATATCAACAGCGATCCGTTGATCTTTCAAGAGCAATTCGATTTCGCGTTTGTCTAAGGAAGAAGAATCCGCAGATTACGCAGATTACACAGATTCAAAAAACACACTTGATTCTACGTCCTGTGTCTTTCTACGTAATCTGCGGAATTTGCGGATAATTCTTCAATGAGGCGATGGAGTCCGCCGTTAACCGCCTGCCAGGCTGATGACTCCTACCTAAATCGGTAAGGGAGCATTTCGCGTGGGCAAATTATTCTTGGCAGGCATAGGCGGCTTCATCGGATCGATCCTGCGTTATGTGGTGAGCGGCTTCGTACAGGACTTGAGCCGCAGCATCACCTTTCCGTTCGGCACCCTGGCCGTCAATCTGCTCGGCTGTTTGGCGATTGGATTTCTGGCCCAGCTCGCGGAGGCGCGCGGGGTTTTCACCGCAGAGGCGCGCACGCTGGTTTTCATCGGCGTGCTCGGCGGCTTCACGACCTTCTCGGCTTTCGGCAACGAGACAATTAATCTCTGGCGCGACGGCGAGACCGTGCTTGCCTGGGTCAATGTCGCCGCGCACCTCGTGCTGTGCCTGGGCGCGGTCTGGCTCAGCCGCGCGCTGGCTTATCAAATCTGGAGATAGTCCGATAAGCTTTAGCTTGTCGATCTGTCTTAACGGCGACACGCGACAAGCTAAAGCTTATCGAACAATCTTCAATTTGCGATCCTGAGTTAGGATCTAAAGTCATGATGTTACCGGAAGAAGGCTACTTACTGCGCATCTTCATCGGCGAGAGCGATCGTCACGACGGTAAATTGTTATATGAGTGGATCGTGATGAAAGCGCGCGAAGAAGGACTCGCGGGCGCCACAGCGATTCGCGCGATGATGGGTTTCGGCGCTCACAGCCGTCTGCACACTTTCAAGATCGAACGTTTGTCGCAGGACTTGCCCATCATCGTCGAGATCGTGGACACGCGCGACAAACTCGAAAAATTCCTGGCGTTGATCGATAACGAAATCGAAGAAGGCATGGCCACCCTCGAAGAGGTGCGCATTCATTTCTACCGGAGTGGAAAGCACTAAGAATTAGCCCTGTGCGGTCAGTTATGCTCTCGCATAAGGCATAGTTTGCTAAACTGATCGGTTTATTTGCAGACAATATCGCTTTTCCACTTATTCGCACAATTCATCTGAGCCATTCTAACGGTGTCACAAAAGTAGCTCTTCTCATGGCCTTTTACGATATCGCAAATCATCGGGCTCTTTGAAAATATCTCGGCGAAATAATTATCCCATGTGTCCTGGTTTAGGATGTTTTGAGAGGCGGTTGATTGCTTCGCTTTTTTTGCGTAGCTTTCTATAGTTATTGCGTTATCCACGAAATCAAGCACTTTGTTTGCCGCCGCATTAGCCTGCTCAAGCTTCTTCACATCAGAAGGGGCTGGCACGCCTTCAAATATGAATTTTCTTAATTCGGGATACTGAAGAAACATGCTGTCCATCTCGAGCCACTGCTGGGCGGTTGAATTCCATGTCGAGAAATTGGTGCTGGCATCGGCAGCATCAATGCTCTTTCTGATCTCGCAAGCCTGATCAATCGCGATTCCAAGACCGGCTGCGATTATCACCAGAGTTGCCGTATCCATCCATTTTTTCAATGTGCCCGTGTCTTCGCTCATTGATCTTCTCTCCTTATCCGTGATTTTGGATCTCATCTCTCGACGAAATACGTTTCACTCTTGAACGGTTTGAATCCACGCTTCAAATAATTCGGCAGCGCCGCTGGATCGTCGTCAGTGCAGGTGTGTAACCATACTCGCCTAGCCCCATCCGCCCAGGCCTGTTCGACCGCGCACGTCAGTAAGTGCTTGCCGAGTCCGCGTCCGATGAATTGCGGCAGCAAACCAAAATAAGCGATCTCTGTCGAACCGTCTGCCTCTTTCTTTAATTCGAAATAGCCGGCGATTTGATCATCGTAGGTCATCAGCCATAACGATACCTCAGACTGCTGGAGGTAAGTCTTGATCTCGGCGTCGGTCCACGCCAGACGATCGATCCAGTGATAGTTCCTGCCGACTTCGCGATAAAGAAAGCGAAATAATTCGACCGAGCAGTGAGGCTCCTCTCTTACCTCGATCAACGGATCGGTGCTGAGGCTGGGACGCAATTGCTCAGGCGCATGCATTTCCAGGTATGTGCGTGTGACTTCCATCGTGTCAGAAGGCCGATAGTGAGGGAGGGCTCCTTTGGCAAACCAGCCGTCGCTAACGCGCGGGCTTCTGACCCGAACGCGCCCGCGGATGAAATCGATCGTAAGCCTTGCGCATGTGCAAGTCGGTGATGTGCGTGTAAATCTCGGTCGTCGAGATATCGCTGTGGCCCAGCAGCGCCTGTACGGAACGCGAGTCGGCGCCGTGTTGCATCAGGTGCGTACCGAAACTATGGCGCAGAGTATGCGGCGAAATATCGGGCACGCCCGCAGTCGCCGCATAACGCTTGATGATCGACCACGCCGTTTGCCGCCTCATGGCGCGGCCGTGATGAAGAAAGAGTTCCGGCTTCGCTTCGTTGCCGAATTGTTTTCTGATTACGAGATATCTTTGCAGCCAATGTACCGCGCTTTTTCCGATCGGAATTCGACGCTCCTTACTGCCCTTGCCATGACAGCGAATCAGCGCCGCATCCAATTCGACATCCGCCACCCGCAGGCTGCACGCCTCAGACACGCGCAACCCGGCCGCGTACATTAGTTCGAGTAATGCCCGATCGCGAATTCCAATGTCTGTCTTGATGTCCGGCGCCAGCAACAGACGCTCCATCTCATCTTCCGACAAGAATTTCGGCAGCGGTGAATGCCGCTGCGGGGTTTTGAGATCTTCGGCCGGATGCTTCTCGATGTGATTGTCAAGCATCAGGAATCGAAAGAAGCCACGCGCCGCGCTCACCGCTCGAGAAATGGACGAAGGCGCCAGGCCATCACGCGACATGCGCGCGATCCATTCGCGCAGGTCCTTGCGTTCGAGCTTCTCAATCTGTTTTCGATTTTGCGTGGCCCACTGCTGGAGCTTGGCGATGTCGCGCGCATAGCTTTGCAGCGTGTTTGCGGAGAGACCCTTCTCGACTTGAATGTAAGCGAGAAACTCGCGAACGAGATCACGATGTTGACGCGGTTCCGACAACAGGGGAATTATAAACTAATCCGGTCGCGCATTCTGCCGTCAGATCGATTGCTTCAAACGGCGAGGCCCCGACCCCTGAAGACATCTTGAATCGCAGATTTGTGTTGCCCGCCGCCCAGTTCCTGATCGGCATCGACCAACTTGTTTACAAACTCGATCATTAGCTGGTTGGGATCCTTAGGTTCCCAACTGGACCATGCCTTCGCCAGCAGCTTGTCGGTCAAATCCTTTCCCAGTTGTTTGCGCAAATCCCAGAATGCACACGCCCAGGCGGCTTGGTTGAACAGCGGCCCGCGTTTCTTAAAATTATAGTCGCGCGAAGTTAAGTCGATACTGATGCCGTTTTTCTTTTCATTCTCCTCGAAGACAGACTTTTCCCTGAAGCTGCAAGGAAGATAAGCTGCAAGCCCATAACTAATGCCTTCGTAGTCGGGCGAGTCAGCACGCTGAGTTGGGTAATCGGGCTCCAAAATGTGAAAGGTATAAGCCGTGAGAATTGATTCGAAATCGCCTACATGATCTTCGGCGACCTTCACGACTCGGGTCGTAGGATCATAGGTCGCGTACACATCGCCGTCCTCGGCTCGAGCTACTCGCGCGCCCGGGATTATCTGATAGCCAATGTCCCCATTGCCGGGGACGCTGTATCCGCTGTCGAGCAGGTAGCTTTGAAATCGTTTAAGCGTGGAAGTCAACTTCGCTTGCAGGTCAGGCGTCAACGCCGATGAATCTACGGCTTTGAACGATTCCGTATTTGGAAGCACGGTATCGCCGGCCTTCAATTGGGCAGCGACGTTTGCCTTCAATTTTATTTCTGAATACGCATTTAGCGTATCCACTGCCCAATCTCGCAACTCGGGTTTTATCTTTTGCTTGTCGGGCTCTGTGAGAATGGTAACCGCCAACTGAACATAATCTTTCGCGACACTCTGATTTTGGATCTGTCGTTGCACAATCCAACCGCCGACGGCTAATACCACCGGTATCGCAGCGATTGAAAGTACTTTCGAGATAGTCTCAATCCGGTTCCACTTATCGGCGGCTGATAATTTGGTTTGCTGATTCAAATTCGATTGGGGGTTATCGTCAGGCATAGGGGTTCCTTTCGAACGGGACAGACTCAGACTCGGAAAACAGGTTAAGACAATTTGTCTGCGAGTCGTTGCGCAAATAGTTCACTCGACTTGAAGGCAAGCGCCAATTGCGGACAGATCGTGCTGGCACCCTGGCGCGATTCTGCGATCAGATAGGGCATGCGGCGAGTGCGAGTTCCGGAGTTCCGGTTTAAGCGGCTTCATCATAAGCCTGAAGGCGGAACTCCAACAATCCTATGGCAACGAGAATGGGTCTTTCGGTTTGACCGGCGCTTTGTACTTATCGATCAGTTGCTGCATCCCGTCGGTCTTGCCGTCGTGGAGAAATTTGTAGTTGGTTTCTAAATAACCCATTTCCTGTTGGCGGATGTTGGCCAACTGCGCGTTGCCGTCAGAGACGGCAATGAAATGCGCATCAGTATCGACGACGCGTTCGAGAGATGCCAGCACGTTCTTCAACTCGGCAGTTTTCGCCGGACCGTCAGGCATCGCCTGATACTTCTTGGCCGCTTCCTGGTAAGCGTCATTGAACGAACTCGCCAGGAAGAGATAATTCAGCGGATCCTTTGCATCGAGTTGGCTGGCCTTTGTAAGACGTGCCTGGGTTTTCGTCCGGTCGCCGGTAACCATAGCGAGGACGCCCACCGATTGATAAATCCGGGGCAACAAGTCCGTGTATTCTTTCCAGGTCGCATCGCTCATGCTCGCCGGTTTCTTGTTAGCTTCGATCAATTCGATCGCGTGCATGCCGTACTGGTCGCTTTGGCTGACAAATTTTCCGTTCCTGCGTTTCGCCTCTTCAGTGCCAATGTTCATGAGTTCAACCAGCACCGAAACGGAATCCGGATGCTGGCCCAAATAGGCCGAGCCGGTTGAGAATGCGTCGTCCGGCTTCTTCGCATCGGAATAAGCGACCAGCAGGATTGGCATGATCATCTCTTCTTCGTTTGGCTGATTAAAGATCGTCTTGAATTGCTGGGCCATGGCGATCTTCTGTTCTGCGTCAGTCATATCGCGAATTTGGTCGGCGGCCTTTTGGGCAATCCCGGGGCGCAGCGAACTTTTCGGAAACTTCTTCATGAACTCGGTCAGGGCCCTTGCTTTACCGGCCATGTCCGGCGCCGCATCGATGGCCTTGGCCATGTTCTGTTCGTCGACGGACGCCTGGGGTTGAGCCATCAAGCGCGCGCTGCCGCACGCCAGAGCGGCAATGATTAAGACTGCGAGTCTCAGAAAAATTGACTGGGTTTTCATGGTGATTACTTTCGCGGAACTTCAAGATAGGCGAAAAAGCCGGACACATATTGCGTCACAATTTGCTCGTTCGCAAGCGGCGCTCGCGCGTCAAGCGTTCGCGCGCGCAGGCTCAGGAATCCGGCGATAACGATGGGCAATGGGCCGGCGCCGGCCAATGCCGATGGCGTTGCGTGAGATGATCAGCGTCGGCGGCAATTGCCGGCGTTTGAATTCGTTTGCCGGAGATTCGACGCGGTTGAGAATCTCGTAAACCAGATCGGCATCGTGCCCCAGCGCGATAATCTCGTCGGGCGATCGCTTCTGTTCAAAGTACAGCTGGAGAATCGGATCGAGCTTTTCATATGGCGGCAAGGACTGCCGGTCCAATTGTCCCGGCGCCAGTTCGGCGGACGGCGGCTTGTCGATGATCGAAGGCGGAATCGTTTCCCGTTCGCGATTGAACAGCCGCGCCATTTCATAAACTTCGGTTTTCAAAACGTCGCCAATCACGGCGAGCCCGCCGTTCGTGTCGCCATAGAGCGTGCAATAACCCAGTGCCAATTCGGATTTGTTTCCCGTCGAGAGCAGTAGACGATTTTCGGCGTTCGAAATTGTCATCAGGATGTTTCCGCGCAAACGCGACTGCAAATTCTCAACGGCAGTTTCAATCCGCGATTTGGTTTCGATCGAAGGCTCCGGCAGATCGAGTTCGTTCCGCAGCACATGAAACGCGTCATCTATGGGCGCGATGCGAGATTCAATTCCCAGCCGCCGGCTCAATTCAAGCGAATCGGCGATGCTCCCTTGCGACGAATAAGGCGAAGGCATCGTGACAGCCAAAACGTTTTTCGGATCGACCGCCTCGGCAGCCAAAGCAGCCACCAACGCCGAGTCAATGCCGCCCGACAAACCCAGTATGACTTTCTGAAAATTGTTCTTGCGCGCGTAATCGCGAATGCCGAGCACCAGCGCCGAACGCACCGTCTCGATATCGTCGCCGGGCAAGCATCGCGAATCGGGAATGCCGCAATCGAGGTCGACCGTCTCGACAAATTCTGCGAACGGCGGCGCCTGCAGAATGATTTTGCCGCCGGCATCAGAGATTATGCTGGCGCCGTCGAAGATGACACCGTCGTTGCCGCCGACTAAATTCACAAACACGATCGGCAGGTTGGCCATGCGCGCGCGATGCGAAACCATTTCACAACGCATTCCCATTTTGCCTTTGTTGAAGGGCGACGCGTTGATCGAGACGAGCAGGTTAGCGCCCATCTCGATAAGTTCCTGCGCTGGATCGTTTGGATAGAGCCGTTGCTTCCAGAAGGTCTTGTCGTTCCAGAAGTCTTCGCAAACGGCGACGCCGAGCCTTGTCTGGTCAGAACGGCCTGCGTTAGCGGGCGGGCAAAGATCGAGGTCGAATAGATGACGTTCGTGACCGGGTTCAAAATAGCGCGGGTCGTCGAACACGTCATATTCGGGAAGCAACGTCTTGTCGGCAAACCCGAGCAGTTCGCGATCGCGAATGATTGCTGCAGAGTTATAAATCCTGCGGCCGGTTGGCTGATCGTTACGACGAATCGTGCCGACAATCGCGGTCAGGCCTTCAGTCGCGCGGATGATCTCGTCAAGTGGTTTGATGGCCGCACGCACTACGTCCGGATCGAGAAACCAATCAAACGACGTGTATCCCTGAATCGTGATTTCCGGAAAGACGATGAGATCAGACGAGTCATGCTTTGCTTTTTCAATAGCTTTGATGATGCGCGCGACATTGCCGTCGATGTCGCCGTTGGTGGTGTTGATTTGGCCAATCGTGACATGCATTGTGTGATGATTCTAACACTGTGACGGAGTGCCCGCGCTCCCGTTCACGACGACCGGTACATTTTCGAGTTATAGAACGGCGCGAAGGCAGCGATGAGTGCCGCTTCGAAACTCATAGAACGCGTCAGCAGATCACGCGAGAGCACGCCCCATGCGCCCTGTTTACTACGGACGTCGTGCATGCCGGCTACTTCGTCGATCACCAGGCCGAGTTCGCGTTTTCCCTTCACGACACTTTCCACAATCGGTTCCGGAACAGCGATCGATGGTGACATGCCGAAGCTGCCACGTTCGCCGTCGGTCACAAATGCCCATCCGCGCAGGAACGTGTGC
>DASQYL010000327.1:0-4167 GCA_035639235.1 Pyrinomonadaceae bacterium | reverse complement strand
TCCTTTCCTCAAGCTGTCGCGCTTGTTCCAAAAGATCAAGGTATTGTGTGTGCTGATCACGAGCTTCTTGTAGGTTTGCCTTTGCGATTCTTAGTCGTTCGTTAGCTGCTGGTAGTGGCTTCGAGCTGTGCTTTCGCTCCAAGCCGACTTTGTCTGACATCGTGTCGTCGATTCGCTCAAGCGCCAGCGCTGCTGTAGCGTCAGCACCCAGTGTATCCGCTGCTCTTTGCATAAACGTCTGAAGTTCTTCTGGTGCATCTAAGATTTTTTGGACCTCAGACTGCATCACGCAGGCCGTGGCCAAGAAAGAACGACGATCCAAACCTAACCAAACGGCACCATCCGGCGAACCATCTGAAACGACCTCGCTCTCGTAATTACGGCCGAGGTCGGCATCCACGACGGTTGAAGCCTGATTCAAGAGGTCACGTTTAATCTCAATCTTCCGCCCGTCCTCCAAGCGGACTACTGTACTGACCTTCCAGTCAGCATGATTCCAGGGACGACGCTTCTCCTCAAAAAGCACGTCCTCCTTGGTCTGCTTTCCTTTGCCGCGTCTTCGCCCGCATAAGGCGACATACAGTGCGGCATGCCAACTCGACTTGGCCGCTTCATTCACCCCGTAGATGACGTTCATCCCGCGAGCGAACGATAGACTTTTTTCGATGAGAGGGCCGAAGGCTTCGGCCGTGGCTGATTCGAATCGCACTTAAGCCACCTCTAAGTCGTCCCGACCATCAAGGGCTCGCAAACCTGTAACTAGAATCCGCTGCTGTTCCACTTCGTCTAAGGAAGCAGCCAAGACATCTCTTACGAATTGACCTCTAACTGTGGGCGCTTTTTGAATCGCCAGAAAATCATAGGCAACACGAAGATTACTTAACCTGACTATGCTGGTCTCAAGCGATGAATGAATCTCCTTCAAGTCGTTAAGCCGCAGGTCCACTTCGGCAGCCATTTCGCCGGTTAGCGTAATTCGAGCGATTCCGTCTAGACCTGCGATTTGCTTCTCAACACGATCGAGCACATCTTGTCGATCACTACAACCGGTAACGTCGACCACTATGTCATGAACCTTCATCGCTGCCACATGATGTCGTTCTCTCTCGATGGTTCCGTCTGGGTGTATTGTCACGACAACCGGGCCGCGTTCGCCGGTCTCCCCAAATGACAAAAACTCGGGGTTACCTGGGTAGGTATGCCATTCGCCATCTCGTGGACAGTGGTAGTGCCCAACAAAGGCATGTTGCAAGCCCGCGCGTTCGATTTCTTGCGCGTCAAAGGGAGCGTGTGGCATTTTTTTGTCTCCCTGCTGAGCGAGGAAACTTCGTTCAGAGCCATGGAAGAGTGCGAGGTTCACGCCTCCACGGTTCACACGGAAGTCTCTCAGAAAGCCCTCTGTGCCGGCCGGCGCACAGTGCGCAGCCCCCCAAAGAGTTAACCCATCCGCCAGTTCCAAGGGCTCCAAACGACTAGTTGAAAAGATGTGCACATTTGGGGCCCATCTGGCACTTCTGTATATGCTTGCTGGTCCGTACCAATCATGATTACCTGGGGCAATCACTACGGGTAAGTCTGCCTCGGCAAAGCTGCGGCTGAGAAAAGCTTGGGTGTCGGGAGAGAACCGATCGTGCTCATACAAATCACCAGCGCAGAGAATCGCATGAGCTTCCGTACTTTTCGCAAGTTGTAGAGTCTTAAGAAGCGCCGCTCGCAGAGCGTCACGAAACTTTCTTGCAACACCTACATCCTCTGTCCACGCAAAGACTGTGTCCAGGTGCAAATCAGAGAACAAAACGAGTTTCATAACTATTGGCTCTGGCGGACGACAAGGAACGCCTACTGTGAATGAACAACGCGGGTCTTATATCACCCAGGGAAGCAGCAGACAATAACAAAGCGGCGAGACTAAAAAAACAAAAGCGGCGGAGCTCCCACAACCACGCCGCTTTCTTCTCTTCTCACATTTTTCGATGTGAGGCCCGGTGCCTCTCATTAGCCTACATCGCCCGTTCGACCCTCTTTCCTGGGGTCTGTTGGTAAGGGTGAAGACATCCGACTCCTGAGAAGCCAGCCAGGGGAGCACTCTGTTCAGGTCAGGCTTGTTAGCCGATGTCGGGGGGACGAGAACGTGTCACGGTTGAGTCTCTACAACGAGTCGGATGGCTCACGAGATTTTGAGTCTAGCGGGCTGCGCCGCGCACTGACCTCACGCTGCGAAGTAATTTCTTAGCTACTGTGTCGTTAGGATTAAGTCGAACCAGTTCTTGAAGCTCGCGTTCGGCTTCCGCTACTAGACCAACACTCGCATAGAAGACACCCACGGCAAGATGTGAGCGAGTTCGTTTAAGTTGATTGAGTTTCTGAAGATCAGTAGATGGGAGAACTTGGAATTTCATTGCAGACGCAGTCGCACCTGGCGATACGATCTCTTTTCCGTCAACGACTGCAACGACAACCCATGAGTAGATATTTCCGCGATCGAGAGCAGTGCTGGACCACTGCGTCAGCGTTGACGCTAAGTCTCCGCTCTTGGTAACTTGACGGCCTCTCGAATCAAGAACATAAACCCGGTAGGTACTTGCGCCAGATAGTCGCTCCCATTTGAAGATCGGGGAGTCTTCGACAATCACACTTCTTTCCGGCGCGAGGAGTCTAAACGGAGCGCCCTTATTTCCATTGCTTCGCAAGGTCGCACTCTCAGGCGCGAGACTATTTATGATTGCAGCGCGTTCTATTCTCTCCGCAGTTAGTGCAGACACAACGTCACGTTTCGTGTCCGGCGGTAAGTCGTCAAGGCCGGCAACATTTCCACTCCTGTCTATTGTGACGGTTCCTCGACCATCGTTTAGTGCAAGGAGTGTTTCGTTCGGAGGCGGTGTGTTTTCACCAGACTTTTTGGGAGTCGGTTCTCGCAAAGGAGTAGGACTATTCGATGCTATAGCGGGTGTAATAGCTGGCGATGAGGCTGCTTGTGTTCCGCCGCCACTAAGAATTGGCTTCGGCGATGCCTGAGGTGTGGGGTTCTTCGATGCTTCGAACACGCCGCTTCTGTGTCTAAGAACTACCATCCCAATTACAAGAGCGACCGCGATCAGTATCACTGCTGCTGCCGCGTAAACAGGATTTCTACTGATGGATTGTAACCAAATCCTAGGTAACGTCCGAGGGCGCGGCTTCAATGGGATAGGAGGTGCGTTGCGAACCTGCAATTCCGGCCCGACTTCCTGACGAAACGCGAGTAAGTTGCGCAAGTCTTCCTGACAACTCGAACAGGTGCCGAGATGAATATCAATCATCTCCCGGTCGGTCTCATCCAGTTTGTTATCGGCAATCGCAACGAGTTGCTCAAAATCGACATGCTCATGCCTAAGCCAGAATTCGGGCGACAATGTAAAACTGATCGGACCGGAACCTCTCTGTCGAGAAAGAGTATCGGCGAACAAATCGTGACAGAGCTGGCAATGAGTTAGATGCTCAGTAATGGCAGCCAAATCTGCCTGCGGCAAACCGCTGACGCAGAACCGCTCCATTTGTGCTGTCGTTACGTGCTCGGTCATTGCCAATAAGTCTTCTGTCTGCCTCTTTTTTCTACCTATAAAGACGCGAGGATTAGTCGATAATTCCACCTCGACGAAACTTTATTTTGCTTTATCCAAGGGGCTTCATTAACTCCTTCTTAAGCCGCTTGAGTGCCCTAAATCGCCATCGGTGCACCTCCGACCTCGAAGTGTTCAATTCGGAGGCCGTAGTCGCACCATCCATCGGCATCAATGAGCGCAGCCTTAGTATTTCCTGCTCCGAACGACCAAAGGCCTGGCCGATTTCGGTTAGAGTCGCGATGCGCGTCGCGATCAAAAGCGTAAACAGATCGTCGCCACTATGATCATGAAACCTGAAACAGAATGCATCCCGCTGGTGAGGCGGCAGCCTCCTTACTGCATCCCAAAGGCTCCGCAACAAGCGTTGGGGATCAGCGCTTAAGTTGTCAGACACGGGCTCATTGATACGCCGCGATGTCTCAGCTTCGGGACTATCGCCCAGCGACATGACTGCATGATCTTCCAACCGCAGTACAATCGCCAGAATGTTAACTACTGTATCTATTTCGATCGGGGCCTCAGTCAAATCAAACAACTCGGAAACCATTCTTAAGAGGGGGACCTG
>DASQYL010000326.1:0-2282 GCA_035639235.1 Pyrinomonadaceae bacterium | reverse complement strand
TGCAAAGATGATTACGAACCCGATTAGTCCTTTTGCCAGCAGTGAGAGCCCCACGAAGATGTAGAAGGCCACGAGCAGAAGGACTGTAGCTCGGTCTTTCACCTCAGCCACGAAGAAACATGCCAGCGCTGCGCTAATCGTCATGGTCAAAACGATGTCAAAGGTGGCGCCGCGCGAAAAGCCGATCGCCCCCAGACTCGAGAGCCACACCAGCGCGCTCCACCGTCCAATCTGCCATGGCTCATGATTGTGAGCTTGTTGCTGAACTTCATCGACGCAACGGCCAATTAGATATACGAACCCCGCCGTCAGCAATCCGCATAATGCCGGTCCCAGTCTCGCCGCATATTCGTTCACACCCAGCACGCGATAACTGATCATCATCAGCCAATAAAGGAGCGGGGGCTTTTCGAACCACGGCAAACCACCGAGGGTGGGCGTGATCACGTCTCGCCGCGCGAGCATCTCGCGGGCGACCTCTGCATAGCGTGGCTCGTCCGGTCCAACCAGCGGCAAAGACCCGAGGCCCCAAAGATAAAAGCCCCCAATCGCCGTGAAGAGGAGAAGCCAAGCTCGCTTGGCAAGCGCTGAAAGTTGCAAGTATAGTCGCTCCGCTATCGTTTAGCGGCGGGCGTTGCCCGCCTTCTTGTTTCTCAATCGAGGAATAAGTGCGTGAGTATGATTCAACTCAAAATGATTTTCCATCCAGCGAACGGACCGGCGGGCAACGCCCGCCTCTAAACGGCGATCATTAATATGATCCTCCGCACCGGAGTCGTCGGCGTAGGCCATCTCGGCAACCAGCACGCGCGCATTCATGCCGAACTCGCGCGCGAGGGGCATTCACAATTCGTCGCCGTTTGCGACATCGACGAACCGCGCGCCAAAGAAATCTCGCGGCAGTACAATGTCGCGGCGCACACCGACTGGCGCAATCTCATCGGAAAGATCGATGCTGTCAGTCTCGCGGTCCCGACTGAACTGCATGCCGAGATCGGCTGTGCGCTGCTCGCAGCAGGCATTCACTTGCTGGTTGAGAAACCAATCGCGCGCACGCTGGATGAAGCCGACACGATGATTGCCGGGGCCAGACAAGCACGCGCAATTCTACAGGTTGGACACGCCGAGCGTTTTAATCCGGCGATGATCGCTTTGCGTCCGCATGTGCGCAGTCCGGTCTACTTCGAAATTCACCGCGTTGGACAATTCACGGCGCGCTCACTCGACATCGATGTAGTGCTCGATCTGATGATTCACGATCTCGATATCGTGCAATCGCTGGTTGGCCCGCAGGTGGAAGTGACGAACGTCCACGCCGTCGGCATTCCAATCCTCACCAATCGCGTCGATGCAGCGAATGCCCGAATCGAATTTGCCACCGGCGCCGTCGCTAACATCACTGCATCGCGCGTCGGCACAGAAAAGATTCGCAAGATGCGTTTCTTCCAGCCGCGCGACTATGTCGTACTCGACTATGCAAACAACTATGCATCGATCAGCAATCTCTCGCCCTCAAGCAACAGCCCCTGGCCCGGTGTACGCACACAGGTGCTCGAGGTGAAAGACGTCGAGCCGCTGCGCGCCGAGATCGAATCCTTCTTTGACGCGATCGCAAATAGCACGCAGCCGATTGTCTCCGGCGAAGATGGACGCCGCGCGCTCTCACTCGCCATCCGCACGCTCGCACAGATTCATGAACATACCGTGCGCATCGGAGCCGCCATTTTGCCCCAGTAAAGACCACGCCATTTTGGTTTAGCTGACGACAGATCACTGGTATTATTGCGTCTACGCTAGCGGTGGATTGCAAGACTCGCGAGACTCTCATATGACCAATGAAGAGATGGAACGCAAGATGGAATTCATCGTTGAGACGCTGGCGCGCGTTGCGGTGAGCCAGGAGAGGCAGGAGCTTAATTACGAAAAGCATGACATGCTTCTGTCCCGCCTGGAGCGAATTGCGAAATTGATGGTCCGAGCAGGTTTGCGAGAACGAAAAGCGCGCACCGAAGGTAACGAGCGGTTGAAACAAGCCATGGCCGAACTTGCCGCCGCCCAGAAGCGTACAGAAGAATCGATTGCCCAGACCGATACTCGCCTCGGCGCTCTCATCGATATCGTTCGCCAACAGCAGAACGGCCGTTCAAATCACCCGATGACCCGATCGGACTTTCACCTTCCGGCGTGATTACGAATACGCTAACATGCTCGCATTCCCGTAAAGCAAAACAACTCAATTTCTTCTTTTCTGCGCGCGCGCATTGACGCGGGCGACTTCCCTT
>DASQYL010000325.1:0-15210 GCA_035639235.1 Pyrinomonadaceae bacterium | reverse complement strand
GGCCGTTCGAGTCGGTAACGACGTGGCCGGTTTCGCCTTCGGCGATCACCACGCCATCTGATTCGCGGACTATTTCATATCCAAAGCGGAGGGAACGGCGACGCAGTTCGGTGACGTGCGTGCGGACGATCAGCACATCGTCGTAATAAGCAGGAGCTTTGTAGCGGCAATAACTTTCAGCGACGACCAGAAAAGCGTTTTCATTTTCTTCCATGTCGCGGTAGGAAAATCCGCGCGCGCGACAGAATTCGGTGCGGCCAATCTCGAACCAGATCAGATAGTTCGCGTGATAGACCACGCCCATCTTGTCGGTTTCAGCGTAGCGTACCCGCAGCACGGCCTCCTGCCACTCGTCAATGTTTTCCAATTCCTGCGGACTCAAGTCGCGACTCCTGTCGAATGCAACCTGCCAGGTTGCGGGCGCAAACCAACAGTTTGCATCTAGCTCATGGGTTTGAATTGCTAATCGTTTTAGCGGACTATAAGAGCGAAATATGAGGATGTCAAAAGAATTCCAATGCCACTCAGGAGCGCCGTTGCCCTCGGCGCGAGTGCACCGGCATCTTGCCTGCGTTTTTGCTGTCTTACTCCTGGTTTGCGCGCTCGCGGTGGCGCCGGCGCAGCTTGCGCTTTCGCAGCAACCTGCGACTACGTCCGCCGCGCGCAACGCTGCGCTGGTGGCCGCCACGGAAGAGGTGCTCAAAGAGACGAGCAATCTGCGACAGCTTTCAATCCTCCGCCCGGTACAGAGTTCTACTCAATCGCGGGCCGAGATTGAGCGGTCGGTCGTAAAGAATCTTGATGAAGACACGCCCCCGGCGGAGATACACGCGACCGAAGTCACCTTGAAGAAGCTTGGCCTTGTGCCGCCGGACTTCCAGTTCCGCGCGTTGATGATTCGGCTGCTGACCGAACAAGTTGCCGGCTATTACGAGCCAAAGACTCGCCAGTTTCACCTCGCGGATTGGATCGACGTCGAAGGCCAGAAGCCGGTGATGGCTCATGAACTGACGCATGCGCTGCAAGATCAGCATTTCGACCTGATGCGATTTGAGCATTGGCCGAAAGGCGACTCGGATGCGGAACTCGCCGCCCACGCGCTGATCGAAGGCGACGCCACGCTGGCCATGGTGATGTATGTTTCGACCAATCCGATGCGCGCGCTGACTTTTCTCAAATCGCTCAACGCCATGGGTGTCGATACCAAAGAACTCGATCAAGCGCCCCGCGCAATCCGCGAGTCGCTGCTGTTTCCATACCAGGAAGGATTAAATTGGACGCGCGCGGTTTACAAGCAGGGCGGCTGGTCGCAAGTTTCCGAAGCATTCAAGACGCTGCCGCAATCGACTGAACAAATCATGCACCCGGAGAAATACTTCGCGCATGAGGCTCCCGTAAAAGTAACGCTGCCGGATCTTTTGCCGTTGCTCAATAAGTCAGAGCCACCCGCATCGGTGGGTGGATCGAAGACGAAAGTTACTTGGAAACAGATCGTCTCGGACGTAAACGGCGAGTGGGGCACTTACTTAATGCTCGATCAGTTCTTGAAGTCGCCGACGGAATCTCGTCGGGCGGCGGCGGGATGGGGCGGTGATCGTTATGCATCGTACGAAGACTCAAGCGGTCACGCAGTCTTCGTTTCAATCTCAGTCTGGGATTCGAGCAATGATGCGCATGAGTTTTATGACGCGTATTGCAAACGAGTCGGTCTCCGGTATCCCAATGCGCGAGCGGATAACAGATTTGATGCCCCTGACCGACCGATGTCGATTAGCTATTGGAAAACTGGCGAGGGCAACGTGAGCGTTGAATGGTCAGAATCGCGAGTCTTTATTGTCGAGGGGACTTCCGACACTGTGGATGAAACTCACTTGATGTCGGTCTTGATGCATTAGCCTGAAATTGCCGCGTCCCGCTAACTGTGCTATTTTTCAGCCAGTTTCACCTTTTCAGAAATCAGCCGTGAGCAGTGAAGTGACTTCCGAGTCTCGAAGCATGCAAGCGTCCAAATTCACCGTCAAGACGCTTTCGCGAGTAATTTCAAAGACCAATTCGTCATCACCCGCAGGATCATCGTCGGCTTCGTCGTCGAAGATTGCCGGCCATCTCCGCCAATTAACCGACGAACTTCATCAGCTTGAAGAGAAGTTGCGCGCCGGCGGTGGGCCAGACAAGATCGATAAGCAGCATAAGCAGGGAAAGCTGACAGCGCGCGAACGCATCGAGCTGCTGCTGGACAACGATGCACATCAACAGGAAATCGGCCTGCTGGTCGCTTACGATCAATACCAAGCAGAGGTCAGAGGTCAGAGATCACAGGTCAGCAAAACTGAAAATGAGATTGGTCAGGCGCCGGCTGCGGGCGTTGTGACGACAATTGGACGTGTAGCGGGCAGGGAAGTTGTCGTGGTCGCGAATGATGCGACGGTGAAAGCCGGATCGTGGTGGCCGGAGACGATTAAGAAGATTTTGCGCGCGCAGGAGATCGCGATGCGATCGCGCGTGCCGATTGTTTACCTCGTCGATTCAGCCGGCGTGAATCTTCCTTACCAGGGCGGCGTGTTTCCGGGACAGTACGGCGCGTCGCGCATCTTCTATTACAACTCGATCATGCGTCGCTATTTGAAGGTGCCGCAGATTTCGGCAGTCATGGGACCATGCATCGCCGGCGGCGCTTATCTGCCGGCGTTGTCGGACGTGATCATCATGGTTGAAGGCACTTCGTTCATGGGATTGGGCGGAGCGAACCTGGTCAAGGGCGCGACGGGCCAGACGATCGACAACGAAACACTGGGCGGCGCGCGCGCACACAACGAGATATCGGGCGTGGCTCATTATCGAGTGAAGAACGATGAAGAGGCGATTGCGAAGATAAGAGAGTTCGTGGAAGAGCTGACGAAGAAGGAGGCTGGAGGCTTGAGGCTGGAGGCTGGTACGAATCCAGTCTCGAGTCTCAAGTCTCAAGTCTCAAATTCCAAGCGGCCCGCTACGGATATCTACGAAATTCTTCCGGAAGATCACCGGCAGCCGTACGATACGCGTGCGTTGCTCGATTGTCTTCTCGACGATGGCCGTTTGGATGAGTTTCAGGCGGATTATGCGAAAGAGATCATCACGGGTCATGCTTCGATTCGCGGAATTCAGGTTGGCGTGATTGCCAATGCGCGCGGCATGTTTCGCGACCCGTCGGGTGGACCACCTAAATTTGGCGGCATCATTTACACTGAATCGGCGGAGAAAGTTGCTTACTTTATCGAGACGTGCAATCGTCACGGCACGCCGCTGCTGTTTATCCAGGATGTTTCCGGATTCATGGTTGGCCCGCAGGCCGAGCATTCGGGGATCATTCGCGCGGGCGCGCGTTTCGTTGAAGCGATGGCGACAGCCACCGTTCCTAAGATAGTCTTGACTGTAAATCATGCTTCGGGCGCGGGCTATTACGCGATGGCCGGACAGGGCTTCGATCCTGATTTCATTTTCAGCTGGCCCACGGGCCGCATGGGGGTGATGGAAGGCGAATCTGCGGTGCAGGCAGTCTTTGGCAGTCAGCTGGAAAAGTTGCGCGCCAGCGGCCGCGAGCCCGACCAAGAACTTGAGTTGGAGATGAAAAAGGTCCGCGAGACTTATGAGAAAGAGCTTGACGCCAGGTACGCCGCAGCGCGCGGATTTGTGGATGCGGTGATCGCGCCCGAGAACACGCGCGACGTTTTAGAGCTTGCATTGCGAGTGACTTTGAACTATTCAGGAGCGCATCTGGGACAATTTGTTTTACCGGCTTCATTAGCATAGCTTTTGTTCGCAGATTTCACTGATTATGCAGGAACCAAGCAAAGGAGAAGAATCGTGAGAAGGAGCATCTATCTTTACGTTCTTGGGCTAGTTGTGATTTGCGTAGCCGCTTTGGCCAGCACCGGCATCGTCGTGTCGGCGCAAAATTCGAATTCATCGATGACGCCGATGACGAATACGGCCAAGCCGAAGACGCATAAGCCGAGAAAGACCACCATGGCCAAGACAAGCGGCCGTTGCGATCCGACTAAGCAGGAACAGACGGATCTTTCGGGCACTTACACCGGCAAGGTTAATCATGGCGACGGTGCGCCGCAGGACGCGACGCTGACGATCACGGGCAACACCTTTACGATGACGTCCGGATCCGAAACGCATTCCGGCAGCATCACTGCGGTTACCACGTGCGGATACACCGCGGTCACCGTCATGATGGGCGATCGCACCACACCGCCAGCAAGTCCGAATCCGCCGCCTCCGGCGCAGATCGTTTCGTTGCGCGCAAAGAAGGTCGGCGACAAGTTGTGGCTCACGAGCGTGCCGGGCGAAACGATGAAGGTGAGCTTTACGCCGACTGGTGGCGGCAGTGGCGCGATGAAGAAACCGCGCAAGCACAAGACGACCACGAAGAAGACCGACACCGGCGCGACGCCCAAGACCACGCCGTAACGGTCAGGCGTGTTTCGCCGTTAACTCGGTAACGCGAAGACACGGAGATCATCGCGACGAGGCGCTCGCGCGTTTCGTCCGTTGGGCTCTCCGTGTCTTATTATGTGAACGCGAATTTCACATGAGAGATCAGATTCGAATAGCAGCCGGTCAGGGTTTTTGGGGCGATCTGCCGGACGCGCCGGTGCGCCAGGTCGAAGGTGGGCCAATCGATTATCTAATGCTCGACTATCTCGCCGAAGTGACGATGTCGATCATGCAGAAGCAGAAGGCGCGTGACCCAAATGCAGGTTATGCGCGCGACTTCGTCGGTTTGATGAAACAAATTCTGCCCACGTGCGTCGATCGCAACATCAAGGTGGTGGCGAATGCGGGCGGCGTGAACGTTCCAGGTTGCGCGAACGCGGTCGCCGACGTCGCTCGTCGGCTCGGATTAAATGGAAGGGTGCGAATCGGGATCGTAACCGGAGATGACATTCTCGATCGAATCGATGAATTCATTGAACGCGGGATCGAATTGCGCAACATGGATACGGGCGAGCCTTTGACTTGCGTCCGCGATCGCATTCAAAGCGCGAATGCCTATCTCGGCGCCGCGCCGATTGTTGAAGTGCTAAAACAGAACGCGAGCGTCGTGATCACAGGGCGCGCGACCGATACGGGACTCACCCTTGGGCCGATGATTCATCAATTTGCATGGGCCGCGGATGATTGGGACAAATTGGCCGCCGGCACAATCGCCGGCCACATCATCGAATGCGGAGCGCAATGCTCGGGCGGCAATTGTCAATTCGATTGGCAGACAATTCCTGATCTCGCGAACGTGGGCTTCCCAATCGCAGAAGCTTCGCCTGATGGGACGTTCGTGATTACTAAGCATGAAGGCACCGGCGGTCGCGTCAACATTCCTTCGATCAAAGAACAACTCGTTTATGAAATGGGCGACCCGCACGAGTACATCACGCCCGACTGTGTGGCGGATTTTACAACCATTCATCTGGCTGACGACGGACCGAATCGCGTACGCGTTTTTGGTATTAAAGGCCGGTCGTCAACCGACTCATTAAAGGTTTCGATCAGTTATTCAGCCGGTTATAAAGCTGTGGGAACGCTGGTCTATTCCTGGCCCGACGCATATTTGAAGGCGAAATCAGCCGATCAGATATTGCGCTCGCGGCTCGATCGGCTCGGGCTTCGTTTCGATCAAACACTCACGGAATTCGTGGGCGCAAACGCGACTCATGGACCGCTTTCGGGCGAACCCTCGGCCGATCTTCCAGAAGTCCAATTGCGGGTCGGAGTACGCGGAAACGATCGCGCGGCAATCGAACGATTCACGAAAGAAATTGCGCCGCTAATTCTGACGGGACCTCCGGGTGTCACCGGTTTTGCGGGCGGCCGTCCGAAAGTCGAAGAGGTCGTTGCGTACTGGCCGGCGTTAATTCCCAAGAGCGAGATTCATCCCAAGGTGGAAATGCTTGACGTTTAGTATGAAGGTTCAATTGACAAGACTCGCGCACGCGCGATCAGGTGATAAAGGCGACACTGCTAACGTCGGTCTGATTGCCTTGCGCGACGAGTATTATCCCGTGCTGGTGCGCGAAGTGACCGCAGCGAGAGTCAAACAGCACTTCAAGGGAATCTGCAAAGGCGATGTGGAGCGATTCGAGTTGCCAAATCTCGGCGCGTTGAATTTTCTCCTGCATGAAAGTCTCGGAGGCGGCGGCACGCTATCATTGATGACCGACGCGCAAGGCAAAACGTTCTCGACGGCGTTATTGAGAATGGAAATCGACATCGCCGAGGATCAAGCGCAAAGTCTGGGTTTGACCAGAGATGAGTGACAGATGTCAGCGAACGAAACAGTTCTATACGAAGTATCGCACGGTGTTGCGCGCCTCACGCTGAACCGCCCTGAGAAACGAAATGCGCTCAACGACGACCTCATCGGTGCGTTGAAGAAATGTTTGCGTCGGGCCAACGACGATGCTGAAGTGAGAACGATTGTGCTGGGCGGCGCCGGCTCTGATTTTTGTTCGGGCGCCGATTTGAGTGCGCTGCAAAAAATCTCGGCAGCGTCAGTAGAAGAAAACCTCGCTGATGCAGCATCGATGATGGAACTCTTCATCCTGATACGTTCGATTCGTCAGCCGGTGATCGCGGCGGTGAAGGGAAGAGCCCTGGCCGGCGGATGTGGTCTGGCGTCCGCGTGCGATATCGTTCTGGCGGCGCGCTCCAGCACTTTTGGTTATCCGGAAGTGAGGATCGGATTCGTGCCGGCAATGGTCATGGCGATCCTGCGACGCAACACCTCCGAGAAGCGCGCGTTTGAATTGCTGACTCTCGGAAACCAGATTACGGCCGACGAAGCGGTTGCGATTGGATTGGCGAATCGTGTTATTGACGACGAGGCGTTCGATGAAGAAGTCGACGCTTTCGTTCAACAATTTGAAAAAACCAGCAGCTCGGCGGTCGCGCTAAGCAAGAGCCTGCTCTACCAGATCGACGCCATGAGTTTCGCAGACGCCTTACGCTGCGGAGCGGATGTGAACGTCACCGCCCGGATGAGCGAGGACTGCAAGAAAGGTATTGCAGATTTCCTCCATAAGGTCTAGCATCCTTCCGAACATCCAAAATTCTGTTTGAGGATTCGAAAAACCGGATAACCAACCAAGTCTAACAGGTTTTATGAGCGGAAATTGTAGGAATTCTGTCCGCGCTCAACTCGTTCAAGATTCAGGAGGCGTTCTTATGACCAAATCCACATCGAGCGTGTTCGGCGGCGTAGCCGTTTGCGCGTTGTCCGTGATCTTCATTGTGTTGGCAATTTGTAGTTCGGCTTCGGCGCAGGTTACTGCGAGCGCTGCTTTAAGCGGCACAGTTGCCGACCCAAAGGGAGCCGTGATCAAGGGTGCGACAGTCACGGCGACCAACAAGGCTACGGGCCAGTCGCGCACCGAAACGACCAACGACGAAGGCGTATACAAGTTCGATCTGCTGCTTGCGGGAAACTATGACGTAAAGGTAAACGCCAGCGGTTTCGCCGATGCCACGACGCAGGACGTGCAAGTTCTGGTGGGGCAAACCAACGGTCTCAACATTACGTTGAATCCCGGGGGCGTTACCGGATCGGTGACCGTTATGTCAGGCGAGACGGAATTGGTAAGTAAAGAGAAAACCGACATCAGCCTGAACATCACGCCTCGCGACGTTCAAGACCTGCCATTGAACGGACGCGATCTGGCGAACCTGGCATACCTTGCGCCGGGCGCGAAGCCGGTCGACTCTTACGACCCGACGAAGAATCGGATTGCCGTCTTCGGCGTCAACGGATCGAGCGGCCGTAACGTAAACGTCACGGTCAATGGCATCGATAATAAAGACAACACAGTCGGTGGGCCGGTGATGCAATTTCCGCTGGAAGCAATTCAGGAATTCATCATCAGCACGCAGCGCTTCTCAGCGGTGAATGGCCGCAGCGAAGGCGGCGCGGTCAATGTGGTGACGAAATCGGGCGGCAAGGACTTTCACGGCTCGATGTTTTTTCAACTGCGCGACAAGAAGCTGAATGCTACCGAAGTCGATCCAACCACCCAGCAGAAGCTGACGACGAAGCCGCCGTTTAATCGGAAGATCTTCGGCGGATCGATTGGCGGCCCGTTGTATTTCCCACGTTTTGGCGAAGGCGGACGCTCGACCTACAACGATCATAAGACTTTCTTTTTTTTCGCGATCGAGCGCCAGAAAGAAGCGACCTCAATTCCGGTCGCCGCAGATGCCTTTGCAGAATTGTCGCTGGTTGCGAATTTCCCCAATCCGTACGGCATCCCCGGGGCAGTACCTTCGGCGATCATTCCGCTCCCTTACGAAGATACGCGGGTCAATGTACGAATCGATCATACTTTCAACACCAAGCACAGTATGTTCGTGAGTTACAACGATCAGAAGAATCTGGGTGAGAACGATCAGTCGGGCCAAAGAAACGATCTTAGTCAAGGCAACTTTACGAAGAATCGTCTGCAACTTGCCAACTTCACTCTGAATTCTGCGTTTAGCAGCAGTGTTGTGAATGCGGCTACGGTCGGGTATCAGTACTGGAACAACCTCATCGATACCAAGAACAAAGTGCCCACTATTACGTTTCCCAGCGGCATCAGTTTTGGCACGAACGTGAATGTACCTCAGCAGTCTTACCAGCAGAAGTACCAATTCAAAGACGACCTCTCGATGTCGAGAGGCAATCACACTTTTCGGACCGGGTTCGATTATCTTTGGGAGCGTAAGCTGGGGGGCTTCTTTGAGTTCAATCCCACCATCGAAATCGATTTCAACAAAGTGCCCAGTGCGATTCTGGCGTTGCCCAACAAATTCGCGACCGCCGGCCTCGTCAGTGGTATGACGGCCACCTCGGGCGACCCGTATTTTGATTTGCCGGGTGGCGCGAAGATGTTCGGCGTCTATTTTCAGGATGACTGGAAATTCAGTCGCAGGCTGACTTTGAACCTTGGCATGCGTTGGGACAAAGACTTTAATTTGATCGGCGCGTCGGCCCAGGCTAACAGCCGGACATTTCTCGAGCTCAAGGCTATTAACAGTCCGTTCGCCGCAGCGCTTCCGCATGACGATAACAAGGATTTTAGCCCGCGCGTGGGTTTTGCATGGGATCTGGGCGGCACTGGAAAACACTTGATTCGTGGTGGTTACGGACTCTATTTCGGCCAAACGTTCCTGAACATACCGTTGTTCATGATCCAGCAGGCACGGGCCACAGTCTTTACCAGCGTGTTTAGTATTGCCAGCAGCGATTTGGTTCCCGGAACTGCCATTCAACTGCAGAACTGGCGCTTCGGAATCGATCCTTTGCCGACGATACCACCACCGCCGACATCACTGCCCGCAGGTTCGACTGGTCGTTTCATGGATCAGCATTACCGCAATCCCTACACACAGCAATGGAACATCGGGTACGCACATCAGCTCAATTCTTATTCAGTGCTCGAGTTCGATTATGTTCACGTGCTGGCACTGCACGAGTCAAAAACGGTCAACATAAATCCGACGCGAAGATTTCTACTTGATGCGAGCGGAAACGAAATCACCTCGCGTCCATTGGACGCTGCGTTCGCGGCCGCCGGGGTTCCCGTTTTAGGATCCGTGCGAGGAGAGTTTGCAATCGGCCGCTCACGTTATGACGGCCTGAATGTTTCGTATCGGCGACGGCTGCACAATCACTTTTCAATCAACGCCACGTACACCTGGTCCAAGGCGGTTGCGTACAATGGCAATGCGGCGGCTTTTCGCAACACGCCGTCTGATCCATTCGACATCTTCGGCAAATGGGATTTCGGCCCGGTACCTAATGACACGCGGCATCGCTTCTCAATGGGCAGCGTATTTAACCTGCCGGGTGGTTTTCAGATTGCGCCAATCGCGCAGGTCGAATCAGCGCGTCCGTACACTGCATTTTATGACACGGATGTGCTGGGACAGGGCAGCGGCCGCGGCAATACCCATGCGATTGTGTTCACCAGTAATCCGACTGATTTGCTGGCGACGTTCAATACCTTCGGCGATCCGGCCACTTCAAACGCAGTGCGAGTCTTGTATCGCAACTGCCTGCGCTCTGGCCAATGCCAGTTTGCGTCTTTCGACAACCTGCGCGGTCAGCCGTTCTTCCAACTCGATACACGAATCACGAAGAACTTCAAGTTTCATGAACATCACAACATCGCGGCGTTCATTCAGTTCTTTGACCTGACGAACCGCGCCAACTTCGGCAACAACTTCGGTGGTAACTTACGTACGAGTACCTTTAAGCAGCCGTTAGGTTTCATTACCCCGAGTGGCGTGACTCTGCCGCACGCCTTTAGTGCGGAACTCGGCGTCCGCTACAGCTTCTGAGTTGCATCTCTGTTCGCATGAAGGGTGGCCGCGTTTGCCACCCTTCGCTTTTTTGAGAATACCTTGTTGCGGTTCAAACTCTCGACAGTTGTCCTCTTCATCGCCCTGCTGAATTTGCTGGCGGCGCCGGCCGCATCGCAAACCGGCGAGGTGCATCAGGTAAGTAGTGTGTTCGCGGTATTGACTGATGCGCTCGATGCGAAGACGGCAGCAGCCGATCAACCCGTCTCCCTTCGCATAGTCAGCGACGTGGTTGTTAATGGACGTGTAGTAATTCCTGCGAACTCCAGGATCACTGGTCACGTTACGCAGGTTACGAACAAAGGAAAAGATCAGCCATCATCGGCGCTCGCAATAGTGATTGATAAAGCTGTACGGACAGACGGAATCTTAGTACCCTTACAAGCAATTATCGCGGCCGTTGCTGCCCCAAAGGACAACTCGCTTCCGTTGGATCCTACTTACGCATTGTTACATTCAAACGAGCCGCGCATGACTGGCAGCGCTGGAGGCGCCTCAAGTGGCGGCGATATATCGGCGAGCAGCAAGGCCAGTTCGACCGCCCCTGTCGCCACCGCCGAGTTGAAAGGGAGAATGGATGAAGGTTGGCAGCTAACTGAGGATTCGAGCGGGGCGATTGGCTATAGTGGTGTATCGGTTTCGTGGAGCTTGGCGACTGCGCCGCCCTTCACCATCTTTGTCAGCAAGAACAAGAATCTCAAGTTGAGCGCTGGGACCCAGGTGTTGTTGCGAATGGTACCGCCGAGTCTGGCTCGTTAGTCATTCACGAGGTCGCACGTTCTCTTTGATGAAGTCGGCGATCGCTTGCGTCGAAGTGCCGGGCAAGAAGACCTCTGCCACTCCTTGTTCTTTGAGCTTAGGAATGTCTTCCTTGGGAACGATTCCTCCGAGGACAACCAACGTATCCTTCAAACCTTCTTCGCGGAGTAATGAAACGATTCGCGGACACAGTGTGTTGTGAGCGCCACTCAGGATCGATACACCGACAGCATCCACGTCTTCCTGTAAAGCGGCCGCAGCAATCATTTCCGGCGTCTGACGAAGACCCGTGTAAATGACCTCCATGCCGGCATCTCGTAACGCGCGCGCGATCACCTTCGCTCCGCGATCGTGACCATCAAGACCCGGTTTCGCCACAAGGACCCTAATCTTACGGTTTGATTGGCTCATCTGGAGTTAGATAGCAGGCTCTTCATAAATCCCATAGACATCGCGGAGCGCCGAACAGATCTCGCCGAGCGTGGCGTACTCGCGGACAGCTTCGATCGTCGCAGGCATTGTGTTATCACCACGCCGGGCCGCCGATCTCAACGACTCCAATGTGCGCGCCACAGCTCCTTTGTCTCGCATCGAACGAACCTTTTCGAGTCGTTCAATCTGTTGGCGCCGGGTTGACTCATCGATGACTAGGATCGGAACTTGCTGGGGCTCATCTTTCATTGCGTACTTATTTACGCCGACAATGGTCTGGTCATCACACTCCAACGCTTTCTGATACTGGTAGGCAGACTCCTGGATCTCGCGTTGCGGGAAACCTTTCTCGACGGCCTCGACCATTCCGCCCATCGCATCAATGCGTTCGAAGTAATCCATTGCGCCGGCTTCCATCTTGTTCGTTAACGCTTCGACGAAGTAGGAACCGCCGAGCGGATCAACGGTATTCGCGACCCCGGTCTCTTCTGCAATAATCTGTTGTGTGCGCAAAGCGATCAAGGCGGCGCGGTCCGTCGGCAGTGCAAGTGCTTCGTCGTACGCATCCGTGTGAAGGGATTGAGTACCGCCGAGTACGCCGGCGAGCGCTTGAATGGCAACCCGCACGATGTTGTTCAGAGGTTGTTGCACGGTGAGCGAAACGCCGGCGGTTTGCGTGTGAAAGCGCATCTGCATCGTCCGCTCATTGGCCGCACCGAACCGCTCGCGCATAGTTCGCGCCCAGATGCGCCGCGCCGCGCGATACTTCGCAATCTCTTCAAAGAAATCGTTGTGCGCATTGAAGAAAAAAGAGATACGGGGAACAAAACGTTCCATGTCAAGACCAGCCCGCACTCCCCATTCCACGTATTCGATGCCGTCGCGCAGCGTAAATGCCAATTCCTGTAAAGCCGTAGCGCCGGCTTCTCGGATATGGTAACCGCTCACCGAGATCGGGTTATAGCGAGGAACGTGTTCGGTGCAGAACGCAAACGTATCGATGACCAACTTCATTGCGGGCCGAATGGGATAAATCCATTCCTTCTGCGCGATGTACTCCTTCAAGATGTCGTTCTGAAGGGTGCCCGAAATCTTAGTCCAGCCAGCGCGCTGCTTCTCCGCGACCACGAGGTACATCGCGAGAAATACCGACGCGGGGGCGTTTATGGTTTGTGACACCGTCACTTGCTCGAGAGGAATACCATCGAACAGCGCTTCCATATCGGCGAGCGAAGAAACCGCGACGCCACACTTTCCGACCTCTCCCTCCGATAGGGGAGAATCGGCGTCATAGCCCATCAGCGCCGGGAGATCGTAGGCGACCGACAATCCGGTCTGGCCTTCTTTTAACAGATACTTGAAGCGCGCGTTGGTTTCTTCAGGGGCGCCGAAGCCGGCGAACTGACGCATCGTCCAGAGCTTGCCCCGATAACCAGTAGCATGAATGCCGCGCGTGTATGGAAAGGTTCCGGGTGTCGAAATGTCTTGCTCGTAATCAATCTCGCTAACATCGCCCGGAGTATAGAGGCGGTTGATCTCTGCGAGGGAAACTGTTTGAAACGACTGCTTTCGCTCAGTTTGAGTATGTTTGGTCGGTCGTTCGGAGTGAGAAATCACTGGCATCGGTTCAGATCATGACTATCAATTCTGCCGAACTGGATATTAATTTAGCTAACAAACACTGTCAATTTCGCGATGCTGAAAATGAAGGTGCGCGGCTGTCAAGAATCCGACAGCCGCGCCTTTGAGAAGGAAATGGGTCGCGGAAAGAGCAGCAGGGTCAAGCGGATGTGATCAGCGGACAAGAGAATCTTTGTTTCCGTTCCCAGACAATTGAAGTGATTGCCTTGTTACAACGACGTCGTTGGCTCTCACCATCCCCAAACGCTCACGGGCAGCAAGCTCAATAGCACTGGGGTCGTTCGTGAGTTTCTGTAAGTCTCGCTCGAGTGTGTGATTAGTATCTCGCAAATTTTGCAATTGAGACGCGAAGTTCTGCTGTTGCTCTGAAGACGCCCTTAATTCGGCTCGCGATCTCATGACTGTGGTTCCGCATATCGCAGACATCGCCAGGAGAATCGACGTGAGAACTGCCCACGAGGGAATCAGACGCACACCGCTGAGGAGTGGAAACGTGATGTCCCGTGCACTCGTATTCGGAATCGTCCAGACACTTATTGATTGATCGATTGCGCGTTTACTGGCGGTTCGAGCGAACAGCCACTCAGTGTTTCCAAATGTTTGCAAAGCAGCACCTCCGGTCTAAGGTTGGCGACAGCCCGTCCACCTCGATTTGCCTTCTTACGTTTATGACCTCTTCGTTTCCATCACCCGCACGGCCCGCCGACGGTGGCAAGAGACGCGACGGGAGGCGAGTCTCCGCCTCAGAGCGACTCGGGAACCCACGATTGCGCGATATTGTAGTCTCATGGTTCGGGGATTCTTTCTGGCTTCGCCCTCATACCGCTAGATGAAGGGGCTCCGAAGCCCAAAACTACTAGATATTGTTAAACCGGGGGGCGCAACATCTTGAGGCAGAACAACTTACCATCAAGTTCGCGCGACTGTAACATCGAGCGTCGACCGGCGCAACACTATTTAATTGCAATAATTTAATAAGCTAACTTCAACGTTTACATGAGATAGGAGTCATTAAGCGCTTAAAACGGCGAACGCGCGGCGAACACAAAGGGAAGTGGGTCGAGCGAGGGTTGGGAAATGGCATTATTAGCCCATCTGGGGCTTTCGAGTCATTACGACCCGTGAATCCATCTCGAGAAATGATGAGTTCACTTGGTTTCTTTATGGGCACGGGCATTGCAGCTCGGCTTTTCGCAGTTGTGCGCATAACCTCCATGGAGCAAAGTGAATGAAAGCAATCAAGTACGCTGAGCGAGGGCTTGCCGCGTTGGCGGGAGCCACGTTCAATTCCGTTCAAGCCATCAATAGGTATCGTCCCAATCCGTCCTTTACGCCGAAATGGTCGGACAAGCCGCTTCTAAAATCATGGCAGAAGACTAAGCCAACGTTGGGATGGCCGCGCACCACGGACTCGCTTTGTCCCAACTGCGTAATCGAGGCGCGAGACTCGATCATAAACGGTGAGAAGGATGTTTCACTGTTAGTCAACGAAAAGGTTGGGGAAATCAAAGCGCAAATCATTGAACGAGACGGCGAGATTTGGATGGTGAAGGATTGCCCGGTCCATGGTCATTTTGAGGACGTGATGGCGATCGATTCAAAGTTTCTGACTCATATCGAAGCGATGTTTCCCGGCCGTGATATTCCGGCGCACAACGATGAGACACTTCACAACCACGGCTCCAGCACGATCAAGTATGGCCGCGGCGCAGTGTTAACGGTTGATCTAACTAATCGCTGCAACATGATGTGCGATCCTTGCTTCATGGACGCTAACCAGGTTGGTTTTGTGCATGAATTGAGCATGGACGAGATTAAGGAAATTCTGGACAACGCGATTTCAATTAAGCCGCGACGCCAGATGTCCGTACAGTTTTCTGGCGGTGAGCCGACAATTTCGCCGCACTTCATCGAAGCGATCCGTTACTCGCGGAAAGTTGGTTACAACTCTGTGCAGGCAGCAACTAACGGAATCGAATTTGCGAAGAGCAAGGAATT
>DASQYL010000324.1:0-3222 GCA_035639235.1 Pyrinomonadaceae bacterium | reverse complement strand
ACACACTGCCGTTTGCGGTAGCTCCGCTCGTCTTTGATGAACGTTTGATGGGTGCGTTGCAGGTTAAATCAGACGACCCGTCGCGCGTGTGGCACGAGAACGAAATTCTGCTGCTGCGTACGGTCGCGGACCAGGTTGCAGTGGCTGTGAATCACGCCGGCTTGTTCGCACAAATCCAACAACAGGCGCTCACCGACGCGTTGACGGGCTGTTACAACCGGCGCTCGTTCGAGATGCAACTCGATAAAGAGATCATGATGGCGAAGCGCACGCGCGAGCCGCTCTCGCTATTAATGCTCGATCTCGATCGATTCAAACATCTAAATGACACCGCCGGTCACGACGCCGGCGACGATGCGCTGCGCCGCCTCGCCGACTGTTTTCGCCAGGAACTGCGCGGAGTGGATTCCGCGGCGAGATTCGGCGGCGATGAGTTTGCGCTGATTCTGCCGCAGGCCGATGGCGAAGGCGCGCTGATTGTGGCTGAACGTGTCCGAGCGCGCGTGGAAACCATTCTGATACCGGAATTCGGGAACCTCACCGCATCGATTGGCATCGCCAGTTTTCCGCATCATGCGAATTCGCGCGCCGAACTGTTTCGCGCCGCGGACGACGCGCTGTATGCAGCCAAGCGGGCCGGCCGCAACCGCGTGTGCGTCGCCGACGAAGGTGCGCTCGAAGACTTCGACAATACCGGCGCTCAATTTTCAGCGACCTCCGGACCGTCAGATCCGCGCGAAGAAATCGTAATGTGATTGATGACGATTCGCGCGCGGGTCTTTGCCAGCCAGATCGATCTCACTTACACTCTAATATCCAAGCTTCGCAGTTCTCGGCAACTGCTTTTCGTTAACAGACCGAGACTCGAAGCTTTGCCGGCTTCATGGGTGATCTGCGCAAACTGGCTCGTTACTTCCGACCGTACAAAATCTCATTAATCATAGGCATCGCGTGCATCATGGCCGGCGTGGTTTTCAACGTCACGATTCCGCTGGTAGTTGGCAGCACGATCGATACGCATTTGGCCGAACTTACGCGCGCCAAACTCGCAATAGCCAGCGCGAAAGTTCTGGGCGCAAGCCTGGCCAGCGGTGTGTTCCTCTTTTTGCAACGGCGCATCCTCATCGGCATGTCGCGTCACATCGAATACGACCTGCGCAACGACTTCTATGCCGCGCTCGTGAATCAGCCGCAATCGTTTTTTCATCAACATCGAACCGGCGACCTGATGGCGCGCGCTACGAACGATCTCTCAGCCGTAAGGCAGCTGGTTGGGCCAATGATTATGTACGGGCTGCAAACGGTCTTTGTGATCGTGGTAATCCTGCCCATCCTTTTCTTCATCAATTGGAAACTCACGCTGCTCTTGTTCGTCACTATGCCGCTCGTCTCGTTGAACGTGAAGTTCTTCGGCCAGCAAGTACACACGCGCTTCCAGCAAATCCAGGATTTCTTTGCCCAGATCACAGCGCGCGCGCAGGAAAATTTCACCGGAGTGCGCGTGGTGCGCGCGTATGCGCAAGAGCACGCTGAGATCGGCGCATTCAACCGATTGAATTACGAATACATGCAGAAGAACCTCGGCCTGGTGCGCATAGATGCGTTGATGCGGCCGCTGATGATGTTTCTCATTGGGTTTGGTTCAGTGCTGATCGTGTGGGCCGGCGTACCCGCCGGCGTGCGCGGCGAGCTTACTGTCGGTCAATTTCTCGAATTTCACATGTATCTGTTTCGTCTGATTTGGCCGCTGATTGCCATCGGATACGTCATCAATCTTTATCAGCGCGGCTCGGCAAGCTGGAAACGAATGCGAGCGATCACAAGCATTGAGCCGGCGATTGCGGACGCGACACACGTCATGCAACAGCCGCCGATCAAAGGGCGCATCGAGTTTCGCAATCTCACGTTTAGCTATCATGCTGACAGTGAACCCGTCCTGCGCGATATCAACCTGACGATTGATGTCGGTCGGACCGTGGCGTTCGTGGGCCGAACCGGCAGCGGCAAGTCAACATTGGTGAATTTGATCCCGCGCATCCTGCAAGCGCCGCCGGAGGCATTGTTCATCGACGATGTGCCGGTTGCGGATTATCCGCTGCAACAACTGCGTCGCGCGATTGGTTACGTGCCCCAGGAGACGTTTCTATTCAGCAACTCGCTGGCAAAGAACATTGCCTTCGGCGTTGACGAAGCTGAACGCCGGAGCATCGAGCGCGCCGCTGAAATTGCCGGCCTCGAAACTGATGTACAGGAATTTCCGGAGAGTTTCGATACTCTGGTAGGCGAGCGCGGCATCACACTCTCAGGCGGGCAGAAGCAGCGCACGGCAATCGCGCGCGCTGTTTTGCGCGAACCGAAGATTCTGATTCTCGACGACGCGCTTTCATCTGTCGATACTTACACCGAAGAAAAAATTCTGTCCGAGCTGCGCGGTGTCATGAGCAGGCGCACCAGCATCATCGTTTCGCATCGGGTCTCGACCGTGCGTCACGCCGATTTGATTTGTGTGCTCGACGATGGCCGCATCGTTGAACGCGGGACGCACGATGAATTACTGACGCTTGACGGCCAATACGCAGGGTTGCACGAGCGTCAGTTGCTGGAGGAGGAGTTGGCCGCAACGTAGGCTATGTCCACTGCCGTCAAACAGTTTCACGAAGAAGAGCAGATCGGTAAGACCTACGACTGGCAGGTCGCGCGCCGGCTCCTTCGCTATCTCAACCCATATGTGCGGCTGCTGATTCCGGCGCTTATCTTCACGCTGTTCTTGAATTTGTTGGGGATCCTGCAACCCAAGTTTACCCAGTATGCGATCGATTGGTACATCGTTCCGCGCACGATGTCCCACACACCCGCGTCGACGCTTCTCAAAACGATCGGTCTGTCATTCGCCATCAGCGTGACCGGCTTCGCCGCAATTTATGCGCTCACTCTATTCCTGCGATTTGTCTTTTCTTATTTTCAATCCGTGCTGCTTAATTCGATCGGCCAATACGTGATGTACGACTTGCGGCGTGAGATTTATGAAAAGCTGCAGCGCCAGGAGGTAGCGTATTACGATCGCAATCCCGTCGGGCGCATTATGACGAGACTAACCGCCGACGTCGACGCACTCAACGAGTTGTTCACTTCGGGTGTCACCGATCTGCTCGGCGATCTGGTTATGATCGTCGCCATCATGGCGATGATGCTTTACATGGACGTGCGACTCACGTTCGTGAC
>DASQYL010000323.1:0-2173 GCA_035639235.1 Pyrinomonadaceae bacterium | reverse complement strand
CGTTTGTATATTGCCGCAACATTTCGACGCCCAGACGAATGCTCCCCAAAGGATTTTTGATTTCATGCGCCAACTGGGCGGCGGCCGAACCAACTGCTGCCAGCGATTCACTGCGCCGCAAGAGACTCTCCGCCTTCACCGCCTCAGTAACGTCAACCAGCGTGAGAATCTGGCCGTGCTCACCGTCAATTTCCAACGGCGATGAGTACACGTCGAAGGTAACGGGCGAGCGATCTTGATTGAGCGCCCACCGGCCGCGATAAGTGGCAGCCGTCACGTGTGAAGCCGTTGCGGCTTCGAGCAGTTTGACTGCCTCAGGACTTGCGATTTCGTCGTGAATCGATGCGCCAATAGCCGCCTCCGGGAAAATTCGAAAGAACGCAGCGTTCGCGCTCCGGATGTGATCGCGACGGTCGATAGCGGCGATCGCGCTCACCATTCCTTCCAGCATCTGGTTGCTGAATTCGCGCTCGCGGCGGGCCGCTTCGGTGCTCTGCTTAGTTTGCCGAAAACGCCGCTGGACTTCCCAGATTGTGCCGATGGCGATGAGCACTCCAGTCAAGAGCGCAATGATGTTCCAAATGCGAATCGATCGCGTCGCCGCGGTCTGCATGGCCTCGGCCTCGTTTGCGATTTGATGCTCGTCGTTGCGGGTGTCTTCGATTAAGTCATTCAAATCGGTGTCTACTTGCCGGAACGCGCCGAATCCGTCAACTGCGTACCTCTCGCGTTGGCGCGTAATCTCCAAATAAGCGATGAGGTCGGCATGGAATTTCTTCCAATTTGCCAACTCCGATATCGGAGCGTGATCCAACGACGGCAGTAAGTCGGCCACTTTTCCGCGGGCGGTGTCCAGGCGTAGATCAAAAGGCGGCCGCAATTCATGTCGCGCGTCGGCGCCTGCTCGATCGCGCGCTTCGTTGTCCAGACGCGTGAGTGCGACGCGAAACTGCAACAGCAAAGAGGCGCGCGCCGCGTACATCTGCTCGAGCTGGAGAGACTTGCGACTCGTGTCCTCCAAGCGTTGCACACTGAGATTTCCGAGCGTCAGGATCAACAACAGGAGAACCGCGAAACCCAACGCCAACAGCAGCAATGCCGGATCGAAACGAGGATTACGCCTCGGCGACGGCGCACCTCCCGGCGGCGTGACGCGTCGATAAACTACTTGTCCTTCATTTGGCCTGTTTGGCGTCGACATTTATGGGAACAATGATGAGATTCATTTATACGAGAGGTGCGGAGTTAAAGTCGAGCGGAGCTGTGGTGATGGGCGTCAGGTGACGTGTGAAGACGAACCCTTTTTCTTTAGCCCCACCGTTCACGGCTGGGGCGATCCTGGAAACGACAGGAAGAGCCCCGTTACCGCGGCTTGTCGATATAGGTTAAGTATTCCCAGCCGTGAACGGCTCGGCTAGAGAAAGACGTACAGATCATCAACTACTTATGCTTCGCGTGCCAGGCTGCGAGGATTTGCGATTCGCGCGCGCTGCTGATACCTGAACGCAGAGTTGCTTGTCTTTGGGGGCTCTGATTTTGAAACCATTCGAGCGTGGCCAACGCCGTGTCGCTCACCGGCCGAAAACTAATCCCCTTAGTCAACGCCTTCTTGTTGCTGAGATTGCTGAAGCCACTCTCCGGTCCTTTAGGCGCGACCCAAACCGGCATGTCGTACCAGGCATGAATTTTTTGCTCCAGCAAAAAATCGATATTGACCCAAGTGAACTGAGCGTCAGATTTCGTCGCGCTCTTGATATCGTCAAGCATCTGGCTCATCAACAATTTTTCTTTGAAGCCGACGGCGTTATAGATACCGGTGTCGCCCTGCTCAACCATGCGGATGGTCCATTCCGCCAAATCGCGCGCATCGATGAATTGCACTGCATCCTTTTTAGGATCGCCGGGAGTCAGGACTTCGCCGCCGCGCGCTACTCGCACAGCCCAATAAGTAAAGCGATCAGATTCGTCGCCGGGGCCGACGATCAAACCCGGACGAATGATCACGAACTTGCCGGGAAACCATTTCTGGGTTTCTTTCTCAGAAAGCACCTTGAGCGGCGCATATAACGCTTGCGTCGAGCTGCGCAATGCTTCGACAGTCCACTTCATCGGATCAGGGCCGTCATATTGCGCGAGCGGCCCATCTTCTCCCATGCCCGGCCAACTCTGCTGC
>DASQYL010000322.1:0-4929 GCA_035639235.1 Pyrinomonadaceae bacterium | reverse complement strand
TCTGAAACTTTGGAAGGCGGCAAAATCACAACGCGCCGTCTGGACTTCGAGGTGCCTGACGGTTTGACATATACACGCGTGCGGATACAAAGCTCTGTTCCCTATCGCGTCAAGAAAATAGTTTGGCGCAACTACAACTGGAAGGACGTTCATAAATAGGCTGCTCCCGTTGTCTGGGCGGCAACATAACAAATCGTTGGACCGGAGCCACGGGAAGCGACTTTCGCATCAAGCATGATCCGGCTAAGCTGCTCGGTAGCGCCGTGGCCCGGTCAACTCAACCGTTATGTGGCTTATCGTAGAGTCACACAGCTAGATTGAATCTGGAGGTAACGTGAAGAAAATATTTCAAGCTTTTGGTTTCCTGGCACTGCTCCATTCCGCTTTCTGTTTTGCAAACGCGCAAAGCCTTCTCTCGATTGGCTCAAAACTTGAAACCGGCATCAAAACAGATTTGCGAAACTGCGATGTGACGGACTTCACCGCCTCCAGCAAAGTAGACCGAGGATCGATCAGGTTCCACCTCAGTTGTGATGGTCAATTGGTGTGGCTGACGGTGACAACCTACGCCACGGCAGATCAGGCGAGAGATTTCTTGCGAAGCGAACTCGCAAAGGTAGATGCGACTCTTTATCAAACTATTCAGTTACCAAATCTCGGCGAAGAAGGCTACACATTTGCAAACTGGGACCGCAGCAAACCACAACTTGGTACCTTAGACTTTCGGCTTGCGAACGTTTTATATGGCGTAACTGCACCGTCGGACGAACGAGCACGAACAGTGGCGCAGGCTGTGTCAAATTTCATGTGCGCCACATAACAAATCGTTGGACCGGAGCCACGGGAAGCGACTTTTGCATCATCATTGGTCCGGCGTAGCTGTTCGGTAACGCCGTGGCCCGGTCAACTCCGCCGTTGTGCGTCGTTTTCTAAACTTTCGGAGCTGCGATGGCACCGCGAATAATTCCCGACGAAATCGAACAGCGCCTCACTGCATGGCGGCGTTACTTTGTTCGGTGGTGGAACGTACATTACACCTTGGGAATCACTGGCGCGGTCTCTTCAATCGCGGTCGCGTCCCGACCTTTGTTCTTATCGAATCGTCCTTTCGTAATCGAAGGATTTGCTCTCATCGCGGCGGTCTGCATTGTGCTCATGACGTTCATGATGCCGTCGCGCAGAGCCAAGGCGTACGTGTCGGCCTGGCGAATTCTGTCGGACGGTTGCACTCGTTACCGACTTGACGAAACGTTCTCGATGCACGACCTTCTCGATGTGTTTACCGAGGCGGAAAAAATCATCGAAGGGTCCGACCCATCGTGAGGCGACGCACAACAAATCGTTGGACGCGAGCGGCGGGAGCGTGTTTTGTAACTTGATTCGTGCGGCGATGCTTGATTGGATTCGCGCCGCCGCGTCAACTCAGACGTTGGGCGGCTCTCCATCCGCACACAATGACTTTTACGACAGGTAGATTTGGGATTTCGATACTCGGACTGGCGCTCCTTGTCGCGTGCACAAGTTCTTCGCGTCGCTCGCAGACTCTTACAGACACTGTCAACGACAGGCCCTCGCCGCCGAGTTCTCCTAATCAGCCCATCACTTTCCGCAGTAGGGGCACTATAGAGGGGTTTGAAACAGACTATGTCTCTTCAGACGGTCTTGGTCTGAGATACGGTTGTTTTGACTACGGTACATCGTCACTTGCAGACAGCGGGTTACGCCGAGAGATCAAAGGCCGGAGCGTGCTTGAGCGCGCGCCGCACTTTGACGAGTCAAGCAAAGCAACCGGTGAACGCCTGCTCCTGACGGATTCTCGTGGGCCTGAACCGGAAACGACCATCGCTTGGACTGCCGGTTCTCGTCTTTTTCTTTTCAGAGCGCCTTCGTTGCGATACGCTCTGCTCTTCGAGCAATCTAAGCCCTGGGCCAGCGACCGCCTTTGCGTTCCTGTTCCGAGGGCCAATGCGCGGCTCAACCTAAAGTAAGCCGCCCAACAAATCGTTGGACCGGAGCCACGGGCAGCGTCTTTCGCATCATCATTGGTTCGGCGTAGCTGCTCGGTAGCGCCGTGGCCCGGTCAACTCAGACGTTATGCGCTACTTGGAGTTTTTGATGGATGAACAAACTAACGAACTGACTTGGGAGCCATACGTCTGGCGTGGGGCGCTGGGTGGCACACTTGGTATGCTTGGCGTCGTCGCGGTTGCGATGGCGTACGTCTTATTGCGGTTCGGGAGTGATAGTCTCATTGAGCCATTTGTCATCATGGGTGTAATGGGTCTGGTCAGTGGCGTTATCACAGGACTTGCGATTGGCTACGTTATCTACAAGGTCGCACAGCGACGTGGAGCTGAACCAACTCATGCGTGGCGCATTGCGATCGGCATCGCCGCAGTGCTGGCCTACGAGTTGCTGACTGGCTTGACCAGCAATCGTCCATTTCATCCAACATTTGTCGTGGGTTACGCGGTTGCGGTTGGCGGATTGGCTGGGTTTCTCTCTCGGGCGAGGCCGTCCGCCTCCACGAACATTTCCCAAACACGCGCCTAACAAATCGTTGGACGCGAGCGGCGGGAGCATGTTTCTCAACTTGCTTGGTGCGGCGGAGGGTGTTTTGATTTGCGCCGCCGCGTCAACTCCGCCGTTATGCGGCTTTTCTAAACATGATGAGGCTTTCGAACATCGTGGCAGATCGGCTCTCGTTGGCGTGGTACTGGCGGGAGTGCCGATTCTCGCGCAAACTCAGAATCCAATCGTCGCCGATCGGCCGGCAATGTACTCAGCGGCGTTGCGATCCGGCCTCAATGAAATGGCTCGCGCTTGGGGGAAGCTAGACTTGACTGACCGCGGCAACCGAATTCCTATCGATTTTGGTGCCGTCGTGGTTCAAAAAGACTCTTCTATCACAGATGGGCCTCGACTCACAGTTTGACGACCATCGAGTGACGTACATGGACAACCGGGCGTTGATTACGCGATCCAAAACGCTCCGCAAAGAATTTCCTGTTTTTGTCATACGACCCCTTGACCAGACCGGCGGTGTCACGAACGTATCCGTTCAGCTCTGTTGGGTAAGTTATGGGAAAGGGAAACTATTGATCGCGATTGACTCTTGGGCGAATGTGCACTTTCGCTACGACACCACGGCGCGTAAATATGTTGTCGCTAACGTCGAACTTGGTGGTGTTTGACGCCGCATAACAATTCGTTGAACCGGAGCGGCGGAAGCGCCTCTCGCATGAAGCTCGATCCGGCGAAGGTGCTCGGTTTCGCGCCGCCCGGTTAACTCAACCGTTATGCGGCTTCAAAATGTCAGTGCATCAATATCATTTCGAAGTAGAACTCGCTGACCAAGCCGGAGCGCGAATTCCAGCGACGCTCGATTGCGAGACTAAGTTCTGGACCGAGGGTCAATTTACTCGACGGGTTTGTTCTATTAGCCTCAAGTTCCGCGACAGTCAGCTCATCGCGAGCGACCGCGATTACTTCGAGGCGCTTTGTCGGCTACGGGAACAACTCGCAGGTTTGGACCTATCGCCGCTTTGCTACGGTGCCTGCCGAAACGTGTTTCCATCGGGTATGTTGCGTGATATGGGGGACGGACTACGCGCTTACCGCTTACAACTCGGTAGGCGAGCTAAGCCTGACGTTGTAGAAATCTTCGCTTCTGGCGACGACCTTGATATTGTCTCAGTGGAAACCCAACGACAGTTTTACGACGCATGGCTTCAATCTCGACGCGACGCCGCATAACAAATCGTTGGACGCGAGCCGAGCCAGCGGGCTTGTTATCGAGAACATTCGCCTAACGTAGTTGCGTGCAACCGCGTCAACTCCGCCGTTGGGCCGCTTAGACCTACGAGAGGGTCTTGTATGACATTCAGGATTGTCACCGCCATCTACATCCTCGTACTCAGCTATACCTTTGCTCTTGGCCAGACCGCAAAAGACCTCGAAACGTCCTATGGTCACCGCGAAAATGTTTACTCTGTGAGCGAGCACTTATGGATGACACCAAGCTACGGCGCAGATGGTGAAGTGTGTATGATGCGTGTTTACCCAAAACTCGTCGATAGCGGCACTAACTATCCCGACGCAAAATTTGAAACAGAGGAAGCTCTGAAATTCATCAACCGCTTGGTGCCGGTCAGTACTCGCGGCGCACGGAAAGATGGCTTTGGTATGTCTATGCTCGGAGGAGGCATATCACAGACCAGTTTCAGCTACGACAACATCTCGTTCGTATTTGTCTCGACGTTCCACCTGGACAAGAAGGCCGCAGCGGATCTATTGGATCGTCCAGACGAGGTTATTGATTTTCCAATCGACGAGAAAGCAGTTGCCGCATATCGCCGGGAAGAGGCACTGCGGCCGGACGATGACTTGATGCGTGAGCGCGCCCCAAATCCGAAAGTGCTTGAAATCTATTGGGAAAACAGACGCTGCTTGCGGCCGTGACGCGACCCAACAAATCGTTGGACCGGAGCCACGGGCCGCGACTGTCGCATCATCATTGGTCCGGCGAAGCTGGCTCGGTAACGCCGTGGCCCGGTTAACTCCGCCGTTCGACGGCTTTCATTCTTTGGAAAAGAAGATGGCAATCGAATCCAGCCCAAGCTTCGTTTCTACAACAGTACTGGGACTGCGGTAATAATGCGTGGCAAGAAGATATTGATGATCATCATCGTGCTGGCGTTACTGCTTGCCTTTATCGTCGCGCTGAGACTTCGAAGAGACAAGCCGGTTGGCCCGAGTGTGTCGGAAACTTCGCGGTTAATCGGAGGCCCGGCCTTCGAGGTTCAGGTCGAGATGCCTGCCTTCAATTCAGGCCGCGCACCCTGGGAGATGCCTGGCGCGATCTTGGGTTACGATCCTGGACCGCGGTTCGATCAGGCAAGTCCTGGCGCCCAGGTCGGCAAGATAGCC
>DASQYL010000321.1:0-14562 GCA_035639235.1 Pyrinomonadaceae bacterium | reverse complement strand
CACGTACGGGTTCTGCAGGGATTGTCCCGGTCCATAGACATTAAAGAACCTGAGAATTGTCGTTTGCAGATCGTTGATCACGCTGACCCGTTGCGCCAGTTGCTCCTGTTGATATTTCGTCAGGCCATAGATTGACGCCGGAGCCGCCGTCATCGATTCGGACATCAATGCCGGTAAAGCTGCCTCGCCGCAATCGGGACAACAAATTTCGAAGCGGCCATGGTCCATCTGTTGCGGAGTTCTCGCGGCCGCGGCAAATGATTTATCGCAGCTCGCGCATGCGAACATCCCTTCGCCGTAAACCGCACGCGACGACGCAATCACCACCTGCCGCACGCCCGCCGCCGCAGCTCTTTCCAGAACCAAAGCTGTTCCGTAAGTATTCACCGAAACGTAACGAGCGATTTCGTATTGCGACTGTCCCACGCCGGTTTCAGCCGCGAAATGATGAACGACCTCGACGTTCTGCAGCGCGCGATCGAGCGCTGCGGCATCGCGCACGTCAGCCCAGACCGTTTCGCAGGCGGGGAGATTTGGTTTTGGATTCGGCCCATGCACCTGGGGCAGCAGGTTATCGAGGATGACGACCGCATGTCCTTCACGATGCAGTTCTCTCGCGAGATGACTGCCAATGAAGCCGGCGCCGCCGGTAATTAAGATCCGAAAGGCCATTTTGATCGGTCGCGAAGCACTAAGAGCGAAGGTCCATCGATACAAAAGAAGTTAACAGATTAGAAAAGACTTTTCGAGCGGGTAAATGGAGCGCGGACATCCTTGTCCGCAGAGTCCGCGCAGCGCGCTCAGGCATTGTTCGCACTTTGTGCTCATTGCGGGCAAGGATGCCCACTCTCTAGACGTCGATAGACTTCCAGATAACGCTTGCCGCCAATCTCAATCAGATCGAAATGCTTTGCGGCTGTGTCCCGGCATTGCATTTCTACTTCAGAATTGCGGGCCAACGTCAGTGCCTGATCCGCCGCTTGCGCAAGCATTGCGTCGTCAAACGAACTCACCGTTAGACCGACGTGCTCGCTTTCCATCAACTCGTCGATGTCGCCCGTACCGGAATTGCTAACCACCGGGATTCCGGCGGCGAGATATTCACCGATCTTTGTCGGAGACGCCGCGATTTGCGAAAACGTCGGCTTACGAAAAGAAACTCCGAGGCGCGCTCGCGTCATGTTATCAGGAATTTCTGCGGGCGAAACGGCGACGACTTCGAAATCATCGGGAGAAACTCCGGCGCACTGCATCACTTGCGCAACCGTTGCGCGCGGCGTCTGAGTAAGAATGCGAAAGAAAGCGTTTGGTTCACGCTTTTTCAGTTCGATAAAGAATCGCGCCATGTCCGCGAGCAGGTATAGACCGACGACGGAACCCGCATACACCAGTTCGAAGCGATTGCTGCGATCAGCGGGAACGTTAAAGCGCGACCGATCGACACAAGTGGGAATGACGCTGATCTTATTCGCCAGCGTTGGTTCCGCATGAACGAGCCAATCGCGCATGCTATTTGTCAGCACCACGATCTGATTCGACTGACTCAACCCTGCCCGCTCGATCCATTTAATAATCTTGAAAGGAATCGAGTTTTTCTTCCAGATGCCGGCGTCGACATACTCTTCGGCAACCAAACCGCGCAGATCGAAAATCGTTTTGCATCCCGTCAACCGTCGCGCAATCAACGCCATCGCCATCGGGATGTGCGCGCGCGCGTGCAACACATCGATCGCATGACGTCGCGCAAATCGGACGATGCGTAATGCGCCGCGCAGCACATCGTACAGAGTCGCCGGCATTGAGGGGCGCTTGTGATACGGCAAATAGGACCAGTCAATGCCCTGCGCCGTCAGACTTTCGCGCGCGGCCGCAAGCTGGTCCGCAGATTTTGTTTGCAGTTCTTTTTCGAAGGTGAGCAGATGAACTTCGATCCCGCCGGCGGCGATCTCGCGGACATAAGGCAAGACCTGACTTTGGACGAGTGGTTCATCCAAACTCAAGTAGCAAATGTAAAGCGTTCGCACGATGACGATACGGTAAGGAACTCTCCGTTCTTGCTGAAGGGGCGGGCTTGTCCCTGCCCGCCCTTCGCCAAAAGTTGACGGGTCGGCACAACGCCTGCGCCCTACTGTTGTGTCTCGTCGCGCCGATCGGTCCACCAATCGGTTAACAACCATTGGGCTGTGCCAAGAAAAGTAGCGAGATCGATCATACTCAGAATCAGAACGATTACTGGTAATCGCAGAAGATTTCGCATAAGCCCTGCCGGATAAGAGTGCCGGTTTTGGTAAATCGCGCGCAGCGCGCGCGCAATCATTAACGCGAGCCAAAAAAAGATCGGCACCACAAGCCAGCGAACTCCGAAAAGGATTGACGGCACCATCAATGGCGCCAGCACGGCGTATCGCAAACCGATCTGCCGCTGCCAATTTCGCCAAAGGCCGGCGCGCATGTTATTACGAGCATAAACAACGAAACGCTTAAACGTTCGCCACAAACCTGGCTGGATGGTCCAATGGACCACGGCTGCGGGCGCGCGTACGATGCGAAATCCGGCCGCTTCGACTCTCTGCATGAAGATCAAATCTTCCGCAGAACGCAGGTGCTCGGGAAATCCACCCGCCTTTTTCCACGCTGAACGCGGCATGAGCGCCGAGGCGATCGAATAAGGACGGACGGGCCCTTCATTCGTAATAGTTGGCGGCGGTACGTACGCAATCGCCGCGCATTCAGTAAAGAAGCTGTTGATAGTTGGTTCGTATGAACCGTAGACAACTTCGGCAGGCGTATGGCCGGCCACTTGATCGGCCAGCGACTCCAACCAATTCTTCGCCGGCGTGATGCCTGCATCGATAAAAGCGATCCAGTCATTCGTTGCATGAGTCACAGAGATGTTGCGCGAGCGCCCCGGCAGCGAATCGTCGTCGGTCAACAACTTCACTGGCGCGCCGCTGGCGATGAACTGACGCACGATCGCACGCGTTCCATCTGTCGAACCGCCGTCGGTGATGACAATTTCATCGGGGGGCAGCGTTTGGCCCAACAAGCCATCGAGTAGCGCGGCGATGGTGTGCGCTTCGTCGCGCACCGGAACAATAACGCTGATCCTTTTGCGGTCTGGCATCGCGTGTCAGAGAAAACAGCGGCCGGCAAAGAATAGAAACATATTCACAGCCAGCCTAGCGCGGCAAGGTTTTGAGCGCATCGTTCGCGACGCTCGCGATCACCGCATAGCCCGGACCGATTGGGTGACTTTCGGCGCTGGTCGGATAAAGTTGGCGCCCTTGCGCGATCGCGGATTGCATCGCCGGCAAGGCGTCGATGCACCTGATCTTATTTTCGGCACACCAGGAATTCACATCCTGGCGCGCCTTCGTTTCCATTTCGACGACTCTGGCGTAGTTTCCGTTGAGCCTTCCGTCGTGGCGCATTACCTCCGCATAAACGAGTTCCTTCGTGGGAATCATCAGGATAAAAAGATTGGCACGGCCTTCAGTCTTCTGCCCGATGCTTCCCAGCGTCAGCTTCGTAATACGCAGCCCTTCGGCGATGCGCGTATCATCCAAATCGAGGGCCGTCAGACGATATGCGGTAGTTAGCACCGTCCGGACATTTTTGTCGTCACAGACAGCTGCGTGATCGGGATGGACACGGGCCCACTCTTTGTCGATTTCGTAATCGATGTCGGAAGCGCCCAACCACCAGCCGTTGCGATTCAGCAATCTCCCAATCGCCGTATGCTCGCGCAGCCAGATGCTCCAGCCGGAAACCGAGTGGCGGCCATAGCTATTATGAAAGTTCTTCTCGTCGTTCCAGAGAGCTTCAGAGCGCGAGCGGATAGTGTCTTGGATCAAGTCCCTGATCGGTTGCGCCTGCCGTAAGTCAGCAAAGCTCGGCAGTTCGTAAGCAGACGAGTAGGCATCGTAAAGATCGTTTCCAAAATACAAACCGACGACGATTGTCTTCGGGGAAAGCTTTAAAGCTTGCTCTGTCAAAACTGAATATTGATCCGGACCATAACCGCCTACCGACATGTTATAAACAGACTGACCGGATAATTTTTCGAGTTGTTGCGGCCAGGCGTCGGGCATTTGCGCGTTGACACCCCATGTTTGCGAATCGCCGATCGCCACGACGTCCGCATGTGCCGGCGCCGTCGAATTACGAAAGCCGTTTGCATCGTGGCCCGGCGCATTCGGCGCAACACGACTTCCTAACACCGGATCAGCGACCATCCTGGGCGTCTGCGGTGTGGCCTCCTTCTCAACCACACGAAGTCCGGCTTCGGCAACGGCGAGAGCGAACCCGAACCCCACCAGAATCGCAACCAGCTTAAAAATTCTGACTCGTGCGCGCGGTCTCTTGATTGTCGCAGCTTTCGGGGAATTTGTTTCGGCGACCATACAAGTGTTCGCTCTAAGGGATCATTTCTGGAATTCAAATCAGGTGCGTAACGCGGGGAGCGCGGACGCCCGCGTCCGCGAGTCATCACCCAACAAGACTTTTGCTGCCAATCCGCTGCTCGACATTCATGCGTGCTTTAGCTGCCGCGAGGGCGTCGGCGTTCCCAGCGTGAAGCTAATCGAGCGCAAATTGCGTCCGCCAATCCTGTTTGTCTGCGAAGGCCGGTTGCTCTTTCTTATCGAGTACGCACGCTTCGAGCACCAGGTAATCCATTTCGGTGCGCATAAAGCACCGGTAGCTGTCTTCGGGTGTGCAAACGATTGGCTCGCCGCGCACATTGAAACTCGTATTCACGATCACCGGGCAGCCGGTCAGTTGCCGAAACTCATCGATGATGTCCCAGTAAAGCGGATTGACTTCTTTTCTGACGGTTTGAATGCGCGCCGAGTAATCGACGTGCGTGACCGCCGGAATCTCAGAGCGCTTCACGTTCAGCTTGTCGATGCCGAAGAGCTTCTTCTCTTCGTCAGTCATCACGCGGCGATGTTGGGGCTGCACGTCGGCGACCAAAAGCATGTAAGGGCTCTCGTCGGCGAGTTCGAACCAATCAGCGACACTCTCGCGCAGCACGCTGGGCGCGAATGGCCGGAAGCTCTCGCGATATTTGATCTTGAGATTCATCACGGATTGCATCGACGATGAACGCGGATCGCCGATGATGCTCCGGCCACCGAGCGCGCGTGGGCCGAACTCCATGCGGCCCTGATGTAATCCAATAATGTTGCCCGCAGCCAGCAGTTGCGCCACGGCTCCCGGCAACTCTGCGCGCGAATATTTTTTGTATGGGAGATTCTTCGATCGCAGGAAGGACTCAATTTCTTCGACACTATTACGCGGCCCCAAAAACGATCCTTTCATCGCATCGGCATAACGCGGCGCGCCATTGTTCGCTGCAATTCGTGACGATTGCCACGCGCCGCGACGCTCGGCGCTATCACGCGGCTTTTCGAGATAGCGATGCCAAATCGCCAGAGCTATTCCGACTGCGCCTCCCGCATCGCCCGCTGCCGGTTGGATCCAAATATCTTCAAACGGCCCTTCGCGCAGGATGCGTCCGTTGGCCACGCAATTCAAAGCGACGCCACCGGCCATGCAGAGACGCTTCATGCTGGTTTCTTTGTGCGTGTGCCGAACCATCTTCAGCATCGCTTCTTCGGTGATCACCTGGATACTGCGCGCCAGATCCATTTCGCGCTGCGTGATGCGCGATTCCGCCTTGCGCGCCGGAGCTTCGAACAAGCGATCGAACGCGCGGTTGGTCATGCGCAGGCCTTGCGAGTAACTGAAGTACTCGTGGTTCATGCGAATGCTGCCATCTTCGCGCACCTCGGCGATTTTGTCTTTAATCAACCCGACGTACTTTGGTTCACCATACGGCGCCAGGCCCATCACTTTGTATTCGCCGCTGTTGACTTTGAAGCCGGTGTAATAAGTGAATGCGCTGTAGAGCAATCCGAGACTGTCGGGAAAGCGCAACTCCTTCATCAAAGTGATTTCGTTGCCGCGGCCGATCCCGATCGAACTCGTGGCCCACTCGCCGACTCCGTCGATGGTGAGAATCGCCGCCTCTTCGAATGGCGAAGGATAGAAAGCGCTGGCTGCATGACTCTCGTGATGATCGCCAAATAATAGTTTCCACTCGAATTTCTTGCCGGCCTTCTTCGCTGCGCGATGATCGTCGATGCCGGCGGCTGTCGCCATCTCGGTGCGAATCAAATCAGGCATCCAAAGCTTCTCTTTCATCCAAAGCGGCATCGCTTTGAGAAACGATCTGAAGCCTGAAGGCGCGTAATCGAGATAGGTTTCCAACAACCGATCGAACTTCAGCAGCGGCTTGTCGTAGAAGCCGACGTAATCCAGATCATCCGCACTCAGTCCCGCTTCTTGCAGACAGTAACGCACCGCGTTAGTTGGAAAATTGTGATCGTGCTTGATGCGCGTGAAGCGCTCTTCCTGTGCGGCTGCGACGATCTCGCCGTCGATGACGAGACACGCCGCCGAGTCGTGATAGAACGCAGAAATGCCGAGGATGCTGGACACCTTGAATGGAAGACGATTTTAGAAGAGTGTGTAAATGAACGGCGCGATGGCCGAACTCTTGGCCAGCACCAAAAGAATGCCGAACAGCACGAGCGTGATGACGATCGGCGCCAGCCAATACTTCTTATTTTCTCTCATAAACTGCCAGAGTTCGCTGACTACCTGTACTTTCGACATTCAGTCTCCTCAAAACATTTTTTCGTAGTGCCGCGGATCGCGCTGCCGTTCCGAATACGGCTGCCAATAACTTTCGCGCGGCGCGGCGCGGCGATTCAAAGGGTCCCAGCCGGTCATGCGCTTGATGATACCGATTGGCGTGATAACGACAAAATAGACAAAGGCGAGGATGACACGTGTCGAGACAAACGACAAAGCTTCCGCGAAAGCCATCCAGGCCTTGTTCGGATAAAACAAAACTCGCGGCGCGACGATACCCAGCAGGACGAGCACTGCCCCAGCGGGTAACGTAATCTGGGTGACATGGTGAAGCTTACCGCGATAGATCCACCAGGAACTGAGCAGCAACAACATGCCGCCGACGATCAAACCGAACTCGCGTTCGGTGCGCCATGATTTCTTTCTACCGGTAACTTTCACGATCTTATCTTGCCGGCGTTAGAGTACCGACTTTAGTCGGGTCCTCTCATTCACTGTGATAAACTGCCCGACTAAGTCGGTACTCTAAAACTGCACCGTCTCTCCCGCAGCCGCGATTTTAACTCGTGGTCAATTTCCGCAAGCAGCCCCAGAACGGACGCTTCAACATCGCTTCAGGGTATGTTGCCAATGCGCGCATCAGCCAACGCGCACCTTCTGATTTATCGCCAGACTCGCTCGCCGCGTAAGATCGGCGCAGGAAACGCGTAGAGCGGCACCAGCGACGATCGGCGCCGCTCAGGCAACTCTCATATATTTCGGCGCTGCGGTCAAACTCCTCATCGAAGCCGTTCTGTTCGGCAACCGTCTTGCTGGCCGCGTGCAGACGATAACCCGCAAAGGTGACAGGTATGTGTTCGCAGCTATGACCCGCCAGCAAGAGACGAACATAAAGATCGTGATCGAAATCATACCGCCATGCTTCGTCGAAACCATTGCCCATCAAAGCGCGCTTCCAAAAATGGCCTGGCTGCGGCGCCGTGTAGGCCCATGAAAGACAGTGTGCGGCTGACTTTGGCACCACCGCGCGAACGATTTCACTCGGACGTCCTTCGCCGAACATCTGCGTATCACCGCAAACCCATTCGGCCGACGGGTGTTTGGCGAAGTACTCTACGACCGTGGCGAACGCCCCCGGCAGATAAACATCATCGCTGTTTATGTAAGCAAATATTTCTCCCGTCGCACGCGCCAAACCCTTATTGATGGCATGCACCTGACCGCGATCCTTTTCACTTTCCCAATGGGCCAGCCGCCGCTCGTATTTGCGGATGACGTCGACGCTTTTGTCGGTGCTGCCGCCGTCGATGACAATGTACTCGAGGCTTGGATAATTCTGATCGAGCACCGAGCAGATCGTCTCTTCCAGAAACTGGCCCTGGTTAAACGATGGAGTGACGATCGAAATCTTGGGCAGCATGATCGATATTACCGCTTGTCCCTGCACGATTACCCGGCGGCCGCGAAGGAACGTTCGTACCAATCGATCGTCTTTCGCAACCCCTCTTCGAGCGATGTCTGTGCCCGAAAACCGAATCGGTCAAAGGCTCGCGAGATATCGAGCTGGCGGCGCGGCTGACCGTCAGGCTTGTCGGGTTGCCAGCTTATTTGGCCCTCGAAGCCGGTCAGTTCAGCGATAAGTTCCACCAGATCTTTAATCACGACTTCGCGGCCGTTGCCGAGATTGACTGGATCGCTTTCATTGTAGTGTGCAGCCGCCTTCACGATGCCTTCGGCGCAATCTTCAACATAAAGAAATTCTCGCGAGGGCTTGCCCGATCCCCAGACTTCGATGAATTCTGAGCCGCTTCGGCGTGCGGCGACACACTTGCGAATCAACGCGGGAATCACATGCGAAGTATCCAAATCAAAATTGTCGCCGGGACCGTAGAGATTCGCCGGCAGCAAAAATATTGAGTTGAACCCATACTGTGCGCGATACGCCTGCGATTGAACCAGCATCATTTTCTTCGCCAACCCGTACGGCGCGTTCGTCTCTTCCGGATATCCGTTCCACAAATCGTCTTCCTTGAATGGCACGGGCGTAAATTTTGGGTAGGCGCAAACAGTTCCCACGGCCACGAATTTTTTGACGCCGACCAGCCGCGATTGTTCGATGAGCTGTGCGCCCATCATTAAATTGTCGTAGAAAAATCTGCCCGGGTTTTTCTTGTTATGGCCAATGCCGCCAACGACCGCGGCCAGATGAATCACCATGTCCGGCCGCGCAGCTTCGAGCAGCCGGACAATGTCATCCTTTTCGACAAGATCGTATTCATCTCGACGAGGTACGACGAGGTCAACATTCAGTGCTTTCAATTTCTTTTGCAAAAACTGGCCGAGAAATCCGGCCCCACCTGTGACTACGACCCTTTGATAAGGAAACCTATCGCCCAATTGTGAGTAACTCCGTTATCTGAAAATGACTTTCGGCGCAAACTTGCCAATAACCTGTTAGCTTGGCTATGGTATCAAAACTCGGAATCCATAAAAAACCGCTGATACTGGAGCGTTCGAGAATGGATACCTGGGATGACGTAGGTCACGCGATGACAAAGACTGCACTGATATCTGGAATCACCGGCCAGGATGGTTCCTTTCTAACTGAGCTGCTACTCGAAAAAGGTTATGACGTGTACGGCATCATTCGCCGCTCATCGTCGTTCAATACGGACAGAATCGACCACCTGTATCAAGATCCGCACCACCAAGGGACGCGCCTCAGGCTGGTCTATGGAGACCTAAATGACTCGAGTTCGCTCAATACGATTTTGCGCCAAGTCAAGCCTGATGAAATTTATAACCTGGGCGCGCAGTCTCATGTGCGCGTCAGCTTCGACATTCCCGAATACACCGGTGAAGTGACGGGCTTGGGAACAGTCCGCTTGCTCGAGGCCATTCGCGAAATCGGCATTCAGCCAAAGTTCTATCAGGCATCGTCGTCGGAGTTATACGGTAAGGTCAGCGAGACGCCGCAGACTGAGAAGACGCCGTTTCATCCACGTTCGCCATATGCCTGCGCGAAAGCTTACGCGTATCACATCACGGTGAATTACCGCGAGTCGTACGGAGTTTTTGCCTGCAACGGGATTCTCTTCAACCATGAATCCGAGCGGCGCGGCGAGACGTTTGTGTCGCGAAAGATCACGCGCGCCGCAACCCGTATCAAATTGGGCCTGCAGGACAAACTTTACCTGGGAAACCTCGATGCCTGTCGCGATTGGGGCTATGCGAAGGACTATGTCGAAGCGATGTGGCTAATGCTGAATACCGACACGGCCGACGATTACGTGATCGCCACCGGTGAGGTGCATTCAGTCCGAGATTTTGTCGAAACGGCTTTCGCGCATCTCGACATGGATTGGCAGCCATACGTGGAAATCGATCCGCGATATTTCCGCCCAGCCGAAGTGGACACGCTCTTGGGAGACGCCAGCAAAGCCCGGCGCGAGCTCGGCTGGGAACCAAAAGTGGATTTCACCCAACTCGTAAAACTAATGGTCGATCACGACTTGCAATTGGCAAGACAGGAAGCGGGAATTGCAGAAACGGCTGGCGCCGTTGCAAATTGGGGCTCGTTGTAATCAATTCAGTCGTGGCCGCGTGCCAGCCTACGCGAAGAAATCAGCAAACGCGTTCACGATGTATTCTTGCTGCAGCTCGGACAATTCGGGGTAGATTGGCAGCGCGATAGTCTCGGCTGCGGCTGTCTCTGCCGCCGGGAAATCACCCGCCCCGTGTCCAAGATCAAAAAAACATTTCTGCAAATGCAGCGGCGCCGGGTAGTAAACGTCGTTGCCGATTTCGCGCGCGCGCAAATGCTCCCGCAGCGAATCGCGCGCAGACGCGGGAACCCTGACAACGTACTGATGAAACACGTGCCGCGCATCGTCTCTGACTTGCGGCGTCGTAATCTGTTCTGCTAATCCGGCATCGGTAAATAATTGACCGTATCGCCTGGCGCGTTCTTGCCGTGCGTGCGTCCAGGCGTCGAGATGCGACAGCTTCACATGCAGAATCGCCGCTTGAATCTCATCGAGCCGGCTGTTAATCCCAACCGCATCGTGATGATACTTCTGCTGTTCGCCGTGCACGTGCAGCATACGCAAGCGGCGCGCGTGATTCTCATCGTTCGTTACCAACATGCCGCCGTCGCCGGCCCCGCCCAAATTCTTTGACGGATAAAAACTTAAGGCTCCAATCGCTCCCATCGAACCTGCCCGGCGACCACGGTCTTCAGCCCCAATGGCTTGCGCAGCGTCTTCGACGATCGAAATTCCGTGCCTCGCCGCCAACTCGATCAGCGGCTCCATGTCCACGCATTGGCCATATAAATGCACGGCGATGATTGCGCGCGTGCGCGGAGAAATTGCCTCGGCAATTCGGGCTACATCAAGGTTAAATGTCCGCTCATCGATATCGACAAATCGAGGGCGCGCGCCAAGGCGAGTAACAGCGGCGGCGGTCGCAAAAAAGGTGAACGGCGTGGTGATGACTTCATCGCCAGCGGCTACTTCGCAAGACATTAAAGCCAACAACAGTGCGTCGGATCCTGAAGCACAGGCGATTGCGAACTTCGTCTGGCAATAGCGCGCAATCTCGGCTTCGAGCGTTTCGCCTTCATTACCCAGGACAAATCTTTGGGACTCGAGCACGCGATCGACCGCGGTGCGCACATCTTCGCGGATGGTTGCATACTGGGCCTTCAGATCGAGCAGCGGGATTTTCATTGACACGAAATGATTGGCTTTACGCGCGGGCGATGCAGCCAGGCTCGGAAAGGATGATGGCCTGGCCGCCATACTTCATCGATTTCTGGGCAGCTTCGAGCAACTGCACGACGCGGAGCCCTGCCTGACCATCGGTCAAAGGTCTCCGGCCTGCTCTGATCGACTCGAGAAATTCAGCGACGACATAGCGCAACGCCTCGGTGGAATCGAGCTTCGGGGCCCAGACGTCGCCGGTGCGATAACTCACCAGCGTTTGATAATCGGCTTCGCGATCGCCCACGCGGTTCGCGGTCACTCCGCTATCGTAAACGCGCACCTTCTCGGTTGGCTCGATGTCGTCGTACAAAACCATTTTACTGCTGCCGGCGATCATCGTACGCCTAATCTTTACCGGCGCCAGCCAGTTAAAATGAAAGTGGGCAATGAACTCCTCTTCGAACAACATGACGAGATAAGCGATGTTCTCGATGCCACGTTCGATATGCGAGCTGCCCAAGGCGCTAACGGCTTGTGGCCGGCGCTCGATCAGGTAATCCATGATCGAAAGATCGTGCGGCGCCAGGTCCCAGAGCACATTGATGTCGCGCTGAAATAATCCGAGATTGATTCGCACTGAATCGAAGTAAAGCAAATCGCCCAACTCGCCGCTGTTCACCAGTTCTTTCATCTTGCGGACGGCGCCTGTATAGATGAAGGTATGATCAACCATCAACGTTCGTTTGTGTTGCTCTGCCAGTTCGATCAGTTCTTCGGCTTCAGCGACCGTCGCGGTGAACGGTTTTTCCAGCAACACGTGTTTCCCCGCGCGCAGCAACTCCCTGGCGATCGGATAATGCGTAGCCACCGGCGTGACGACGGCCACCGCATCAGTGTCCGGGTCGGAAACCAGCGCGCGATAATCGGTCGTCGTGCGGGCCATCGGATATCGCCGCGCCATGCTGGCCAAACGCTCTTCGTCGAGATCGCAAATCCAACGCAGTTGCGCGCCTTCATTCTCAGCGAAGTTTCGCAGCAGATTCGGCCCCCAATAACCGCAGCCAATGACACCGATGTTAAGCGCGCTCATGCGTGAGAGAGCATAGCGAGCATTCGGGGAAAAGGGAATTGAAGAATGATCCGCAGATTCAGCAGATTGCACAGATTAGTAAAAGTCAGCCGACCAGTCTCTTGTCCGTTTAGAGGCCGGACCGGTCCTGAACGAGTGCGGGCTCTGAACGAATCACTTACGTCAACTGGTAAGCTGAGCAATCTGCGGATAACTCTTCTCAGCGAAGACTGAGCGGACGCGCGGGATTTCCGGCGACAGTGGTTCCGGCCGGGACGTCCTTTGTGACGACTGCGCCGGCGCCCACGACGGCTCTTTCGCCAATCGTGACACCGCAGAGAATCGTCGCGCCACTGCCGATACTCGCGCCATGTTTGACGATGGTCGCTACCGGTTTCCAGTCGGCATCAGTTTGCAATTCGCCTTGATCGTTTGTCGCGCGGGGAACTTTGTCGTTGATGAAGATGACGCCGTGGCCGATGAAAACTTCATCTTCGATGGTGACTGCTTCGCAGATGAACGTGTGGCTGGAAATTTTGCAGTTGCGGCCGACGCGCGCGTTCTTCTGGATTTCGACGAAAGAGCCAACCTTCGTTCTGTCTCCGATCTCACAGCCGTAGAGATTTACGAAGTTATGAATGACGACATCGCGCCCCAGCTTTACGTCGGGCGCGATGACACAAAATTGGCCGGGCATGAAGTTGTTGCTTTTGAAGCTGCGAGAACGATTCGTGGGCGCGGCCAGCACCTACGGCGAATAAATTAACCGTGAGCGGCGCCGCCTTGTTCCGCCGGCTCTTCTTCCGCGGTGTAATAACTCGATTTGTAGTAGCCGTAATATCCGCCGTAGTAATAGTCGTGCGTTTTTTCGATCCTGACGTTGTTCAGCACCACACCAAAAATGTGCGCGCCGATGTCGAGCAATTGTTGTTTCGCACGCCGCACGACGGCGCGCGAACTGCGCCCGCCGTGGACCACCAGAATTACGCCATCGACAAAGGTCGCCAGGATCGAAGCGTCGGTAAATGAAATTGCCGGTGGCGAATCGACGATGATGTGGGTGAATTTTTCGGTCAGCGAGTTGAGTAGCTTGCGCATCTCTTCCGAACCAAGTAGTTCGGCGGGATTCGGCGGCATCGGACCCGAAGTCAATAATTTCAGATTCGGTAATTGCTCGCAGTTTTGCACCACCGAATCGATCTCACTCGCCTCACCCGACAGACAATTGGTTAAACCACGAGCATTGGAGATGTTGAAATGGACATGCAGCCGCGGACGGCGCAAGTCGCAATCGATGAGCAGCACCTGGGCGCCGGTCTGCGCCAGCATGAACGCGGTATTGATGGCCGTCGTTGTCTTTCCTTCCGAAGCCTGGCTTGAAGTCACCAGGATTGTGCGTGGCGCGGTGCCGGCAGAGGAGAGTAACAATGATGTCCGCAGGTGACGATAAGACTCGGCGATTGGCGATCGCACGTCTTTTATCATGGCCAGCGCGGTGGTCTCGGCCGGTTCGGATGAAGTACCGTCACGAAGCCGCGCCTTTTCGTTTCGCACCGCCGGAATCAACGCCAATGCGGGCAGATTAATATAGCGATCGACGTCGTCGACGCTCTTGATAGTGTCGTCGAGAAAATCCAGCAGGAAAGCGAGCCCGACGCCGACAATCAGCGAGAGAACGAGCGCAATGATAATCGTTCTCAAGCGGTAGGGTGCCACCGGACTGTGCGGCAAGCGGCTGTAGTTCTCGACCGAAACGCTCGTTCCGGTGTCGCCGCTCGTTGCTTGCAGCTCGCGCCGTTTTTGCAGCAGCGTGTTGTAGTATTGCTGGTCACTCGTCAGATCGGCGCGCATTGAAGTGAGGGTAATGATGTTCTTCGTTTGTTCTGAGGTGATACCATTCTGGCTCGCATACGCCTTCTGCAAGCTGATAAGTTGGGCTGACGCCGCGTCTGCTCTCGCCTTCATTGCTGCCAGGACTTCTGCGGGCGCCTTCTTCCGTTCAATATCTAATTGATCAATTTGGGCCTGGACCTGCTTCACCTCGTGCCACTCAGGCGTGTAGCGTTCAAGTAAGGCGGTTTTTTTGTCATTTAGCTCGCTGATCTTTTCGCGCAGCCTGACGATGCG
>DASQYL010000320.1:0-8577 GCA_035639235.1 Pyrinomonadaceae bacterium | reverse complement strand
GGCCGGCGACGACTGCGCGTTTGTGAACGTCGCTGCCGTGTCGGTTCAGGTGACTCCGAAGCTTCTGAAGCTTCGTCAGTTTCGACTACCGGCTCAGTCTCGCTGTCGGTTGCCTGGACTTCAATTGGCTCAATGTCCGCTCCTGATTCTTCACGTGCTTCGTCAGGAGATTCGTCTGCTCCATTAGCGCCGTCCGCTTCGCCTGGCGCACGTTTCGATGACGGCCGGCGGCGTCTTCGCCCGCCGCGGCGAGTCGCAAACTCTTCGTGCGGACGTCCCGTGGTGATACTCGCTTCTGCATCAGGCATGAAATCCTTCGCCGCCTCGGTAGCAGCTTCTGCCGACGCTTCTTCGTCTTCAACTTTCTTCGATTTGAAGAGGCGCCCAATCACGCCGGTGCGTTTCCGGCGCCGATCGCTCGGTTCCTTCGCCGCCGGGGTTTCGGAAACAGATGGCGAGGCGCTCGCAGTTACCTGAGTCTCTTCATCGTCGCTGACGCGCTGAAATGAAGTATCGCGCGCGCGATCCTGATTAACTTCATCGTCAAAGTGATCGAGATGCGCAGCTTCGATCTGTGGCGCGCGTCTCTGAGTCGGCGCGGTGTCATCCTCGTCGGCAATTCGTTGAAAGCCCCCGCCTTCGTTGATGCCCTCTGACAACAGTGAACCGACTGCGGCCGTCGGTACGTCTTCGAGATCGAATTCAACGGCGTGCACGGCATCCATAATTCGTTCCTGCAAGCGCGCGTCTTTAAACATCTCTCCGTTCATCGCGCGTTCTTCGTCGTCGCTGATGCGCTCGAATGAAGCGCCACCCATAACGAATGGCGTATCGATCGGTTCGGCCTGGGTTGGAATGATGCTGCGCTCATCGATATCGGCAGGCGTAGACTTTGCCGCGCGGGTCCGACCGCGACCACCCCGACGGCCACGGCCACGCGCGGCGCCGCCCTCGGCGGCTTCGTCGGTCTTTTCGTCGGCTGCGATTACGCCGGGTTCTAATTCACGCAGCGGCTCGGCGCGCTCGTGCGTCGCTTCCACCTGCTGTTCGCGTTGCACTCGACCGATCTCGATCTGCTCCGCGGCGGCGCGGGCCGCGGCAGCGGCGTCGCCCTTCTTCGACTTGTCGACGACGATGCGTTCAAATTCGGCTTCTTCGTCGAAGAAGTCCGTGACGTAAAGAAAAGCGTCGCGATCCAAGCCGATGTCGACAAATGCCGACTGCATTCCCGGCAGCACACGCATGACGCGTCCTTTGTAGATGTTGCCGACAATTCCCTGGTTTTGTTCACCACGTTCGATATAGAACTCGGTGACCCTTTCATTTTCGACGATCGCGATCTTTTTTTCGCGACCGTTCACACTAACAATTAACTCTCTTGACATTGATCTTCTTTCTTTTGGAGCACGCGCGTGGAGCGCACGCATCCTGCGTGCGGTTCGCAGGCATCTTGCCTGCGTCGCTTCTTAATTTGTTGACGGAAATTGCCGACAGAATGTGCCGGCAGTGAATTTACGAGGGCCAATCGCACCAGCGACCGGCGACGGGTTGCTCTTCGATCAAATCGATCTAGATCACCCGCGTGGGTTTTTAAGACCACCTGCGAGAGCAGATGGATACAAGCCTGATTCAATAAGGAAACTCCATTGACCGCGCATGTCGCCAACGACACGATCGGGGAGCGGGGCGTCTAAACAAACGCGCTCTGAAACCCGTTGCGGTGTAATGCCGGCGGTTTGCCGGCTTCAAAAATCGTCACTCACCTTGCTTGCGTCTTATTCAGTTGCGAAGCTTTTGATTGGGCCGGATGCCCAACAAGGCGAGCAAAAGCAGTATAACAGCATGGCCTCCAGAATCACAAGCATTGAATCGATGGCCGCCAACGACGCGTTTTGATCTCTACGTCGCCTACGCTAGAATCGCGCGACTGAAAGGAAGCGAGGCATGCCCACCGACGAACGAATCTTGAGAGCAGTTTTGGCGGCCGTGGACGAGGTCAACGACCAATTGCCCGCCGGCGTCGAGATTGAAAAATCACTCGATGCGCCGCTCTATGGAGCCGCGGGCAAACTGGAGTCTCTGGACTTTGTGACGTTGATTATGGAGGTCGAAGAAAAAATCAACTCTGAATTTGGCGCCGATATCACCATAGCCGACGACAACCTGCTGTCTAAGGAGAAAAGTCCGTTCTCAACCCTCGGCACCTTGAATGAATATCTGCAAGAGTTGTTGACCAAAGAAGGGAAACTCTAAGCGCGGCGTTTGCGGATTACCTCGATTTGTTTCGCAATCACATCGACAATCTGGATCATCGCGAGCGCCGCGAAGATCGTCAGCAGAGCCTGCATCGGCAAGCTGTAGCGAATGTGCGTATGAATCAGCGAGCCGATGACCAGGTAATAGAAAACTGTCGCGATGATCAGTCCAGTTATACGCCAGTCGGATCGAAAGGCCAGGACCACACCTACGATCATCAACGGTAACAGGATGTATCTCAGAACGCTCTGAATCATTCCGAGCCCGTTGACCAGCGAGCCAATCACAACCCCCTGCTGTGACGGCGCCAAGCTTTTCTTCGCGGTCACGTTTACGCCGGCGCTGCCATAAACACCGCTCGGCTGTCCCGCGTATTTCATCACCGCGGCCATGCGTCGCACGACTGTGCTGGCGTACCAAAAAGGGTGATGCTTGATGATCGAGAGCGCGCGGCTTGCTCGAGCGCGATCGCGCTTAATGCCGTCGGGATAATACAAACTGAATTCAGTGCCCGGCGGCACGTTGGCGGCGACGCGTTCTTGTTCGAGCACGTCGCTATCATTGGGCGGGGCGCCAAATTCCTTTGCGCCACGCTCAAAATCGCCGATGCCTTCCAGCAGATTCGTGCCGGCGCCCAAGCCCGTCGGCACGAAAGCGTGAAACGCCACGGCGTTGCGAGTAATGATCGGCGAAATCAACACCATGCCGCCAATAATCACAGCCGCCGCCAGGATCGCACGTCGCGATCGGCCTAAGCGCGCGAATAAGAAAAGCGCAGCCGCCCAAAAGAAGACGAGCACCATTGCATTTGCTCGCAGCCAACACGATAAACCGATCAAGGCGCCGGCTCCCATTGCCCACCAGACTCTGTTTCGTTTTGCGGCGAGCAGAAGCATCCAGGTTGCGCCTAACACCAGCCAACTGGTCGGTGCGTCGGCCAACGGCACCGCGCCGTAAGTCGCCAGCAGGGGCCAAAGCGCCGCAATCCCACCGGCGCAGAGTCCTACGCGCCAATCGAACGCAGTGACGCCCACGCCCACGACCAAAAGCACCGCGAGTGAATCAAGAAACCACTGCACGTTCTGGACAGTCTGCGGCAAACGCGAGCCGCTCACTTTGTAAATAAACGCGAGGCACAGCGGATAGCCCGGCGCATAGATCGCTTTGTCGGTCCGGGTCGCATCTTCGATCCAGAAAATCGATGCGCGCCCATCGAGCCAATCCTGCGACTGTTTGTCGAACGCGCCGTAAATGCCGTAAGGAAACCAACCGGGATCGTCGAGGTGCGCGCGAATGAAGTTTGCCGTGAGCGCGCGAACGGAAAAGGCGGCGGTTAGTATGAAGAGAAGGATGAGGGCGCGCTGGGTGAACTGAATTTTCATTTGTCAGAAGAGTTTTGGAGTGCGGCGGCTTGACGCCGCTTTTTAATTCCAGCGCCCGCCGTGCAGCCAATTACAAAGCAGTGTCAAGCCACCACACTGCAAAAGCGCGGCGTTACTTGCGCGCGGAGACGATCAGATTCCAGCCGACGGTCTTCCGTATCTGCCGAAACAAATTTTCTGGAATCAATGGGCTCAGAAAATAAAGCTCGGCTCGCATCAGTTGTTCGACCTGAACTTTGACTTCGCGAAACATGGAAAACAATTTACGCAATTCGCGCCGGCTATAGGCCTTGACCAGCGGACGGCCGCCGCCGGTGTTGACTTCGACGTACTTGCTCATGATGTCCCGCGCAGAATTCCCGCGCAGGAATTCTCTTCGCAGAATTCCATAACGCAGAATGATCTGACTCCAGTAAGCCCACGAGCCGCGATGATAAAGCATCACCCGCGCTTGTCCGCCCGCGCGCAGCACTCGATGAATTTCGCGCACAGCCTGTGCCGTGTCCGGAGTGTGATGCAAAACCCCGTTAGAGTATGCGACGTCAAAACTTTCATCCTCAAAAGGCAACCGCTCGCAGTCAGCGATCGCAAATTCACCCGTCTGGCCATAGAGCTGCAAATGATGACGTGATGTTTCGATCGATCGCGGCGTCAGATCGACGCCGGTGACTTTCGCGCCGCCGCGGGCGAATTGCAAAAGATCGGTGCCCATGCCGCAGCCGACCTCCAGCAGCTGTTTGCCGGCGAAATCATTGAAGCCCATCACCGCAGGCATCCACGGTGCGTACTGTTGATATCGGTGCCGCTCGACTTCGTCAAAGAACTCGCGTGTGCCGAATTCGTGTTGCGCGCCGTACACCGCACCAGCGGGATCTTTACTCCACTGTTCGCGCGCTCGTTGTTTATGGTCCATGACTGTGGGGCGGGGTTTATCCCCGCCCGTTATCCGCGGTGTCAGAGTACCAACTTTAGTTGGAAACTTATTGCGCCACCAAGGCCCGACTAAAGTCGGTACTCTAACGCCTGATACGCATCGATCACGCGCTGCGCATTTTGTTTCCAGGTGTGCCGTTCAATCGACGCACGGCGCGCCGCCACGCCGAGCCGCGCGCGCAACTCGGGCGATTGCGCCATTCGCAGGATCGCATCGTGCAACTCGGTGACGTTTCCCGGCTCAACCAGCAACGCGGTTTCGTCATTCACCAGCACCTCGCCGATTTGCCCGAGACGACTCGCCACAATTGCCTTGCCCATCGCCATGTATTCGAACAGCTTTGTAGGCGATCCAAAAAAATCAGATCCATCCTCGAGCGGCACATGCGGCGAAAGTAACATATCGCAGGCATCGAGCAACGCGGGCACTTTCTGATGATCGACATGGCCGGCAAATATCACGTGATGCTCTTTGCCGGCAGTGCGAATGATCTGTTCGACCTCGTCGCGAAAGCGGCCCGCGCCGATCAGCAGAAAGCGGATCTTTGCCTCGTCCGGCATCGACGCAATCGCCTGCGCCAGGGCCAGCACGCCATGCCATGGCCCAAACGTTCCGACAAAACCAGCGACTATCTCATCTTGCGCGATCCCCAGTTCGCGACGCGCCGCGTCACCGCCGACGCCGGGCCGAAAAGTCTCGGTATCGACGCCATTTGGATTGACGATGATCCTTTCGTCAACGATTCCCGCGCGCAAAAGATTCTGTCGTTCGACTTCCGAGACGACGAAAATGCGCGTGGCGGCTGCGAGATTCAATCTTTCAAATCGATCCAGCAAAGGAATCATGCCGGACATGTCCCAATGCTTTCCGATCCAAACTTCCGACCCGTTGTATTCCAGAAACAGCGGCGCGCCGCTGCGCAAGCTTGCTTCGACGCCCGCCCAGGTGAATCTGCCGTAGCGCTGGTAGATGAAATCGACAGCTTTGGATTCGAGTTCACGCGTGACGCCCGCCGAAAAAATCAAATTATTTCGTAAATCAAAAGCGGCGCGTGTCGAACCAATCGGCTCCGGATCGATCAGCGTCAATCGGTCTTCATCCAAGCCGGCAATGTAATCATTGCTGATGATTCGCACGCGTGCTCCTGACTCCGTCGCCGCGTTGATGAATCCATTGATGTGCGTGGCGGCGCCGCCAGCGTGCGATCCCGGACTCGGCGTGCTGCGCAGATAAGCAAGCGAGATATCGGGGCGGCGTGGCTTGATTCTTAATTGCGATCGCGCCGCGACCTGGCGTTCCAAGTTCTTCAAATGCGACCGCGACTGCTTGACCGCAGCCGCGCTGAGCGCCGACTCACGCGCGATGCGCGCCGGCGTGCGTGCGAGGATTTGCGCGCGCGATTCATTTCGCACGGCGCCCCGCGAATCAACCATCACGACGCGCCGCGCGCCCGCCAATGCTCCGAACGCAAACAAAGCATTTTGTCCTCGCTGCCATTGCAGGCGTTCGGTGAAGATCGCAAACACATCAGGCTTCATCCGCCGCACGACGCTGAGACGCCGCCCCGCGCTTTGATTTTCCAGTTCGTAGCGCGAAAGCATTTCCGTCGACGCACCGGGAAAATTCTTGCTCACCCAGCCGCGCGCGCGTTCTGGGTCACCGCTGAGGACAAGCAGGACCGCTTTCATCGACTGCCCTCGGCGAAATCGGATTTGTTCAATCGCAAGGCAAAGTACCATCCGCTTGCCAGCACCAGAGGCAAGCGATCGGTGACGCGCGCATTCCACTCGACCAGTCGTCGCGATTTCGCGATGATGTGACCCGCGATCGGTCCAGCCAAAAAGCTTCCCGCGCCCTCAGCCGTAATCACGAGTCCAGCGCGTTTGAAGAGATCTTTAAGTCGTGCGCGAGTGAAAAACTGCACGTGACTACTGGCACTGTTGTCGGTCGCGGCGAGCGCGTCGCTTTTTTGGGCGAGGCGGTCGACGACTTTCTGCAAGCGCAACGCGCGAAAGATCGATGAATCCAGTTCAAACTCGCCGTAACCGTTCGGCACCGTCACAATCAACACGCCTTCACGATCCAATAATGACCTTGCATGACGGAGCATGTCTGCCGGCTGTTCGAGATGTTCGAGCACTTCCGAAAGGATTATCACCTGAAATCGCTCGTCGCGTGGCAAGTCTTCAATCGACGTGCAAATGAAATTCAGGTTTTGAACTGATTCAGCTAATTCCCCGCCGTGCTCGATTGAAGCAGCGTCCGTATCAATCGCAGTAATTTGCAATCGCTCATCGCTGGCCAACGGAATAGCCAACTGCGATCCGTTACCGCATCCGATATCCAAAACGCTAACGATCATCGATTCGCCGAATGCGTCGCCAATTACCGCGCGCACGAAACGTAGACGCTTCGCGTAACCCCAGATGTCTTCGGTTTCATGATTTAGTGTTTCAATCAATCAGTTTTATTTGGCGAATGCTCGGCGCTGGAGCTTGGAAAATAGATTTCGGAATTCAGAAGCGCGGGGCGCGAAAACGACAAAGGGGTTGTGTCCCGTCCGGCGACTGAAATAAGCGGCAACCAGCACGCAGATGAGCGCATAGCTGACCGTCGAATTGACGGCCGCCGCGCGGGCGCCCCAGCGCGGAACAAACGCCAGGTTCAGGCCCACGTTCGCCAGCATCGTCACGACCCAGAACGCCGGAATAATTGCCGGCAATCCCGTGCCCGTAAAGTGTTGCACCAGCACGGACTCGAGTGAGATGAGAAAAACGCCGGGCAACATGATCAGCAATTGGATCGTCGCATCGCCGAACTGCGCGCCATAGACCAAAGGCAGAGCGAAGGCCGCTCCCGCCGCCGCCAGACAAACGATTAGCATCACAAAAGATGTATGCCGGGTCACGTCCACGGCATACGCCGCCGTTTCGTCTTGTCGCGCCGCCACGCGTGGAAAGAGCAGTGAAGCGATCACGCCGGGCAACATTATCAACAGAAATGTGAACTGCGACGCGATTGCATAAACACCCGCAGCGTCGGCGCCGCGAAAACGATTCACGATCAGCAAATCAGCGCGAAAGATTACAAACATTGCGAAGATTGAAATATAAAACTTCAAGCCGTAATGCAGCATCCGCTTCAGCAGCGAAAGATCAAGTTGCGCCGCGGGCTGCCGCCGCCTCAAAACTCGTGTGACGGACCAAACCAACAATCCGCAGACGACTGCTGCGATGATCGTATTAACCGAAACCAGCATCGTCAGCCTGCGCTGCCAAATGATGAGCACTACAATGCTGTTCACAAAAAGTAAAACGGATGAAAGCGCATCAAGTGAATTCATCAACCTGATGCGATCGATTGCCAGGAGCAGATTCAGGCCCAGCAACGTTACCAATTGAAATGGAATTGAGATTGCGACGATCGCGATCAAGCGCGCAGAGACCCCTTTGAAAATAGTCGGCTGAAAATTAGCCAGGGCGATAATGCCGATGGCGATTAGAAGACCGGCGCCCAAACTAAAAATCATCCCATTAGTCCACACCGGGGTCACGGCATTTCGATCTCGGGCGACGAAGTAAGTCGTCGCGGAGGGAATGCCGGCGCTGCCGAACTGCATGGCCAAAGCGGTGGTGACATTGAGCACTGCGAGCGCGCCGGTCCCAGCGGGCCCTAACCAGCGCGCAACAATCACGCTCGATGCCAGGGCCGATCCAAGAATCAGCAAACGCGCTGCGAATGTCAGCGCGACGCCCGAGGCGAGACTGCCGAAAGATGGCGCCTCAACCGCATGAAGTGACGCGCTCTCTGAGATTTCAGTCATAGGCTAATGGCCGTTTCGAGCTTCAGACTGGAGCGCAAGGGTCCTCGCTTGCATTCTCCAAAGCAGCAACCGAGACGGTTGCGCGCCAGTCAATTTCGAAGTCGCTTAGCTCATCCAAGCCAGCGGTCGTACCAAACGCTCAGGTTGAGCAGGCACCAAAGATTCGCGCTCCAATCCTTCAC
>DASQYL010000319.1:0-18199 GCA_035639235.1 Pyrinomonadaceae bacterium | reverse complement strand
AAAGCGATGTCAGTTTGATCTCCTTTGCGGTGGTCTGCCAGAAGTTGCGGAGATCGGGAACTGAATAACGAGTTGTTACTACACAGAGACCGTTGCTCTTGGTGGCGAGTGCCTTGAGCAGAGCGGACACGCCCTGGTCTTTGAGTTCGCTGCCTGTTGGCGACGTCGGCGCGTATTGAAGCGGCTCCAGGCCGTCGAGGATCAAGAACGCGCGGCGCTCGCCTACGAGCTGTGCCAAGCGCCGGCCCTTGTCGAATGAGTTCTTCGCGCTGTTGGCCGTTTCTTCATCGCCGAAGAAAAGAAGAGCTTCTTTCAGAAATGTATCAGACGAAGCTTGGGTCTTATCACTTGTGCCTTGGCTGTAGAACGACCACGCGAATGCCGCATCACATCCCGGCCAATCCTGATGCGCCAGTCCCGCAGCCCACTTTGCCACCAGCGATGTCTTGCCTTCACCACCAAGCGCGACGAACGTGAAAACATGAGGGCGCTTCTTTTCATCTCGAACGACTTTGTCCCAGGCATCGTCAAGCAGAGCGATTTCGCTTTCGCGTCCAATCAGTTCGGCGGGCGCGTACTTGTCGATGCGTGAGATGTCCGCTTTGAAAGTTGAAACCTCAGCCGGTTCCTGTTTGCGCGGCGATTCGAGTTCTGAGATTTTGGCTTTGGCTTCGGCGATTTGTTCGGCCAGCTCGAACTTCTGGGCGGCATCGGACTCGATGGCCTCCTGCGCTTCCAGGTAGTCCAGCTTCTTCCGCCAAATCGTCAGCGCGTCGCTCACTGGTCAATCTCCCAACTCACGAATCTTCGCTTGTGCTTCTTCGATGCGCTCTTGAATCGAAAATTTTTGATCGGCGTCGGACGCCTTGGCTTCTTCGGCTTGCAGGAAAGCCAGCTTCTTTTGCCAGATCGCCAGTGCCGGTGAAGGCGCGGCTATTTTCACGCCCATGTTCGTCAGCCGCCGGCGCCCCTCTTCCTTGAGCGACTCTTCGCAGACCAGCGTGAGAACGGTCTTGTAATCGGCAATCGCAAGGTCTTTCTGTAGAGTGTTTTCGTACACCTCGCCGCGATTCAAATACGCGAGGGCGTTTCCCGGTTCGAGCGCAATAGCCTGAGCATAATCTGCCAGGGCGCGCGCGACATCGCCCATGCGCGAGTAGCTATTCGCGCGATTGCGAAAGACGATTGCGTCGTTGAATCCCAATTCCAGAGATCGATTGTAATCGGCGATGGCCGCGTCGTCTTCGCGTTTGTAATACTGAGTCAGCCCGCGATTGTAGAAGGCTAACGCTAGAGTCGGATCCTGATCGATGGCCTGATTGAATGCAGCCAGCGCCTCTTCATACTCTCCATCGGAAAGCAGTCGAATGGCGCGGCGATAAGAGTCGATCGCATCCGCGCTTTGGGTGGCGGCAGTTGAATCCGACCGGCGATCGTTTTGCGCGTTGTTCAAACGCTGGCTGCCTTGGTCAAAAGCTAATGGCTGTCCTTTCGCACGCGCTTTCTTCTTTAGTTTGCCCACGCGCCTGGGTTGAACGCCTGCCTGGTCGAGCAATGAATCATAGAGCGTCTGGTATCCGGCCTCGGACGTCAAAGTGAAATAGGTGATAGCTCGCAGCGGTTCAGGAATGAACTTTTCATCCGCGGGAGAAAAGATAACCGGAACGAATTTCTTAGTGCGGCTGCGGCTATCGTAAATCTCTTGCGTGATCAGCGCGCCTTCCCAATCTCCGCCTTTGCCCTTGCCCGGCTGTTCATGTCCGCGAAAGCGCCGATAGTAGCTGCGCGTGCAGATAACCAAAACCGAGTCGGCCTCGTCCATCTGATCCAACATCCAACGGGGCCAGCCCTGAAGTGGAGAGCCGTTTAGATATTGATCCAGTATCGTCTTAATGCCATCCGCGCGCAGCCGTTCAGAAAGGGCCAGCACGCGCCGCTGATGCTTAGCTGAATCGTGCGAATAGCTGATGAAAACAGTCTTGGTGCTCATATAAGAGAGAAGACTAAAGGTTTGTGAGAATCAGAGACGATTCTTCCTAAGAGCGGGTGCAGTCTAACATCGTCAAATTGTGGTGGGAAGAAAAATTAGTTGCTTCAAGGACGCAGCCGAGTTCTCCCTGACGGGAGGGCTACTGCGCCGATGGTTTGCTATAGGTACTTTCTGACAATTTGGCTGGTGTGAACTCTTGCCTTGAGCCGGTGCAAGGTTTGGTACATACCCATTTCCGCGCGCGCCAGAAAGATCAATTCGATCAGGACGCCTTTCGTTTTGAAAAGGTCTTTGGAAGCAGCGAGAAAGTCCTGGAGAAATTGTGGATCGCTAAAATCGAATGCCACATCATGGTCCAGGCTCGGCGGATAGACCCGACGGTAGAAATTCTCAGCGAACGCAATCAGTGCGCGCCGCGTAGCGCGCGGCAACTTGCGGTTTTCGTCCTCGTAATATTTTTCAAGAAGCCGGTGGAACTCGGGCGAACTCGTCGAGCCGGGAAATAAGAAGCCAGCCCGCAGATAATCGACGGTCGATTTCGACATGTACTTGGCGCAGCCAAAATCCACCAGCGAAATGCCACCGTCATTGGTGAATAAGTAATTGCCCCAGTGCGGGTCGGCGTGCAGCGCTTCGACCTTTAGAACTTGAAAGTAGAATAAGTCGAATAGACGTTCGCCAAGCTTGTCTTTGAGCTTCTGCGAAGGGCGCCGCGCCAGAAAATCATCGAGATGCTGCCCCTTCATCAAAGACATCGTCAGCACTTTGTCTGAAGAATATTCGTGGAGCACCCGCGGAACGGCGACATAATCGAGCGGCGCGAGGTGCCGATGAAAGAATTCGATGTTCGCCGCCTCTTTCCGATAGTCGGTCTCGGCGACGATCTGCTGCTCGACCTCGTCGATTGCGTGCTTGGGAATGTGTCCCGAAGCCTGCGCTGGTTTGCTGATCGCGCGAAACATTTTGAAGTCGTTCGCGAGCGATTGCCGGATGCCGGGATACTGAATCTTCACGGCCACCTGCTCGCCTTTGCGAGTCACTGCATGATGGACCTGGCCGAGCGATGCGGCGGCAAACGGTTCCGACTCGAATTGTTTGAATATGTCTTCGGGATGGGCGCCGAGGCTCTGTTTGAATTGCGCGCGTACAAGCGACGGGTGCATAGGCGGCGCGCTCATCTGCAGCGTGGCTAATTCAGCCAGCGCTTCGTCGGGCAAGGTGCCGGTCTGCAAACTCAACGTCTGGCCCAGCTTCATGGCCGCGCCGCGCAGGGCCTTCATCTCGTCCGCCATGCGCCGCCCCGCGCGCGTGTGCGTCGCTTTCAATTTCGCATTGCGTTTCGTTTCATCGAGGAAGGCGCGCTGCAGCGCATAGCCGAGGTAACTGCCCGCGACGCCGACGCCGGCATTTGCCAGGCTCAATGCGCGCCGCAACGGCGCATCGTGATCATCTGACATAACGCTTGCCCTGTCGCAGCATCGCCGCGCCCATGCTCAAAGACCGGTCGAGAAACGCGAGCGTGTTCTGCTTCCCTTCGGACGAGTCGTAGAGCCAATAGAGCAGCGCGCCCATGTAATAAATCCAAAAAACTTCCGGCGCGAGCCAGCCGAGCGGATTTTGTTTCTTCGGCAGCGATTCGTCGATGAGTTCCTCGACGAAACGCAAATACCGATGCCGCAACTCCATCGCCCGGTGACTGAAGGGCCCGAGTGGCGAAGACGGCTTCAGCGCATGAATCATCGCCGCGCCGATGAACCGCTCGTAAGGTGCCAGGTATTCCAACTGCGCATGCACCAGCGCAAAGAGCTTTTCTTCGAGCGGCGCCTTTTTCAGACGCGGATTGTCGCGCACCGCAGCCATCGCCGAATCGACTTCCTGCTCGAAGAAGTGCAGCGCGATATCGTCTTTACTTTTGAAGTAATTAAAAACCGTGCCTTCGGCGATCTTGGCTTTGCGCGCGATGACCTTGGTGGTGGTAGCGTCGAAGCCTCTGGTCTGAAAGAGATTGAGCGCGGCTTTCACGATGCGTTCGCGGATAGCTTCTTTATTTGCAGCGCGCGAGGTGACGCGGCGAGTCGTCTTCTTCCGCGAAGCCGAGCCGCCACGTTTTTTAGGGTGGCGGCTGCCGACCGTCTTTGAGCGTTTACCGCCTTGCTTAGTCCCCGTCATGCTCGTCTCATGAGTGTACTCACGAAATATATGAGTATACTCATGTCATGTCAAGAAGCGAATTAAGACGCGGGCAGCTCTGATTTAATCGTGCCGCGTCTCGCCGGCCATCAAGTCGATGATGTGGGGCAGGACTGGCTTGATCACCTCGAAACTTTCTCGCACAGCTTTGGGTGAGCCGGGCAGATTAATGATGAGCGTGAATGAGCGGATGCCGCTTACGCCGCGCGAGATCATCGCCATGTGAGTGTTTTTGAGAGTTTCGATGCGCATCGCTTCAGAGAGGCCAGGTGCGGCGCGTTCAATCACTTGCAGCGTCGCTTCGGGTGTGTTGTCGCGCGGGCCGAACCCCGTGCCGCCGGTTGTGACGATCAGGTTGACGTGTTTAAGGTCGGCGTAAGCGCGCAGCTTGTGCGCGAGCGGATCGAGATCGTCGTTGACGATGTCTTGCGCGACGATCTTCGCGCCAAGCTCTGTTAATAGCTCAAGTAACAGTTCTCCTGATTTGTCGTCGCGCTCGCCGCTCGCACAAGCGTCGCTGACGGTGATGATGACGGCATTGATTCGAGTCATAACGGAGTCAGTACCATCTGCGTGAGCAGATGGGATCAAGAGCGATCATAGAAATCAGCGGTGCGCTTTAACCCACCCGCTAACGCGGGCGGTACTGACTTCATCGCTCAGACCCTACTCAACCTCGCGCACTCGCACTGACCGCGTGCAACTCCTGCAGCGGATGAACGGCGATCGATTTGTCTTCGAGGCGTGACGCGAGCGCCTCGACCAAAGCCTGCGCGCCGGTCATCGTCGTGACGCACGGCACGTTGTATTGCAGCGCGGCGCGCCGGATTGCTTGCTCGTCATAATGCGACGAACGGCCCAACGGTGTGTTAATGACCAGAGCCATGTCGCCTTGCTTGATTAAATCGGCCACGTTCGGCCGTCCTTCGTTGACCTTGAAAACCGTTTCGCATTCGAGTCCGACTTCACGCAGGCGCGCGGCGGTGCCAACAGTGGCGATCAAATCAAATCCTAATCGCGCCAGGCGGCGGGCGAGTACGACGGCCTGTCCTTTGTCAGAGTCTTTTACGCTGATGAAGGCGGTACCACTGCTCGGTAGATCGAGACCGGCGGCGGTCATTGCCTTCGCATAGGCCTCGCCGAAAGTTTCGCCGATGCCCATCACCTCGCCGGTAGAATGCATCTCGGGACTCAGCACCGGATCGACCCCAGGAAATTTTCGAAAAGGGAAGACGGGCGATTTGATGTAGAAGCGATCGACGGTCAGATCGTCGGGCAGACCGAACTCTTTCAAGGATTTGCCCGCCATCACGACTGACGCGATCCGCGCCAGCGGAACGCCGGTCGCTTTTGAGACAAAAGGCACGGTGCGCGACGCGCGCGGGTTGACTTCGAGAACGTAAACGCGATCGTCTTTGATCGCGAACTGGATATTCATCAGGCCTTTGACTGACAAAGCTGAAGCGAGCCGGCGCGTGTAATGACGCATCGTCTCAAGATGTTCTTCCGCGCTGCGCACCGGCGGCAGCACGCATGATGAGTCGCCTGAATGAATGCCGGCTTCTTCGATGTGTTCCTGAATGCCGGCGATGACGCAGGCGGTTTCATCGGCGAGCGCGTCGACGTCGAATTCAGCGGCTTGTTCGAGAAACTTGTCAATCAACACAGGCCGTTCGTTCGAGAAATCAACCGCCGTGCGCATGTATTCATCGAGGCTATCCTGATCGTAAACGATGGCCATCGCGCGCCCGCCGAGCACGTAGCTCGGACGTACCAGGACTGGATAGCCGATGCGATCGGCAGCTTCCCGTGCGCCGGCAATCGACGTCGCCGTGCCATTTTCAGGTTGCGGAATTCCGAGTTCATTCAAGAGCGCTCCGAAGCGTTTGCGATCCTCAGCTAAGTCGATCGAGTCGGGTGAAGTGCCGATGATCGGCACGCCGGCTTCATGCAAGCGCATCGCCAGATTCAGTGGCGTTTGGCCGCCGAATTGGACAATGACGCCGGTGGGCTGCTCAACGTCGACGATGTTCAGAACATCTTCGAAGGTCAGCGGCTCGAAGTACAAACGATCGGAAGTGTCATAGTCGGTCGAAACAGTTTCCGGATTGCAGTTAACCATGATCGTTTCGTAGCCGGCTTCGTGCAGCGCGAACGAAGCGTGGCAACAGCAGTAATCGAACTCAATGCCCTGGCCGATGCGGTTTGGACCGGAGCCCAGGATCATGATCTTCTGGCGATCTGTTGGCTGCGCCTCATCTTCTTCTTCGTAAGTGGAATAAAGATAAGGCGTGTACGATTCAAACTCAGCGCCGCACGTGTCGACGCGTTTATAAACGGGAATCAAACCAAGAGACTTTCGGTAAGCGCGGATTTCGTCTTCACTGCGTTTCGTCAAGTATGCGAGACGGCGATCTGAGAGCGCAGCTTCTTTGAAAGCGCGAAGGAGGTCGAGAGGGATCTGCTCAAGCGATGGGGGCTCGCCCGCTACCGCAGGCGGTTCTGACTCGATCTCGCGTTGAATTTCCATCACCTGTTTCAGCTGATCGAGGAACCAGCGATCGATTTTCGACAATCGATAGATTTCATCGATCGACCAACCGTGTTCCAAAGCATACGTGATATACGAAAATCTTTGCGAGTTCGGGCGTGCGAGCTTGCGCTGTAATTCGTCGTTCGGAACATTTTCGAGACGAAGAGGCTTGACCGCTTCCAACGATCGCAAACCTTTGAATAATGACTCCTTGAAGGTGCGGCCGATGGCCATGACTTCGCCTACGGATTTCATTTGGGTGCCGAGCACGTCTTCGGCTTCGCGGAATTTCTCGAAATTCCACTTCGGAATCTTGGTGACGACATAATCGATCGTCGGCTCGAACGACGCCGGAGTCTTCTTGGTGATGTCGTTGGGAATTTCGTCGAGCGTGTAACCTACCGCCAGCTTTGCGGCAATTTTAGCGATCGGAAATCCGGTCGCTTTCGAAGCCAAAGCGGACGAACGCGAGACGCGCGGATTCATTTCAATGATGCGCACTTCGCCGTTGTCAGGATTGACGGCGAACTGAATATTCGATCCGCCAGTCTCGACGCCGACCTTGCGAATGATCGTAATCGCCATGTCGCGCAGGGTCTGATATTCGCGGTCGGTAAGCGTTTGAATCGGCGCTACCGTAATCGAATCGCCAGTGTGTACGCCCATCGGATCGAAGTTCTCGATCGAGCAGATGATCACGACGTTGTCAGCGAGGTCGCGCATCACCTCCAACTCAAATTCCTTCCAACCGAGGATCGATTCTTCAATCAACACCTCGTGAATTGGAGACGCGGCGAGACCGTTGCGCACGATTTCTTCGTATTCCTCGGGATTGAATGCCGTCCCGCCGCCCGTGCCGCCGAGTGTGAATGACGGCCGAATAATCGCCGGGTAAGCTGTGTCTTTCACAATCTCTTCGGCTTCGGCCCACGTCTTTGCGAAACCACCGCGCGGCATCGACAAGCCGGCTTCGTCCATCGCTTGTTTGAAGAGCAGGCGATCTTCGGCGACTTTGATTGCTTCGCGTTTGGCGCCGATCATCTCGACGCCGAATTCTTGCAGCACGCCGGCGTCGTCCAGAGCGATCGCCAGATTCAACGCTGTCTGCCCACCGACGGTCGGCAGTAGCGCGTCGGGTTTTTCTTTACGAATGATGGCCGAAACAGATTCGATGGTGAGCGGCTCGATGTAAGTGCGGTCAGCCATCTCAGGATCGGTCATGATGGTTGCCGGATTCGAATTGACGAGCACGACTTCGTAGCCCTCCTGCCGCAAAGCCTTGCACGCCTGGGTGCCGGAGTAGTCAAATTCGCAGGCTTGTCCGATGACGATCGGGCCGGAACCAATGATAAGAATTTTGTGGATATCAGTTCGCTTGGGCATCGCTTCCAGAGCGCACGCAAACTAACAGTTTGCGTTAGAATGTCGAAGCATTTTACATAACTATTCGGCTGAGGCGAATTCCGCGAACCCATGAAGATAACTTTCGGCCTATTCGCAGTGTTGCTGACGTTAAGCTTTACCGCTGCTGCACAAACGCCGAAGACCGGTGAGGACTACAACAACCGCGGTCTCGAACGGCAGGCGAAGGGCGACATCGCCGGCGCCATTGAGGATTTCACGACGGCGATCGCGCGCGGCGGAAGACCGCAGGCTCTTACTGCGTTTTACTTCAATCGCGCCAACGCCCGTTTGGCCAAAGAAGACTGGGACGGCGCTATTGCCGACTACTCAAAGTCGATCGAATTCGACCCGAAAAACCCGGATGGGTACTACATGCGGGCAGTTGCATTTCTGAACAAGAGCGATTATGACGACGCGATCGCCGATTTCTCAAAAGCCATCGAAATTGAGCCGCGGTCACCGCTCGCTTACAACAATCGCGGCACTGCGCGAATCGCCAAGAACGAGATTGACGGCGCCATCGCTGATTACACGAGTGCACTCGAGTTGAATCCGAAATATGCCGAGGCTTTTTATAATCGCGGCGCGGCGCTGCAGCAAAAGAAAGATTTCGACGGCGCCATTAGGGATTACAACAGCGCTTTGGTTCTGGCGCCAAAATTTGCCGAGGCTTATGTCAATCGCGGCCAGGCGAAACAAAGTAAACAGGACTTCGACGGCGCCATCGCTGATTACGACGCGGCGCTCCAGCTCAAAGCCGAGGAAGGCACTTTCTTCGCCCGAGCCACCGCGCGCGAATCAAAGAAAGATCTCGAAGGTGCGCTCGCGGATTACGACAAGGTTATCGAACTGAATCCTAACTTGGCACAGGGTTACGCGAATCGCGGCGCGATCGAGGCCATGCTCAGCCGGACGTCTGCAGCGCAACAGGACTTTGAAAAAGCGTTTAAGATCGATCCGAATCTTCGTGCCCAATACAAGGAATTCATCGAGAAGCGTCATTTGAAAATTGGACCGTGACGTTAATTGAGCTTTCAAGCTGAGCAAAATGATATGGCAATCATGAAACCAACCGCATCAATTCCATTTCTGGCATTCATATTTTGCGCGATGGCCCACGTCGCCATGGCCCAAGCTCAGCCAGCCACGAATCCGGAGGTGCTCGATTCAGTCACTCCTGACGCGAACATCTATGCTGCGAATGCTGACGCCAACAAAGAGATCGCCGAGGCGCTAAAGCGTGCTGCAACCGAAAAGAAACGCGTACTACTCGTCTTCGGCGCAAACTGGTGTTACGACTGCCATGTGTTGGACCATGCGTTGCACGAAGGTGAAGCCGGAAAGATTCTCAGTGAAAACTATCTATTGGTTCATGTCGACATTGGAGAGGGCGAAAAGAATCTCGATCTGGTGAAGCTCTATAAGATTCCATTAGAGAGAGGCGTGCCGGCTTTGGTCGTCCTGAAAAGCGACGGCAGTATGATCTACTGGAGTGGCTACGGAGAGTTTGAGGCTGCACGCAAGATGATGAAGAAAGATCTGGTCGCGTTTCTACTGCATTGGACCGAAAAGCCGAAGTAATACCAAAGAGGATATTTTCTCGGGCCTGCCTGTTCGGCCAGCCTCGGCGGAATCGAAATCGGCACATAACGAAAACCTGACGAAAGATATTTCACGTCTGGTTGCCGCTACGAAAGGGAAAGAGCAAGATCCCGGCTTCACGACAGACTTCAACCGGTCGAAACAATCTCTCAAAGACGCAAACAATCGCGATCGTCGCCGTGGCGGTGGTGGTAGTCGCGTTGATCGCCATGCATGTAGTCTCGTTTGGAAAACGGGGATCGGGTTTCGGACTTTGATCTACTCGGCGCACTCTCGCCCACGCTGTCGGGCCACGCGATATTATCTTCGGTGCCGCTTCGCACCCCAGTAGAAAAAGAGCGCTGAGATTAGCAACGCCGGAGGCACCAGAAGCAATGCGGCCGTAAGATGCTCGCGGATTGGATCGATTCTGAAGATAGCGGCGGCGCCGGCGAGTGGTCCGACTTTTCCGAGCTTAAGATTATCTGAAAGCATTCCCACTCCGCCGCGCGAAATCACGTCACCGAAGAGATGAATCGCCACGATGTTAAGCGCCATGGCTGAGGCGCGAATGCTGGGCGGCACGCTGCTCACGAGGATGGCGTGAAACGGGGCATTGTTTATGAACAGAAAGAAAACCGTGAGAAAGATCGCGGTAATGAAGTAGATTGGCCGATGCGTCACAAGCGCGAGAATACTCGGAACGATTCCGAGAAGACTGCCGACGGCGCAAACCAAAAAGTAGCCATTTCTTTTTTTCGCTACGATGCGATCGGCAATCCAGCCTCCGCCGAATGTTCCCAAGGCACCGGCAGCCAACGTCGTTATGCCGAGTACCAGGTTCGCACCAAGCTCACTCATGCCCTTTTCTTCTTGCAGCAGCGAGCTGGCCCAAGTGGCGAAAGCGCCGAGCACAAAAGTCAAAGCCGTGTAGCCCGCCGTCGAAAGCAGCCAGTCACGCGTGCGAATAATTTGCCAACAGGTGCGCAACCACGATTGATTGTGTCCCGCGATCGCCGGCTCGTTTGCTTCCAACTCCAACACTGATGCGGCGGTTTCGGTCTTACCGCGTTCCGGCTCTTTCAATAGCCAGACGATGACTGCTGTTATCAAGCCCGGCAGACCCACCGTCATGAATGCCACCCGCCACCCGAAGTAGCTGGCGAGCACGCCGCCAATCGCGTACCCCAATGCGAAACCCATCGGAATCGCGGCCTGGAACGTGCCGAGCGCGGTGGCGCGACGGTCCGGCGGAAAATAATCAGCAATCAATGTAGGCGTGATGGTTGAATAGGATGATTCGCCGATGCCAACCAAAGCTCGCACCGCGCAGAGTGCCAAGGCCACACCGGATAACAAAACTGTCAGGTGAAGAATCGGAATTTGAAATTCAATGCCGTGCGGCAGCCACGGCGAATGATCGGTGATGGCCGTCAAACCCGTGGCAATGCTCCAGACCGCTGCCGCGATTGCCATCAGTTTCGTACGCGAGTAACGATCTCCGAGTCTTCCAAACAGCAGCGCGAGAACGGTGAACGAGATCAATAGTGCGTCTTCCATAAAACCGATCTCGGCTTGTGACAATCCGAGTTCGGCACGCATGCTCGGCGCGACGGCAGGCAATACTTGTCGATCGATATAGTTGAGAAAATTAACCAGTGTCAGTACTGACAGCGCGTAGTAGGAATAACGCGGAACGGCAACCTTCTGTGTTGGAGTTGCAGGCGACGAGTCCATCGTATTCAGTCGGCGGTTAACGTTTCGACAATCGCGGGACTTATATCAACCAGCGAGCGAATGCGTGAAGCAATTGTTTGTTTGTCGCGGCCCCAAACGATCGTGGGCACCAGGTTAAGCGTGTGATTGCGCACGGACAGGTCCTCGATATTGCCGTGATCGCTCGTAAGGATGACCGTGGTCTTCTTCAGATCGAGATTCGCGAGCAGCGTTCGGATCATTTGGGCGAGTTTCGGCAGCACCCGTCGAGCTTCATTGATATCCTGCGCGTGACCAATTCTGTCCGTGATGAAGTATTCGTACAGCGTGAACCGATGCGACGAGGTGATGCTCGCGAGCACGCGTCCCGCTTCTTCCGCCGTACGCGGTTCGACCTTCTCGCCGCGCTCAATCAGCATCGCGTTCGTGAAGTCATGATAGACGGCTCGTCCGGCGCGCAAGTCATTGACAATATTGAAGCGCAAACCAGCAGCTTCGACTGCCGCTGTCGTTGCCGAAATCCAACGCGGGCGCCGCTCGAAAAACTTCTGTGTGTAAGTATTCGCGAAGGTGATCGATTCTATTCCTTTGTTCTTTAGCTGAAGGAAAATCGAATGCTCGCGAATGATATCCAGCAGTGGTTGGTTTGGGAAGCCCTGCTTGTGCGCGCCGATGATCTGCGGCGCGTTCACGCCGGTCAGGATTGTCGTTTGCCCGGATGCGCTCTGCGGCCGGCCTGTGACAGCGAGACATGCGTCGGTCGCAACCACGATCCCGTCAAATGGTTCTGTCGCGGCAGAGCTAGTCCCTGCAGATTGTTCCTGAAAAATTGCGAGAGGATCTGCGTCCGCGAGTCCATCGAGAGGATTGTGCGGCCCGCGTGTGCCGATGCCGAGACCGTCTATGAAAAAGAGGAGTACGCGCGAATCATTTGCCATAGTCTCGATCGGCAAGCAGGCCGCGCGCGCGATAATCGTTGAGCTTATTATGCAGCGTCTTCAAACTGATGTTCAATAGTTGCGCCGCACGCGTCTTGTTGTTGCCGGTTTTTTCGAGCGTGCGCAGAATCATCTGCCGTTCAATTTCTCTTAACGGCGTGCCCACTGGAAACGTCACCGTGTCTTCGTTGCGAAGTTTCTGTCTTTGATCGAATGGATAAGGCGCGAAGTGATGGCGTTCTATTTGCTCGGCCGAACAAATCACCACCGCACGCTCGATCACGTTTCTTAACTCGCGGACATTTCCCGGCCACGAATGAAACCGCAAGGCATCGAGCGCTGCCGGACTGATAAATCGCGCCGGCCGGTTATGCTTCGAAGCCAACCGCGTAATCAGATGTTGCGTCAGCAACGGAAGGTCTTCGAGGCGTTCGGAAAGTTTCGGCAGGTGAATCGAGATCACGTTCAAACGATAAAGTAAGTCCTCGCGCAGCGTGCCGTCACGCACGGCGCCGTGCGGTTCTTTATTTGTGGCGGCGAGCAGTCGCACGTCGACGGAAATATCTTTGCGGCTGCCGAGACGGTGCACCACGCGCTCTTCCAAAACGCGCAAGAGTTTCGCTTGCAGCAACGTTGGCATCTCGCCGATCTCGTCGAGCAGCAACGTGCCCCCGGTCGCCAATTCGAAACAACCATGACGTCGCGAAACCGCGCCGGTGAACGCGCCTTTTTCGTGTCCGAACAACTCCGATTCCATCAACGTGTCGGGAATCGCCGAGCAGTTGATCGCCAGAAACGGTGCGTTGCGCCGGGGACTGAGATTATGAATCGTCCGGGCGACGAGTTCCTTGCCGGTTCCGGATTCGCCCGTGATCAAAACCGAAGCTGAAGACGAAGCGACCTGTTCGATCAAAACATACACACGCTGCATGGCTTCGGAATTGCCAACCAGTTCGCCAAACGCGCCGCGGTCGCGGAGTTGCCGCCGCAGGATTTCATTTTCGCGACGCGCCTCGGCCAGTTCGACCGCGCCTTCAAGAACGGTCAAAAACTTTTCCGGATCGACAGGCTTCTCGAAGTAGTGATAAGCGCCCTCTTCCTGGATCGCACGCAACGCGAGTTCGACCGAGCTGTTGCTTGCGGCAAGGATCACAGGCGTGTGTGGTTGTTGAATCCGCAGTTCGCGCAATAACGAAAACGAGTCGAAACCGTCAACCGAAGGATCGATCACGATTGCAGTAGGCGCGAAGCTCTCGGCAATCTCGATCGCGGAATGGTCGGGCGCTGTCGTGCGCACGTCGTAGTCCGCGACCTTCATGCTCTCAGCGAGGGTGTCGCTGTGCGCGCGATCGTTGTCGATGATGAGTACGCGGCCCTTCATCAACTTGAGTTTAGCACAATGGATGTACCGTAAGTTGGCGACTTGCCGACGCGGGTTGCGTCACGTTTGCAGGCGGGCGATTAAATCAGTCACAGCCTCAAATGATGGGCGTGATGGCGCGATTACCTTAGCGAGCCCAAATAGTTTGGCCGCCTTGACGATCGATTCATCGAGACAAACAACTGACACTGCGCCCAGGACACGTTGAAGATCGTTGATGTCGAATACGGCGGCTAATTCGTCGATTTCGTCAGCGCAGGCAAACACCACGTAATCGATTGCTTCACCCGCGAGCAAAGCCTTAAGCCTCGTTAAATGATCGAGATCGGGAGTGGTTTGGTATGCGGCGACTGAATCGACTCGCGCGCCCGCGGCTGCGAATTGTTCTTCGAACGCTTCGCGGAACACGTTTGCGCCGGGAACCAGAATATTGAGGCGCGTGCTTTCGTCATCGCCGACGTACCTTCGAACCGCATCATAAATTTCAGATGTCGCAAATCGTTCGAGAACGATGTCCACATGATTCTGAAGCTCCGCGAGCTTCTCTGCGGTTGTTTGTCCGACCGCAAGCACACGCAATGAGTCGAGTGGGTCCGGCGAATGCTGTTGCAGCGCTTTCAGGAAGTAGTGCGCGGCGCGCAGGTTCTTCAAGATCACCCAGTCATAACCGAACAGATGCTCAATCGCTTCAATGAGGCGTGCGTCGTCCCGCGGCGCGTCGATACATAACCGCGGCCATGTTATACAGCGGCTGTCCGAATTCTCCAACGCGCCGACGAGCGGTCGATTTGAGTCGCGAGGTGAAATCAGAACGCCCGTCATGTTTCTTTACGATGCTTTCGTACTTTCCAAATAACGAGGCCGACAATGATCGCAGCGACCAGCAGAATTGTGCCGGTATGTCCAACCCATTTCACGAGTAGCGGGAGGCTTTGACCGAAGAGATAACCGAGCAGGGTTATGGTTATCGACCAAAGCACGGCGCCGGCGATGTTGTAAACGACGAACACGCGCCATGGCATCTTCGAAGCGCCGGCGAGCAGCGCGGCGAAGACCCGCAAGCCCGTGATGAAGCGCGCCACTAGAATCGTTTTATTGCCGTGACTTTTAAAATAATTCTCCATGTGCTCGAGACGCTTCGGCGTCAGAAAAAAGAAGCGCCCGATCTTCAAAAGGAATGGCCTGCCGAAATGATGACCGATCCAGAACCCGATGTTGTCGCCGACAACTGCGCCGCTCGCGGCTATCAACATCACGAGCGGAACGCGAAACACTCCGGTTGACGCGAAGTAACCGGCAACCAAAAGAATCGTTTCGCCGGGAACCGGCAGCCCCGCGTTCTCCAGCATCACTCCAAAAAACACGGCCCAATATCCGTAGGCGAGCATGTACTGCTCGATCAACTGCAGCGAGTTATGGAGAAATTCCATTCGGGAGACTTTACAGGAATAGAGCGAATTGAAGCGAGGGCAAGCTAGTCACTACCATCTGCATTTTCTTCTCCCGAGGAGACATCACGGGGATGAGCGAAGCGTATATTGGCCGGGCCAATGGTCTACCAGCGCCTCACTAGAGCACGATTGACGATAATCCTGGCGCTTACAGACCTAGCGTTCGTCGCAATCCACGATCAACTCCGGTCATATCGCTGATTACGCCGAGACTTCGGTCGATTTCGCTTTCGCGCACGGTAGCTAAGTTATCTGTCATCACCACCGAGTCCATCAGAATGCCAGCACGTTTTCCTTCTGGTGAATCTAACAGCAGCGTAAAGCGACTTGGATGGCCGGCGCGCACCATGTTGCTTGTGATCATCGCGATGATGGTCTGTGGTAATCCGGTTGCGAGATTGTCTGCTTGAACAACGATGGCGGGACGGCGTTTGGCGGTGCGAAGGTTTGAATCAGGAAACAGCACGAGCACGACATCGCCGCGCTTATAACGCATCGTATGCTCCCATTTCTGGCCGCTCCCAATCTTCCGCAAAAGTTTGCAAACGCGCGCGCAGGTTGGTCGCCTGCGACTCGTCGAAGCCACGCGCCGCAAGGTCGACCGAGTCTTCGGGGATGAACGTAACGATCACGCGCGCCTCGTCCACATCGTCCGGAGTTTCGAGTAACTCAACCTTGCCTTCTTTGTAGATTCCTTCGATTGATTTGGGATTGGTAGCCATTGGCTTGTTTATAACACTCGCGGCAGATCGCCGCAATCGACACGCATCCGCGTCGTTTTAGTGCTCGGGACGACGCCAAAAAAAGAATTAATTAATGCCTCTAGTGTTTGGGGTTGGATTTCTTTGGTTTTAGTTGTAGCGGAGGCCAATCCGGCACGCCAGGAAACTCTTTAGGTATCTGCTGAAACATCAGAATGTCCTTTTTTCCGGTCCAACGCCAGACCCGTGTTGCTTGTATCCACTCGTTCCCTACCTTGCGAAGTTGTATCGTTTGGTTCCAGTCCCCGTTTCGCGCGTCAAAATAAGCGTTGAAGTTGTGTACTGTCGAATCCCCTCTTAAAACTATCTGACCGTACTGACCCGGGTAATAGGCAGAGCCCGGGCGCATGTTTCCGATAGACATGAAGAGATTAGCTTCGTTGAAAAAAGGCAACGAACGCCCGATGCTCTGACTCTGCTTCTCAAGTTCGTCAAATTTCTCGATATCAACTATTTGGACATGAATGTCGTATAACGGCTCGCGCCCCATCCGTTCGAAAGTAGGCGTCAAGCCTTTAGAACTGAACTGGGGTGATAGATACATAAAACAAAAGCTATTGCCGCCTGTCGTTACATCAATCGCTTGTTTGGATAGATCGGTGATTTGTTTGCTTGAGTCCATCAACTGACCGCTTTGGTCTAATAACTTGTTTTGTAGTTCCGTATTCAATCCTTGCACTCGCTTTATCTCGCTCTCATTACGTTGAATCTCTCCCGTCTGTGTCCCGAGCTGATCCATTGTCGCGTGGAGTCTCTCCTGTGACGCCCTTGCGTCTTGGCGCGCTACTCTTGTTTCCATTTCTGACTGATCGGCTTGATGACCTTGAATCCCAATCAATACGAGCGAAATAAGACCGCTCACTATGAACACGGCTCGATAAATGAACTTTGATCTCCGGGACTTGGCAGGCGTTATTGAGAGGTGATAACCCAAGTAAGCCATTACCAAAGTCACTACACCAAGTGCAAGCATGAGGTACATGGCGCAATTGTACGGCAGATAGATATGGCGTCAATTGGATAATGTGGTGAAAATGGTGATCCGCGTTGGCAGTCGTCTCGAACGAGCATACAATGGTCATATCTCCTCGGGCGACAACGCGCTGTCTTATTTCCGCATCGGAAGGGAAGTCAGATCACCAATCACTATGAAACGATCAGTTCAGGCGCTGTTCGTATCGATTCTGCTAATCGGGGCACAGGTGTGCGCGCAAACGACAGGGCAGAAGCGGGATACGATTGGCGCACCGCCGCCTCCTTCACGGGATCAGGAAATCGAGACGCTGAAGATTGACACGAACCTGGTCACGGTTCCGGTCATCGCGGCTTCGCGCGACGGAAAATACATCGGCGATTTGAAGAAGGAAGAATTCACTCTGGCGGAAGATGGCGTGCCGCAGGAGATTGCTTTTCTCGCGGCCGTGGACGCGCCGTTCGATGTGGTGCTGATGTTGGACACGAGCGACAGCACGCAGGAAAAGCTACCACAGATTCAGCGCGCGGCGATTCAATTTCTCGAACAGCTTCGGCCGCAGGACAAGGCGAAGATTCTTTCATTCGACGGCGACTTGCACGACTTGACCGGCTTCACCAACGACAAGGCGATTTTGCGCAACGCGATTTCACAGACCCAGAGTGGGCACGACACGCGCGTGTACGATGCCGTGCAGTTCGCGCTTGATTCGCTGCGGCCACTACAGCGGCGCAAGGCGATAGTCATCTTCACCGACGGCATGGATTGGCACAGTCTGACCTCCACGTACGAAGCGACGATTCACGATCTGGATGAAAGCGGTGTGATCGTTTATCCGATTCGGTTTGATACTCGGGCTGAGACGGAAAGACTAGCACGGCAGCAGGAGGCTGAAAGTAACGGAGTCGGATTGCCGACAAGTGGCAACATTCTGCGTTTGCCGACAGGTGGGGGCACGCCGACGACGTTTCCCGGAAGCGATCCGTCTTCTTCCGTGCCGACTATGCCGCGCGGATCGTTGCCGATTCCGCCGCCATCGGTAATTTTCGGACCGAGAACTCAGATGCCGCCGCAAACTTCGCCGAACGATCCGTTTCCTAACACCGAACCTACTCGCGATCGAACCAATCCGAGGGACCCTAACGATCCTCGGAATAATCCGGGGCGCAATCCAACTCCGAATAAACCGAATCAAGCGCCGCGGAACGACAGCTTAAGCGGCCTGCTCGACAATCTCTATCTTCTTGCTGACAGTTATTTGAACGACCTGGCAGACCGCAC
>DASQYL010000318.1:0-13536 GCA_035639235.1 Pyrinomonadaceae bacterium | reverse complement strand
CGTTTCCAATTATGAATGGCAGTTCCTCGTCGATGGTGTTTTGCTCGAGCGCATCGACCTCGACCGTTGAATGATACGTCGTCGATCGAAAACGCTGACGCTCTTTCAAGTTAGCCACATAGAGAAAGGTTCCCGGATCGACAATGAACGGAACACCATAGGCCGACACCTCGATACTCAAGGCATCGTTGTGACCGTGCGAGCCACGGCCTTTCACGCCGCACTCACTCGCACTGAAAAGCAGATATAAATCATTATGACGAAGCACGAAAATGCCGGCGTCGGGAAAGGCGCGAGACTCATGCATTGGCGTATCGGGCAGCGACCGGTAATCCTGTACCGCTTTCGGACCCAGCATCCACAGCAATTCCTCAGGCACGTTTTCGCTGGGAAGTTTGAAACTCGGCTCTTTAAAGGTTGCTGCGCCCAGCGCCAGCAAGTAAGCCTGATCGTCGGCCGTTCGCTTTACAATCGGCATCAGTTGTCCGCTGTCGGTATCGCCTATCAAAGGCGCTCGTCCCTCGGGCCGGAGATAAGCCCGAATGTAATCGATCATTGCGCGAACCTTCGTCCGATACTTCTCGTCGATTTCGATCCCGTTCGCACGACAAAGTAGGAGGGAATAGAGATGCAACTCGACTTTCAACCGATGATATCCGGTTGACGCTTCGTAGTCAGCGCCATCGGACAACGTCTGCTTGTCCACCTCGCGCAGCAGTTCGCGCAGACCGAATTCGCGCCATTCATTCGCGGCCTGCAACTCCGGCAACATCACGCCGATCCAAAGCAGACCGGCCACGTCGGCCAGATAATGATTGCTGGTGGCGATGTGCGAAAATTCCAGGTTACGTTTGATGTGTGCGCCGTGCTGATCGAAAACGCGCAGCAGTTCTTTCAGAATTACCTCATCCATCTGGGGCGCGCCAACAAATAGCGTGAACGCAGTTAGCAGGTTAATCGCGCGCAGCGCCGCTTCCATCGCGCAAGTCCAATTGATTCCGCGCGCAACCGGATTCTGGGTACGCCAGCTTCCCAGCTGGCAAAAAAACTCTGCGCTAAACCTTTCGTCATTCGTGATCGCGTATGCGCGTCCGAGCGTGATGAAATGCGACAGCCGATTTACCTCCCAAGTGACCCGGCCGTCCGAGCCGTCGCTGCGAAACAGATTAATGTCCGCGTGATAATGAAGCGGCCAGATATAACCAGACAACGGATCTCGATTCCATTGAATCGCGTTTTTGCCAAAGCATTTTTCGCCAAAGCCAAGCAGCGGCCAGCAGTGCGCGTTAATGATTCGATTCGCAGCCTCAAGAAGCTGTGCGGTCTGCTGCGGAAACAATTCCTGCTGAAGCTTCGCGGTCTCGGCGATATCCTGAAAGCCGGGAAGAAATTTCGGATTTGACCGGGACCGGAAATGCGCGAGCAAATCAGGCGCCTTCATCTGCGCAAACCGCTCGCCGAGCCGGGCTGGTTGCTGGTCCAACGCTGACAGGTCGGCCCGCTCACGGCGCCGGTTACTAAGATCACGCATCCGGCGCGCAGCTTCCAAAGCGGCAACTCTGGGAGTGACTTCGCCGCGGAGCATTCGTTTCGCTGTCGAAATGAATTTCAAGCCGGGAAAAGGTTAAAGGTGAAAATGTGAAAGGGCAAATCTGATTAGAGGCGTTAGAGTACCGGCTTTAGTCGGGCTTTAACGAACGGAAGACCCAACTAAAGTTGGTACTCTAACGCCGCTCGCTGAGCGCATCAAGAATTCGATCGGCGGTGTGGCCATCCCAGAATTCCGGCGCGCGGACTTTCGATTTGTCGGGTGGATAGTCCAGCGCCCGATTTGCGGCGGCCACAATTTTGTCGGTATCGGTTCCGGCGATAATGTTGGTGCCCATCTCGACAGTAATCGGTCGTTCCGTGTTCTCGCGCAGTGTAATGCAGGGAATACCGAGCACCGTCGTCTCTTCCTGAATACCGCCCGAATCTGTCAACACGAGGCGCGCGCAGCTCATCAGGCGCAGAAAATCAAGGTAGCCGACAGGATCGATCAATCGCAGATTACTGATGCTCTCCACTCGCCGCGCGAGCCCAAGTTCATCGATCATCTTCCGGGTGCGCGGATGAATCGGAAAAACAATCGGCAGGCGCGCCGCAATTTGTTCGAGCGCGTCGAGAATGCGAGCGAATGCTCTCTGCTCATCGACATTCGATGGACGATGCAGCGTCAAGACCGCGTACTTCTCAGTTTCGATCTCAAGCCTCGTCAAGATCGCCGATTCACGCGCGCGCTCGAGCTGCATCATCAAAGAATCGATCATTATATTGCCGACAAATCGAATTCGCGCCTGCGGAATCCCTTCGGCCAGCAGATTTGCGTCGGCGTCGCGCGAAGGTGTCAACAATAAGTCCGCGATTTGATCGGTTAACAGTCGATTGATTTCTTCCGGCATCGATCGATCGCGACTCCGCAATCCCGCTTCGACGTGGGCCACTTTGACGTTCAGTTTCGAACAGACGAGGGCACACGCCAAGGTTGAGTTAACGTCGCCGACGACCACCACCCAATCGGGTTTCTCTTTCAGCACGACGGGCTCGAACGCCGACATGACCGCCGCCGTCTGCGCGGCGTGCGTCCCCGAGCCGACACCGAGATAGATATCGGGCGACGGCAATTGCAGATCGCGAAAGAAAGCCTCCGACATCACCTCGTCATAATGCTGGCCGGTGTGTACAACTACCGCGCGAAACTCAGATGGACGTCGCCTGATCGCGTCGACGATCGGCGCAATTTTCATGAAGTTGGGCCGCGCGCCGGCGACGATGATGATCTTGAGCATGGATGAATCGGCGGGTGCTTTTCGAGACCAAAACTATCTCTGATTCTCCTACACGCAGTCAACCGTGAGACACATCAGACGGCCCGCGGGTCGTTTATTTGTTCAATTACATTGACAATCACGCCGGTCTTTTGTTAGTTATGCTGCGCTGTTTGCGATTCAATACCGTCTGAGAGTTCGATTTAACAAAGCAGCCACGCTCGTGTGCTGGTAGCCGAGAGTCAGGAAGGGCTGTGTTCGGAACAGACAGGCCGCAGTTACCAAATCAAATCTAGGAGATAAAACATGTCGCAGAATTGGACCCCGCCTCCGGCTGGAGGAAGCACGACGCCCGTACCTAACAATTTGGTGTTGGCGATAATTTCAGTTATTTGCTGTCTTCCACTCGGAATTCCGGCAATCATCTTCGCCACTCAAGTAAACAGTAAGGTAGCGGCTGGCGACATAGCGGGAGCACAGGAATCCTCCCAAAAGGCCAAGAAGTTTGCCATATTCGCTTTTATTGCGTGGGGCGTGTGTGTTGTGCTCTACATTATCTTGGTGTTAGTACTCGGTGTCGGCGGAGCACTTTTGGGCGGCAGTAAATAATCGATCGCACGCAAGTGTTGGCGGACTGGCGTTAGACTCTCAGAAACTGCTGTGGTTTCTGAAGCGCTGGCATTGTTGGCGCGCATCTGATGCTTGTCCGCCGCTTTTTACAGGGACCAAACACCATGGCAGTTTTTTGCACCAAGTGCGGCACGCAAAACGATGACTCGGCCCAGCTTTGCTCGATGTGCTATGCCACCTTGCCCTTGATCGGCTCACGCCCCGCCGCGCAAGCTGATTACAAACCTCCCTCCGAGTCCTCCTATCAACCGATTCAACCGCCGGCGGCGATGTATGCTCAACCTTCACCTCAAAACTGGCAGGCGGCCGGCGCCGACAAAAAGATCGCGGCCGGCATTCTTGGAATTGTGGTCGGCGGATTAGGAATTCATAAGTTTATCCTGGGCTATCAAAAAGAAGGAATGATCATGTTGCTGGTTTCGGTGTTGAGCTGCTTCACGCTCTCAGCCGTCATGCATGTGATCGGAATCGTCGAAGGAATCATCTATCTCACCAAATCCGACGAAGAGTTTGTCAGAACTTACATCCAGGGACACAAGGGATGGTTCTGAGTAGGCGTGCTAATATCCAGATGCGATGACTAACTTCCACTACATTCCGGTCGCCATCGATAAAACGCGACAACGCACGATCGCGGCGATGCTGTGGCTCGGCGCCGGCAGCATCAGTCTTTTTCTTTTCTTCTTCAATCCGGCCGCGCCGTCGCACCAGTGGTTTCCGAAGTGTCCATTTCGCCTGTTAACCGGCTGGCAATGCCCGGGCTGTGGATCGACGCGCGCTTGTTACCAGTTGCTGCATCTGCATCCGATCGCAGCCTTCAAGTTGAATCCGCTGATGGTGATGACGCTGCCGTTTATCGTTTACGGGTTTCTGGGATTCACGCGGAGCGCCATTACGGGTAAGCCGCATCGCCGCATCTTCATTCCGCCGGTCTATCTCTGGTCGTGGCTGGTCCTGCTAGTCTTCTTCTGGATATTTCGCAACACGCCGTGGTACCCGTTCGTTTCGTAGCCGTCGCGCGAGAACTTATTTTACGTCCATTTCTTTTCCGCTGTGGTGAATCGAAACCACACTCGTTCGCGCTGGCTCTTTGTCTTTCATCTTCCAGATCAGAATCGAAACTCCAACGCCTACCAATATCGCCAGGGCTAATCCGCCAAATAAGAGTTTTCCCAGATCGTTGAATCCGCAATCGTCGCAATCAGAAACGACCAGCGCCGCAATTACGTCCTGTGCTTTTGCGAAAACGAAGCCGGCAATCGGTGAAGTCATGATGATGTCGAAAAGCTGAAACATCGCGCACCTCCGTGAAGCGTTTTAGAACCGCGAGCGCTAGCGACCGATCAATACACATCCGAGAAACAAGACGCGTCCTTGTGGTTTGGCGATGCGTGACGATCCCGCACCCGCCGCGAGATGCTCGCGGATCCCGCACCGCTTCCGGTTCTGACACGCAAGCGAATCACAGTCTTAGACAAGTCCGATTCATGTTTGTTCCATTCACGATTTACCATTCACGATTTACCATTCACGATTTAGCATTTACTATTCACCGTATGGACTCTGATCCCGCAATTCGCATCACGATGTTGCCGCGCGACACGAATTCGCAAGGCACCATCTTTGGCGGCGTCATTTTGAGTTACATCGACATGGCCGGCGCCATTGCCGCGCATCGCGCCACCGGCATGGACCGCTTCGTCACCGTCGCCATGCGCGAAGTAGTCTTTCACGCGCCGGTCTACGTCGGCGATTTAGTCAGCTTTTATTCTGAGATGGTGAAGATTGGCACTACCTCAGTCACGACGCGCGTCGTTGTGGAAGCAGAAAGATACGGCGGCCCGAGCCGGCGCGTCCGCGTAACCGCAGCGGAAGTCGTGTACGTGGCGGTGGATCAATCGGGGAAGAAGACAAAGATTGCAGGGCCGTGAAGCTTTGTCTTCAAAACCTCGCTGGTGTTCTCGATTAACCGAAAGCGCATCGCCGCAGCGCGGCGAAATATTTATAGCACTGGCAATTCTGCCTGGCGAATTCCGGCAATCACAAGCCACATGGAGCCATAAATATTACGTGCCTACGGCACGGCGTTTACTGTTAACGCCAACCAGAACAACTTGAAACCACTTTTGAGGGCAAAGCCGCGCCGTGACGTGCTTTCAAACTTCTGCGGCGTCAGCTCGGTTTTCCTGGGACTGCTCTCCAGTGTGAAAAGCGATCACGCTGCGGAGGATGCCCTCAAGATCGACGGTGGGTGCGAAACCGATATGCTGTTTCGCTTTCGAGGTGTCCGGCACGCGGCGCGGCATGTCTTCAAAACCTTCTTCGTAGGCTTCGTCGTAAGGGACCAGGACGATTTCGGATTGCGAGTCCGTCAGTTCCTTCACCCTCTGGGCCAATTTCATTATCGAGATTTCCTGGTTCGAGCCAATATTGAAAACCTGCCCGACCGATTCATCGTTGTCCATCAGTTTCATTAACGCGCCGACCACATCCCCCACGTAGCAGAAACAACGCGACTGCGTGCCGTCGCCATAAACGGTGATGGGACGATTGGCCAGCGCCTGTTTTACAAAAGTCGGAATGACCATGCCGTACTGCCCCGTCTGGCGCGGGCCGACGGTGTTGAAGAGCCTGACGACCACGGTCGGCAATTTCTTCTCGCGCCAATATGCAAGAGCCAGAAACTCGTCGATGGCTTTCGAACAGGCATAGCTCCAGCGGCCTTTGATCGTCGGACCCATGACCAGGTTGCCGTCCTCGCGAAACGGCACGTCGGTGCTCAAGCCATAAACTTCCGAGGTCGACGCCACCAGAACTTTTTTCTTTTTCTTGTTGGCAATCGCCAGCACGCATTCGGTGCCGCGCACGTTGGTCTCGATCGTGCGCACCGGACTCTCAACAATCAGTTTGACGCCGACGGCGGCGGCGAGATGAAACACGACGTCGCATTGATCGACCAGCTCCGCCGTGACCGGTTGGTTGTGGACGCTGTCGATCGTGTAGTGAAACCGCGGATGGTCCTTGAGATGACGGATGTTCTCAAAACTACCCGTCGAAAGATCGTCGATGATGAAGACTTCTTCACCGCGCTCGAGATAAGCATCCGAAAGATGTGAGCCGATAAAGCCTGCGCCGCCGGTAATTAAAACTCGCAAATTGAAATCCTTCTGCGTAATCGACCTTAAGTACGATGCGTTAGTCTAACATGATAGTCGCTCGCGCCTGCTTCACTGCGTTGCGTGGCAGGCTCGGCGTGCGACGGCAACAATTCAGCGTAAAGCGCGGCCATGTCAGCTAACAGTCGTTGCTTCGCGAATCGCTCATAAACAAACGCGCGGCCACGTTCACCCAACTCCTGTCGGAAACCATCATGGTGAATCAAGTGGGCCAGACCTCTCGCGAAGCTTTCTGCGTCACCACTCGGCACTGAGATTCCGCGTTCGCGTACAATAAACCCGCCGGGCGCATCGCCTTGCGGCTGACCCAGCAAATCGACCACGCCGCCAACCATGGTGGCGATAACGGGCCGCGCGTTAGCCATTGCTTCAATGACGCTCAATGGCGTTCCTTCGTTGAGACTGGTAAGCGCGAGCACATCCAGAGCCGGATAGAAATTCTCCGGGTCGTGGCGCGAGCCCAGGAACCGCACATCGTCGCGCAACCCAAGCGCGTCGGCCTGTCGTTCGAGTTGCAGACGAAGATGACCATCGCCGACGATTACAAACTTCATCCTGCGGCTGTCGGATTTTTTCAACAGGTGCGCGGCCCGCAGGAACATTTCATGATTCTTGATCTCGGTGAGGCGCCCCACAATCCCAATCCAAATTTCATCGTTGGGAGCACCGAACTCGACGCGGACGCGCGCACGTCGCGACGGCCAATCGGCATACACGTCCAGATCGATTCCGAGCGGAATTACCGCAAACTGCTTTGCCTTGCCGACGCGAAACTGCTCGTTGATCTCACGTCGTTGTTGTTCCGTGATCACAACGACGCGATCCGTAACAAGGCGAGCGAGCGTTCGCTCGATATTTAAAAACAGTCGCGTCTTCGCGCGACCATAGTAGCTATGAAAGACGTGGCCGTGATAAGTATGCACAAATCGGCATTGGCGCGGACGGCCGATCAAAGTTGCCGGTGTAAACCAACGATACATGAAACCAGCCACGCGCCCGACGGTGCCTGCCTTCGCGGTGTGTGTATGCACAAGGTCAGGCTTTTCGCGCAACATCAAACGAAAGAGTCTCCAGATGGTAACCGCGTCCTTCGGTGAAATCTCGCGGCTCATCTCCGGTAGAATCAGCGGCGACACACCGTGCTGCGCGGCGAGGTAACTCATATCGTCTTCACCCGGCGGCACGACGCCCGCGACCAGCAGCGTGTCATACCCAACGTCTTTCATGCCCGCCGTCAGCCAGACAACGTGACGCGCCGGGCCCCCGACATTCAAACGCGCAATGATGCGAATGATTTTCATGAAGCAAGTTCGATGATCGCACCGGAGTTCTAGCCCTCTCCCGCTGGGAGAAGGGAGTTCTCTGCTAATCAATAAATCGTTCAAACCAGAGTTCGAGCATCAAAAGCGACCAAAGCCTTTGGTCGTGATCCACTTTGCCGGCGATGTGCTGATCGACCATTTGTCGCACTCGATCGTCATCGAACAATCCGCGGGACAGCGCTTTGTCTGACAGCAGCGTGTCGCGCAGAAACGATTTCATGCTGCCGCGAAACCATTGGCCCACCGGAATCCCAAAGCCCATCTTGGCGCGCGTAAGATTTTCCTCCGGCACAAATTTTTTCAAGACGCGCTTCAACAAATATTTCGTCGTCATGCCGCGCAGTTTCAGCCGCTCGGGCAGACTGGCCGCAAATTCCATCAAATGATGATCGAGAAACGGCGAGCGCGCTTCGAGCGAAACCGTCATGCTGGCGATGTCCATCTTCACCAACAAATCGTTCGGCAGATAGGTCATCGTATCGGTCAGCAAAGTCGCATCGACAATCCCGGCGCCGTTCGCTTTCGCAAACCACGGCTCGATGAAGCCAATCGTCGAATAGCCCGCGGTCCGGTGGCGGAACTCTTCGGAATACAAATTCTGTTTGGCGCTTTCGTCGAAGGCCGTGATCCAGCGGAAATATCTCTCAACCGGAGTGAGCGACGCCGCATCCAGAAAACGTTGCGCTTTGCGCACCGGGTGCTTGCGCGATTGCACTTGCGGCAGCGCGCGCGCGATGTTCCTGACCACGCCCTCGCGGATCGCAGCGGGCAAGAGCTTGACGTAGCGTTGGGCCATGTTCATGCCGGCGTAACGTTCATAACCGGCGAAGCATTCGTCGCCGCCGTCACCATTTAACGCCATTGTCACGTGGCGGCGGGTTTCGCGCGAGACGTAATAACTGGGAATGGCCGACGAGTCCGCAAACGGTTCGCCGTAGTGCTCGACGAGCGTCGGGAGAATTTCCATCGCGTCGGGCTTGACGATGAATTCGTGATGATCGGTGCCGACGAATTCGGCGACGCGGCGCGCGTGATGCAACTCGCTGAAATCCTGCTCTTCAAAACCGACTGAGAAGGTCTTAACTTTTGCGGCAGACTCCTGGGCCATCAGCGCGACCACCGCGCTCGAATCGATGCCGCCTGAAAGAAACGCGCCTAGCGGCACTTCCGACATCAGGCGGACGCGCACCGCTTCGCGGAGCAATTCGACCGCGCGCTCGCCGGCTTCGTCTTCGTCGATAGCTATCTTGTTCGAGAAATCGATCTGCCAATAACGCTCGAGTTTGATCTCGTCGTTTTTCCACAGCAGCCAATGCCCCGGCTCGAGTTTTCTGATGGCGCGGAAAGCAGTGAGCGGCGCGGGCACGCAGATGTACGAAAGGTAATGGTGAATTGCTTCGTAATTGACGTCGCGGCTCAGTCGTGGATGCTGGAGCAACGCCATAAACTCAGAGCCGAAAACGAACTCACCATTAAGCTGCGCATAGAGGAGCGGTTTCTTGCCGACGCGATCGCGCGCCAAAAAAAGCGACTTGTCGCGTTCATCCCAAATCGCCAGCGCAAACATTCCACGCAGATATTTAGGGCAATCGGTTCCATATTCGTCATACGCGTGGACGATTGCTTCGGTGTCGCTGTCGGTGTAAAAACGATGGCCGCGGGTTTCGAGGTCTTTGCGCAGTTCGCGATAGTTATAAATCTCGCCGTTGTAAACAATCCATTTGGTGCGATCGGCGTTGTGAATCGGCTGCTGTCCGCTCTTCAGATCGATAATCGCCAACCGGCGCATGGCCAAGGCCACGCCATCGTTGAAATAAAATCCATCCTCGTCCGGGCCGCGATGGCGAATAGCTTCGTTCATCCGCGCGAGCAATTCGCGGTCGACCGGCGCGCCGTCACTCCGAACGATGCCTGTTATGCCACACATCTACTTAACCTTTGATTGGCGCAGCACGCGCTAGGACTGGCCTTTTCTCCCTCGTCTCTGGCTCTCCCGTTTTTCCATAAACAGCACATAGCCAACTGCCACGAAGAGAAAATAGAACACGAGCAATTGGGCGCGCTGTCGATAAGCAGTGCCGACATTTCCCTGGAAGATGGAATACGTAAGCGTCAACAGACTTGTGAAAATTAAGATTGGCGCAATTTGTCTCAGCCGATGTTTGATGGAAAACCAGGCGCCAAAGACGAGTAGCGGGATCGAAATCCACCACACCAGCATCTCGGGCAAGGTCAACATTTGCCGCAACGAACCGAACTGCCAGGGGAACGGCGCCAGCAGCAGATAGGTAAGGCCGATAGGGACGGCGCTAATAGCGCCGGACGTGGTCGAGACGTCAATGTCTTTGCCGAAGCCGGATTCGGCCGATTGCGCCGCGTCCTGGCGCATGCGTTGTATCTGCTCTCCGCTTCCGTACGTTTCAATTTGCTGTGTCGCATAATAGCTCACGCCAAAATATCCGAGCGCAAGGCTGACGACGGTAATGACGATCAATTGACGCGCAAAAGATTGCATCGTCAATCGGTGTTTTCCCAGGATGAAGGCTGCCGCTCCCGCGAGGGAAACGATGTAGAAGACGTAGAATCGCAAAGTCAGCAGACAAAACAACGCCAAAGCCAGCGCGGCGAGATATTTCACGCTAAAGCGATCACCGAGCTTCAGAATTGCGAGCATTGAAAGCGCCAGCAGGAACACAATTGGCCCATCTTTCAGGCCCTGGCACGACCAGATGATCAGTGATGGGAAGAAAGCCGTCAGCACCGCGGCGACTCGCGCGACCCGCTTGTTCGGAAAAATCTCCATGCTCATCAGGTACGCTAAGGGCGCGGTAGCTGCGCCTAAAACACAATTCACGAACTGCGTAGCTAATGTGTTGCGACCGACGATCTTGTAGATCGCCGCCACCATGTAGAACATCCCCCAGCCGCTCGACGCGCCGCCACCATAAAACGAGTCAAGCGGCCGTTGATACTCTATGTTTCCCTGCCACACATTTGTCAGCGCATCGCCAAGAAAATCGTACGTCAACGCATCGCCGCCAAAGAAAAGCTGCCAGTGAAAAACATAAATGATCGTGCCGATGAGAACCCGAATCAGGAAAGCGGCGACAAATAGTCTCAACAGAAACTTGCGGTCCTCCAATCGATAGATGGCAAAGGCACAAATCGCTATGAAGGGCAGCGCAAATAGAACCGCCGGCCCGCCGTCAGCCGGGGCCAGAAATAAAACTGTTCCCAGCAGGACCAATGAAATTGCCAGCAGTAATGCGTTCACAGAATTACCTTATTTCTGTCCATGGGGCGCTACACATCGTCGGGGAGGTCAGGTCGAGTCTTTCGTTCCACCAGAAATAAATCTTCCTCGCTTAGTTCTTTTACCGGCTTCGCGGGCACGCCGGCAATCAGCCAGCCTTCCTTGTCGATCGCGCCGACAATAACGGAGCCGATGCCGATCACACAGCGCGCTGGGATGGACGCTCCGGGCGCCATGCGAATTTCAGAGCCGAGGTATGCCAGGTCGCCCACGGTAATGGGCAGGGTGCGCTGCCGGTTATGCGTCCATAACGATGAATTGCGGCCGCCGACGATCGCGCGCCGGCCAATGTCGACACGATCGGTAAAATCAATCTTGTGGCCGGCGGTAATGATGGTGCCGGGACCGATAATGATTTTGGGATCCACCGGATTAACTACAATCGGATCGGGAATCGAGTTGATCTCGTTAAGACGCATTATCTCAGAGTAACGGCCGATCCGCACCTCGTCGCCTCCGCGAATGATATTCAAATGGCCGATCCGCACGTGATCGCCGATCGCCAACTCGGCGACGCCGGTAATTACGTTCAGGTGTCCTATCTCAGTATCCGCATCGATGTTGCACTTCCGAGCATCGATAAGACTGAGCCCTATTCGCACTCGGGGAGCAATCTTGTAGCCAAAGAAAAGACGGTAGCATGGCCGTTTGAGAAACGACGGCAAGAAAGCAATGCACCCGAGGGTGAACAGCCGGAATTTGCTAGTTCTTCGCATGAGTCCTCGAGGTATTGGACCAGCGCAGTATATCAACCAACGGCCGAGATCGATCGCTGCCGGCTGCGGGCGCGCTCAAGCACATCTTCAAAAATCGAGACGACTCGCGGCATCTGCACCTTGGTCGAAAACCGCTCGACGATAGTCGCACGCGCTGCCTCGCCCATCTTCTTCCTCAGCGCCACGTCATTTATCAGGCGCTGCAGGCGGTCGCGCCACTCCTGATCCGTATCGACGAGGAATCCATTTTTGCCGTCCTGAATTAGCTCGGCGTTCGATCCCATGCGCCGCGCCACCACCGGCAATCCCACGGCCATGTATTGCACGGCTTTGAAAAAGAACTTCCATGGATGCCACGTGTGATCGATCAAAGGCAATAGGCCAATGTCGCATTCCCGCAATTGGGCTACCTCGGTATCTGCCGACCATTGTCTTACTTCAATTGGAATTCCTTCGATGCTGACATCACCCGCGCCGATGACGCGCAACGACACCTGCCCATTCTGGTTCAAACCGCTGAGCGCTCGCTCGATGCTTGCCAGATTCTGCATGGTGCTATGGCTGCCAATCCAAACCAACCGCACCATGCCATCGTCGAGGCGCGGCGAGGGAAAATACTTTTCGATATCCACACAGTTCGGCACGATCGAAACCGACGAGTTGAACCGCGCCGCGTACTCAGCGAGTAGTCCATTGATCGTAATAATATGATCGCTGAGGCGGAACAGGGCGTGCGTCTTGCGCGGAAACTTCAATAAGCTGAACCAGCCGTTCATCGGACTGCGATACGGCAGAAATACAGGATCGTCGAAATCGTAAATGATCGGGACGCCGGGACGTCGGATCATTCTTTCAATGAATGCCGGTCCAATCAGCGCGGCTTCCCGAAATATGAATAGGACATCGCAGGGAGGACTTGGCTTGAGCAGTCGAAGTCGATCTTTATAGCAGGAGGCAAGTCTCGCCAATTTGATGTGCGCGGGCGCCGGATGATAGAGCACTTCGTGCAAGCGCTCGTCTTCGAACGGATAAAAATCAACTTCCCATCCCGCGGCGCGTAAATACTCGGCCCACGTTTCTATACGAACCCGTTGACCGGGCGAGACTCCGAGCACGTTCGGGACCAGTGCAGCGACCCGTTTCATACAACCGCCTGGCGCAGCAGCTGCCGCGCAGCCAATTGATTCTCTGCGCTTAGATCGTCGGCCGTCTCCGTTTGATGTTCCCGCGCCCACTCGACAAAGCTGCGGAGGCCATCGCTGAACGGGGTGTGCGGTACGAAACCGAGTCGCTCCTGAAGTTTCGAAACCGAAGCGATCGCGTGACGGATGTCTCCCGAGCGATAACGTCCCGATACTTTTATTCGCGGCTCTTTCGATAAAGCGCGAAACATCTCGACGGCGATTTCGTGTAACGTGACGCCCTGACCTGTGCCGACGTTCAGCACTTGCCCAAACGCCGCCTGGTTGCCAGTCACCCGGCGCACAGCCTCAACCACGTCTGAGACCACGACAAAATCGCGCGACATCTTTCCATCTTCGTAAACTTCGATGGGGTCATCTGAGTTCGCCC
>DASQYL010000317.1:0-11597 GCA_035639235.1 Pyrinomonadaceae bacterium | reverse complement strand
TTCGGTAGTGCCAAACTCGCGATCGTTGATCATGACTGCGCGACCGGAGGACATATCGACGACGATCCGATCCGGCTTTTGAATGGATTTATAGACAACGCCAATCACGGCAGTTCCGGCGATGATGAATGAAAGAACAATTAACCATGACTGTCGCCGTATCATTCGTACGTCGGCTGGGTCTCGGTAACAGATCATCGATAATGCTGATTCGGTATCACTCAAAACCGAAAGGTTCTCTTCAGCCTCGCGCCGCTGACTTCTGCCCGGAAGCTGTAAATCCAAAACCTCTGCGCTCATTGAATTTCTCCTCGGCTATTCAGAATTTCGATTGCGTCAATCACGTTCGAGTGCGGTCGCTCTACAAATTCTATTCCGCGCATTTTCATCAAAGCTCTGAACCGTCAGCGGGGTGACCTGTCTGTCAAACATGACACCTAGGTGTACGTACCATACGTACACCTTCACGGAATCTCGATGAAGCTTGAACTAATTTTTTTGGACTGTAAGGCGTCAGAATTCTCTTTTCTCAAACCTCTATCTTTTTCATTCAGAGTTGAGTCAAACCTTCCGGTTCGTGAGATAGGATCGACGCGCCAATGATTGCCGGTTTGCTCGTTCGCGAAGAGCGCGATCGCCGACCTCACATATGCACGTGTTTCCTGGTAGGGCGGGATGCCTCCGGTGATCAGTCTGCGGGGATTTATGATCTTGCCGCTGGCGAGTACCAGACGCCTGCCGCTTTGAAACGATTCCACTGTTCCCTCACCCGCGTTGTAAGCGGCAAGGGCGAGATCGACGCGCCCGCCAAACCTCGTTAATAAATCCCGCAAATAATGAGCTGCCGCATCGATCGCGGCCTTCGGATCGTGAGGATTCTGCAGGCCATAGCGCTGTGCGGTCTCAGGCATGAACTGCATGGGTCCACGCGCGCCCTTCGGACTGATCGCACCGGGTCTAAATCGCGATTCCAGAAAGCACACGACTCGGAGAATGCGAGCGTCAATCTCATAGCGGTTTGCGGACTCACTAATCAGCGGCTCCCACTGCTGTGAACGCTGTTCGAGTGATGATCCAGGAGCTCTCTGAGCCTGGGCCATTGCTGCGGTGGTCAACAGAAGCAGGATGGGAATCGATTGAAACAACCTGTGATGCATCGCGACGCGCGTCAGCAAGCGATGGGCCAACGTGATGGCACGCCGATTGAAAGCGGAGCGCGAACGTCAACGGTTTCGCAACCCTGAACAATCGGGCGAGCGAAGAAAATTTAACGAGATGAATTTGAGGAGAAGTGAGATGAACAACTTCAGTGAGATAACAATGCTTCCGGCGCTGCACAACTCGCGAGCAGTGCGGATTGGACGCAGGCTGATGGCACTTGCATTAACTATGAAAGCGCTGAATGGTCCCATCGCAGCAGTCTTGATGTTAGGACTTGGCGTGGTCTCAGCGTCGGCACAGACGCCAACCGGTTCGTTCTTCAATGGGAACAGTTCTCAGCTTGGCAATAGCCTGCGCTCGATCACGTTCTTTCTGGCCGCCGCGATGATCATTGCCGGGATCATCTTCATTGCCGTTGGAATAATTACCTCGGGTCTGCGCGAGTCACTTTCGACATGGAAATTCATAACCGGCGCAGCGTGCTTTGCCTTCGGCGGCGTTTGTGCGGCGGTCTACGCCTTCAGCCAGGGCGACAGCGTTCCTCTGGACAACACGTTCTGATTCCGAAGGTCGCGGTTGACCATTTCCCATGGAGGTAATGAGGATGCGAGCGCGTCCAGTTAGACCCAACATTTACTTGCCGGTGGTGCGTTTCGGCGTCGCCGATAGCGATTGGTTCACGGTGCTCTTGATTTCGTGCGTCGGATATTTAGCGCCAGTTCCGTTCGGCATTACGGTGCTGTACGTGCCGTTGCAGATGTGGACGTGGCTAATCGCCACTGCGGGAAGCATTGCGTTCTTTAACTACATTCGGATTGGCAAAAGACCGCATTGGCTACAACACAAGCTTACAGCGGTCTTTCAAGCTCATCGTCATTACCGCTCCATTCCCAATGGCAGGAAGGGACCATTCAATAGGTGCTGGTTGGTTCAGACAACCGGCGCTGAAGCTGTTTTCTACGACTTGTCTGCAAAGCGATCCACAGTTCTTGCGACCGCGCAATTGCTCGACCACAACACTCGCATTCAGGAGGCCTGCGAACGATGGAACGAACTATTGGCTTCGACCAATTAGCAACCGAAGACGAACTTCAGAAGCAGACTGCGAAGCTTCGCCGACCAGAGGGCCGCAGGCGTGAGGCCTCAATTGTAGGCATCTACAAAGACGCGCTGAGACACAAGGACGGAGCGCTCACCGTCGCTTATCACGTGGAGATGCCGGCCACAATGTTCACCGATGACCGGCTCGTCGATATTCGTTATGACGATCTGGCGCGAATGCTCGCGTTTGAGAAACCTGCCGGAACGACTGTCCAGTTTAGGTACTCGACGACCCCTGACGCCGGAGAAGCGATCACCAGGGTCATCGGTTCGCGGGCGTCTGAAGGAACACATGCGCTGGCGAGCTTGCTCCAAGCCTCTAATCTCGATTGCGCGCGCAGTGTAGCCAAGAGTCTTCCCTATCGACGGAGTGTATTAACAGCGTGGATACGAGTGCCGCCGAAGAAACGGGGCAACTCGACGCTCGCCGCGTTTAGCGACTTCAAGCTGGTCCTCGCCAACGAGATCAAAACAAACGGTTTGATTTCCGCGCTGAGACAAATGCCGGCAATCTATTCGCGAACGGCAGACGATTCAGTCATCCGGCGAACGCAGCAAGATGAGAAGCTCAATTACAGTCATGCAAACAGAGTGTGGCGTCAGGTTGAGAATTCTTCGCCCCTGACACTGCGACGGTTCACCCGGCAGGAGATCTGGGAAGCCGTGTTCTTTAGTAATTGTCAAAACGCCAGCTCCGCTCCTGTCCTCCCTGAGCAAGTGGGAAGAGATTTACGCGATTACTTGTGCGGCGAAACGATCGAAGGCGAACTGAACTACTTGATGCACGGTGACTATCCGGTCGCGATCGTTTCCATGTTCACTCCTCCGAATGAATTCGTCACCGCAGATGCCTTACGAACACTGATTGGACGTAGGGATTTCAATACTCGGCACACGATAGTAACTGAGTATTTGTTTCCCGAGCAGCGCAAAGAGACAAAGCGACTCGACCGCCGCATCAAGCAAGTCAAACGCACCTTCACCAAACGTGATAATCCCGAAGGCGCGGCTGCGTTGCGAAGCCTGCGCGCGGTGCGCGATGAAGTTGCCGGCGCCCGCGAGTCACTGCTACCAACACGCTTTTACGTGATCCTTTACGGCGAGCGCGCCCGAAACCTCGCCGACTTGAAACAATCAGTAGAGGCGCTTGATGAGCAATGCGAGAAGATCGTCTCCGCCATTCGTCAGATTCCTGGCGCCAATGCAGACCGCGAAGAGCCCGAAAGCTTGCGTGCTCTCTATCCATTGACAATAGCCGGTGAATTGAACCCCAAGCTGACCGGACGAGAACTTACGGAGGTTTCCAATTCCGTGGTGGCGCTAACTCCGACTGAAGATTCATGGACTGGCGCCGCTAGACCACACACGCTGCTTTCAACCGTAACAGGTCGCTTGATTGGCATTGACCTGTTTGACCGCAACCAGATTCCTTCGCCACTCGTTCAGATCATCGCTGCGCCTCGCGGTGGCAAATCAATTCTTATGGCGCAGTTCGCCTGCGACATTCTGGCCAGCCTGCGCGATGCCAGCGTAAACGCAATCGATATCGGCGAAACCCTGCTACCACTGGTCAGCGTTCTCGGAGGCCGTTACATCCGCCCCCAGCCTGATGAGGTGCGCGCAATTAACATTTGGTCTTACGCGGATTTGAAAGATGGTGAGATGCCCGACGACACACAGAAGGCGCTGGTCGTTGGTGATCTAAAAATGTTGGCGCGAGTAAATGATGACGATAAGACTGCGGAAGATATTATCAGCGCGGTGGTCTCCCAGGTCTACGAGAATATTGTCTCGCAGAACGGACCAGGCCGACCTTTGTTTGAACCGGTGCTTTCTCACTTCGTCGCCCAGCTCCGAACGTATCCATTTGATTCCGAAATGGTGCGTGAGAGACGCGAGACTCTGGTACTCGCATTGAGTAACTACATCGGGCATCCATGGCTGGATGCTCCGACGCATCCTGATTACGAAAACAGATCGCCGTTCGACGTTTTCGAGTTGGGGTCGCTCCGCGATTTTCCCCACGATATCAAGCTGTCACTGGCTTATCGCATCGCGGCGCACGTCGCGCGGTCGATCGGGCGGAAGCGCGCCGACGGCACCCGCGCTCCCACGGCCAACCTGTTCGATGAAATGTGGGAAATCAAGGAGGAGTATCCCTTCATCTTCAAGGTGCTTCAGCACGCGGGTCGCAAGGGACCAAAGGAAAACTCAATAACCATTCTCGCTACGCATGCGTTCGAAGATATTGAAGACGTAGCCTCCCTTTCAAAAACCGGCAATGTCCTGTTTATCGGTAAACAACTGGGCGATTACTCGAAGATCGTGGCGCACGCGAAGCTGTCCCCAAACGGCGCTGAAGCAATTAGTCACATCAAGACCGCGCCGGGCCGATTCTCTCAGTTCGTAATCGTCATTGGCAGTGGTCCCGATCAAGTTGTCGAAGTTGTGCAACATGAATTGAGTCCGTTGATGCTTTGGACGCTCACAACTAATGCCGATGAAAGAAACGCCCGCAATCGTGTCCGTGCCTACTATCCGAATTGGTCAGACATGCAGATTCATGCGTGGCTGGCTGATCAATACCCGCGCGGTCTGACTTCAATCGGTCTTAGAGAGATCGACGAAACTCTTCTGGAAGTTGCGGGATGAACCAGTCCGCAAAGGGTGAAGTGAAAGGAACGACTTAATGAAGAACCTACTCAAGAATGCACTGCTCGGAATTCTAATCGGCGTCATTCTCTCACCTTCAACTGCACAAGCGCAGTGGACAGTCTTCGATCCAGCTCAGTATTCACTACAGATTGAGCGACAAATCGAAGAGGCCAATCGCTGGCTTGAGCGAGTCAAGCACTACTCCGACGAGATCAACAAACTGGCCGAGCAACTCAGTACGATGAAGGGCGTGCTTGGTCAAGCCGAGAAACTGGTGCTGCACAATGACAACCTCACGCGCACGATGGCCGAGATTGGCCAGACTGTGCGCGATGTCTTCGCCCTTAAAAGAGCAATCGAGACCATGGTCATTTCGCGTCTCAACATGATCAAGTCAATCAAGACGCGATTGATGAGTGGCATCTTCGATCCCGAAGCGGACTTGCGCGACTTCGAAGATTACCTGCGTAACTCCATTGGGCGTCAGGAGCAGGACAAAATCGCCACGATGAATCGCATCGCCATGTTTGACGCGACCTTGGCGCGGCTCTATCACGATTTGCAAACTGCGGAAGCCAGGCAAGCGGGCGCGGCCCAAGAAATGAAGCAAGCTAAGGACAAGCTTGACGCCGAACTCGCAAAGCCGCAAACCGAACAATGCGCCCATTGCATCTCCGATTTGAAACTGGAAATTGCCTCCTGCGAAAAAATGATTGCCGACCTGGACGCACAAATCACAAGCCTATCCACGCAGATCGAAGACCGAGTGAAGCTCTATAACCTGACGATGGAGGAGCGAGTACGGATTGCCAACCGAGTTAGAGCTACTGATGAAGCATGGGACAACCTGAACATCGTCAAAGACAACATCTTTGACGCCATTCAAAGGGGCGGAGTGCCATCGGCGTCTCCATCGCCGAATCCATAGGCGCGCCGTTAAGTGATCAGCCGATTAGCGTGCAGTTAGAGCAGAATTGAGTCATCTATATGACAGTAAAACATATCTTCTCGCTATTGATTCTTACCGGGGTCTTGCTCGCGCCTATTCTGGCATATGCGCAGACTCCATCGCCGAGTCCGGCGCCCTCGCCAGTGCGTTCCCTTTCAGACAATATCGCCGCGCTATCGCAGCGTGCAGGTTCTTTGCTGCCTTACATCAACAACGAGATTGTCTCGAAGCTGATTGGCTGGTTTGAGCTACTGGCCTGGGTTTTTGGAAACTGTCTGGCTGGCTTTGCGATGCTCCGGTTAATGCGCGAAGACAATGGCGAAGGTCCAAACCTCTACTGGTGGTTTGGGCGATTGGCCTTGTTCTTCATGTTGTCAGGAACGAGTCTGGCGATTATCAACGGCATGAGCGCCATTGGGTATGAGATCGCCAACGGGAATGAATCAGGCCAACGATCGGTGCTGCAAAACCTCTATCTGGCCCAGCGCGACAGCTTCAATGACTCCTACGCCAAATTCCAACAGAATATGTTCACGGTGAAAGTTGGCGGGCAAGAGACCGCAGTCGAGCCAGTACAACTTGGCAGTGAATCCGTCCTCGGCATCCTGGTCGATACCGACAGCACCATACAGAATTTTGATCAGAAGGCTGACGTCTCGCAGTGGAATATTTCCACGATGATGACATGGCTGAATTTCGAAAGGGCCTTGCTCGAATTTGGCGATCTCATCCTGGTGATTCTTGGTGCGGCCCTTACCCTCGCGTTGAAGCTGGCAATGCCTTTTATGCTTGCTTGCATCGTGGATAAGCAAATTGCCAGCAAGACGACATATCCATTCTTCTACGGCGTGATCGCTTTGACGCTGTTATGGCCTTCCGTTTCAAAGATCATTCGAATCGTCGCCTACATGTGGGGCAACGTAGCGATGGCCGTGGGTGACAGCTCTCCTTTATATATATGGGACTATCAGACGATGCGAGCGATCACCGACCCGCTCGCGCAGCCGCAGTACACCATCGCTCTTGCTGCTTTCGCAATGGGCCTGGGCGCGCTTTGTCTCTATGGCACGCCTTTCATTTCTTTGTATCTGTTGTCTGGTCGCATTTATGAGTCGGTCGCCACTGTAGTCTCAAGTTGGATGGGAGCGATGGTTGGCACGGGCATCGAGAAGTACAGCGCTGAAGCTGCCGCGTCAATCAATCGGCAGGCGGAAGCGACGCAATACAATGCGGGTTACCAAGCCGATGTAACCCGTTCAGCAGGACAGCAGGAAGGCGGAAATCTGAGAGCCCAGGGTCAACGAAGCGCTCAACTTGCTTCCATACAAGCAGCGCTGACAGGTCAAGTTGCAGCCACAACCGGCGCGGCCACGACGCAGCGGATGATCATTCAGGCAGCGGCGGGATTTCAGAAATCGGCGACCGGGTCTGAAGTCTCAAGAAGCATCCGCGAGACCAACATTGGCGCTTCGAGGGAAGTCAGCAACATAGTCTCGGGAGCTAAGCGCGACCTGTACATGAATGCCGGCAACACCTCAGCGGCAAAGACCGATCAAGGTGTGAGCTTGGTAAACGCAATGATTCCACCAGAAGTCCCAGTAGCCAGAGGCTTAGTGGAAATTCCGAAATATGACGCGATCACTAAGCGCAATCGAACTGCCAACTATGCAACCGAGGAATTCAGTAGGGATATGGTGCAGAATCAAGAGACCACTGCCAACCGGGTCGTTTATTCATCTCAGCAGTATCAGAAGGAGATGAACGTGGCCATCGACAGACAAGCGGGCCAACAGATCGCCGGAGTTAATGCTGGTGCTGGTGAGGCGATCGGAGGTTATCGACGCGGAGCTGCGGAAGCGCGTGGTGGTGTGGAGCAGAACTATCACAAAGAACTGGATGCCAACCGGGCTGTCTATGTAAGCCAAGTGGATGCTGCCGGCCAGATCCGCAACGCTGGATTAGACGCAGCGAAACTCCGGCAAGCTGCGGCCGTAATAGCCCAAGTAGGGCGTGAGATCTCGAGAGAAGTCGGACAAGGGATGCGGATACGTTTCTAGAGCCGACAGTAATGCATTAGTGAAAATGCATTAGTGAAAATGCATCAGTATGTCTAAAGTCCACCGTCTTGTGATTTCACTATCTTGAATGTACGCTGTAGGCTGACTACGAACGATAGAACGAAAGCAGTTTGAATCCGATTTGTCATGCTGAACGAGCGTTACGGTCTCGCCTTCGGTTTCGTTCTATCGGTCGCATTCTCACTTTCGACTTCGGCACAGTCTCCTAGTCCAACGCCCATTCTAACTGTGAGTCCAATAACTGAACCGGAGCGCCAAGAGCTGACCGTGCCCCAATCACCACAACTAGCGGAAATCCTGCGACTCAGCAATGAAGCAGTGGGCCTATATCGACAGGGAAAGTACACAGAAGGCATTCCTATTGCTGAGCGTGCGCAGTCGCTTGCTGAAAAGGCATTGGGACCAGTGAACCTGGATGTTGCGATTACCATAATTAATCTTGCTAGCTTATACACAGGTCTCGGCGATTATAAACGAGCGGAACCGCTGTACCAGCGCGTTCTGAGTATCAGAACACAACTGCAAGGCCCGGAACATCCCGACGTAGCCTTTGTTCTCACCCTTCTCGGAGATCTTTACCAACTATCAGGAGACTATTCGCGAGCCGATGTAGTCTTGCAGCAATCACTTTCTATCCTAGAGAAGAGGCTTGGCCCCGATCACCCGAAACTCAACAGTACGCTTAATAGCCTCGGCCTCTTACGTGTTAAGCAAGGGGATTTCACTAGTGCTGCAGCATTCTTTCGGCGCGGGCTTGCGATTACTGAAAGGACATTCGGTCCCACAAATCCTACGGTCGCTGTTTGGCTGAATAATCTGGGCCAAGTCTATTACGAGCGGCAGGAGTTTTCAGAGGCCGGACAACTTCTTGAACGGGCGTTGGCGATAAGGGAGCGCGTGTTTGGCCCAGAACATCCCTCATTAGTCGCCTCACTGAGTAATCTTGCTGAGATATATAGGTTGAAGGGTGAGTACAGGCGCGCCGAACCGCTCTACCAGCGCGCGATTATGATCGAACAAAAAAACTTTCGCGTCGATCGCCCAGAGCTCGCTACAACATTTAATGATCTCGGGAGACTCTATTACGACGAAGGCGACTTTGACAAAGCCGAAGCTTTGTATCTAAGGGCATTTGAAATTCGCCAACGGGTTCTTGGTCTCGAGCATCCAGACGTTGCAATGACAATGTTCAACTTAGCTCTGCTGGCGGCGGCAAAGGGCGATTACGGCTACGCGGTCGGCTTACATAAGAAGGCGCTGGAAATAAGGGAAAAGGCGCTTGGCCCCGATCACCCCTTGGTGGCGCAGTCCTTGAACATGCTCGGCAATCTTGAAAGAGAACAGGCTAAATATGATGAGGCGATCCCGCTTCTCCAAAGATCGTTAGCAATTTATGAGAAGAAGTTTGGCACAGACAGTGCGAACGTGGTGGGCGCTCTGACAAGCTTGGCCGTGCTCTGGCTTGAGAAAGGGGACTTAAGGCAAGCTGAGCCGATAGCTCAGCGAGCACTATTGGTTGGAGAGAGAACATTTGGCCCTGAGCACACAGAAGTAGCCACGGCTGTGGGGAATCTCGGCCTCATTTACTCCTACCGGGGTGAGTCTGCTAAGGCTGAGTCATGTTTGAAGCGTGCGTTAGCCATCGATGAGAGGGTTCTGGGTCCCCATCACCCTAATGTGGCGCTCTTACTCGGCAATCTCGCCGGATTGTACGAACGTGCGGGCGACATTCGCAACGCAGTCACTTTTTTAGGCCGTGCTCTCGACGTGCGCGAGAATAATCTTTCTCTTATTTCGATTTCAGGTTCCGACAGGGATAAGAGATTGTACTTGGATACTCTTCTTAGTGAGATTTATGCGGCGATATCGCTACATGCAAGAACATCGCCACCGGATAACGCTGCTGCGCGACTGGCGTTAGACACTGTTCTCCGCCATAAGGGTCGGGCTCTTGACGCCATGTCCCTGGCTATCCAATCCCTAAGACGCAGCGGGAGCGAAGAGACTAACGCGTTGTTGGATCAGCTGTCGGCCACTCAGTCGGAACTATCCAAGCTTGAGTTTGGCGGCCTTAGAGGGATGAAACTTGAAGATCACAGAAACGCTATCTTTCACCTTAAATTACAGGCCGAACAACTTCAAGATCTTATCAGTCGCAAGAGCGTACAGTTTAAGCTGCAAGCAGAGCCGGTTACTTCCGAGCAGATTGCGCAGGCGTTGCCCAAGAGTTCCGTCTTAATCGAATTCTTTTTGTATAAACCTTTCAACAACAACGCTACGCCCAAACGAGAGCGATTCGGAGCGGCTCGATACGTAGCTTATGTATTGAGCGGGAGTGGAACATTTGATTGCGTGGAGCTAGGCGAGGCAGAAACGATAGATCGAGAAATTCAAAAACTCAGAATCGCTCTTCGCAATCCGGATTCCGAACAAGACGTCCAGCCCATAGCAAGGCACGTGGACTCCCTAATAATGCAGCCAATCCGAAGGTTGTTAGGAAGCGCAAGAATGATCTTTCTTTCGCCTGATGGCGCACTGAACTTGATTCCATTTGGCGCCTTGGTCGACGAGAATGGTCACTACTTGATCGAACATTACCAATTTGTTTATTTGACCAGCGGAAGAGACCTTCTTCGAATTCGCGAGCATTTTCCAACGAGAGATCGGTCTATCGTTATGGGTGATCCAGACTTCGATGAAGCGGAGCCGAAAACCGAACGTGCTACGAAAGCAACTAAAGGGAAGCTTTCACGAGATTTTGATCTGCGCTTCACTCGTTTAGGTGGCACGGCTACGGAAGCTCGCGCAATCGGAACATTATTGGGCGTTGAACCGTTATTGCAAAAAGAAGCGACGGAGAAGAGAGTCAAGGATGCGCATGGTCCCCAAATTCTCCATATCGCGACACACGGATTCTTATTACCCAATAAGCCAGCGCGAAGTATTGCGGTACAACCAATCTTGCCAGTAGGTGATTTCTCGAAAGACATGATTGGAATCGGGGAAATTGACGATCCATTGCTTCGCTCTGGTATAGCTTTGAGCGGGGCCAATTACTTACAGGGCGGAGATGGAGAGGATGGTATCCTGACGGCTTTGGAGGTATCAGGGCTAGATCTCTGGGGAACAAAACTCGTAGTCCTATCTGCGTGCGAAACGGGCCTAGGTGATGTGCACAATGGTGAAGGAGTCTATGGACTAAGGAGAGCCTTGGTCTTAGCCGGGGCGGAGACTCAGCTAATGAGCCTTTGGAAGGTCGACGACGATGCAACGAAAGAGTTGATGGTTAATTTCTATAAACGATTGAAGCGAGGCGAAGGGAGAGGCGAAGCTCTGCGCAATGTACAAATGGAAATGCTCCGAAGTAAGACGCGAAGATATCCGTATTTCTGGGCAGCTTTCATTCAATCCGGGAATTGGATGAGCCTCGAGGAAGAAAAACCTAGTCGCTGAGATCTGAAAGCGGACTACTACCCACTTTGTAAAGCGAAATGGCGTTCTGCCGCGATCCGTCACGCGTTTGCAGCATCGAGTGATTCTTGATCGGATGAGTTGGTCTGCGCAGTAATCGGCAAGACGAGTCGAAGCGGCTGTCATCTGTTAACGCCTCGGAGACAAACAAAAGAAAATCGCGAACGGAAAAGCGTGAAAGG
>DASQYL010000316.1:0-9115 GCA_035639235.1 Pyrinomonadaceae bacterium | reverse complement strand
TGCGATCGCCGAGCAGCAGCAATTACCAAATATCTTTGCTCGCGTGCATCGCCAATACTTCACGCCATACGTTTCGATCTTGATTACGACAGCTTTGATGTTGGCATTGACGTTAAAGAGTTCGTTCGTCGCGGCGCTGACTGTCAGCACCATCGCTCGTCTGGTCGCTTATGCCGTTACTTGTGCGGCATTGCCGGTGTTGCGAAAGCGGAGGGACGCGCCACGGGCGCATTTCAAACTTCGCGGCGGGATCGTAATTGCACTTGCGGCGCTGTTGTTGGCGGGCTGGCTCGTATGGAACAGCACAGGGTATGAAGCAATCGCTACGGCGTTTGCGGCTGTCGTCGGATTTGTGATCTATGTTGCATATCGCGTTTGCGGGCCCAAGAATCCGTCACGGACCAAGCCGCGGAGTGGCGGCAGACAATAGCGCCCATGGCAATTATCTACCGCCTGCTTTGCAGGCTCAGATCCGCTCAAACACCACGTGCCCGCCCATGATGGAGGTGACAACCTTGACATATTCAATCTCGACAGGATCGATCTGAAAAATATCGCGTGAGAGAATTACAAGATCGGCGAGTTTGCCGGCCGTGATTGTACCTTTCTCCTTCTCCTGAAACTCCGCGTAAGCCGAGCCCACGGTGTAGGCGCGAACTGCTTCCTCAACGGAAATCTTCTGTTCAGCAACCCATCCGTTCGGATGTTTGCCATCGAGTGTGCGGCGGGTGACGGCGGCATAGATTGTTAGCAGGGGATTGAGCGGCGCGACCGTCCAGTCAGTGCCGAATGCGAGCGTGACTCCTGAATCGCGCAGCGTACGAAAGGCATAAGTTGTCTTTGCCCGTTCTGGTCCAATCCGTTTTTCAGCCCAGCGGCCATCGTCGATCGCATGATAGGGTTGCATTGACGCGATGACTTTGCCACGTTTGCATCGCACGATATCCTGCGGCCGCAAATGTTGCGCGTGCTCAACGCGAAAACGCCGATCGCGATCGCCGTGCTCTTTCTCAACCTGTTCATAGATCGAAAGGATTTCATCGTTTGCGCGATCACCGATCGCATGAATCAAGACTTGCAACTCGGCTTTGTCCGCGCCGCGCACGCGCTCGATCATTGCTCCCGCGGGAAACATTTCGTCGCTCCAAATGCCGCACGTTTCCGGCGCGTCAAGATAGGGATCGAAAAACAGCGCCGTCGTTGAGCCGAGACTGCCGTCGGCGAATCCTTTCAAAGCGCCAACGCGCAGCATCGTGCTGCCGAAATGAGCGCGGACTCCCGTCTGCGCGAGCGCGTCCCAGCGCGGCAGCGGCCACGCTGCATAAATTCGCGTTTTTAGTTCACCGCGATCCAGCAGCGCTTGATACACCGAAACATCTGCGCCTGCGGACATGTCCTGCACACTGGTGACACCGAGGCTCGCGGCGTAATCGCTCGCCGCGCGCGCGGCCGCAAGCTGCTCGTCAAAGCTGCGCGGCGGAAAGACCTTCCAAACAAAATTCTGCGCCGCATCTTTTAGTACGCCGGTTGGCTCGCCGCTCGGATCGCGCACGATCAATCCGCCGTCGGGGTCTTCGGTTTCGCGAGTTACGCCCGCAAGTTTCAAAGCCAACGAATTCGCCAGCGCCATGTGACAGTCGAGCCGATTCACAAACACAGGATTGTGCGGCGTGCGCTCGTCGATCAAGTCTTTATTTGGCAACTGCGCCTCGGGCCAACGTTCGTGGTCCCAATCGCCGCCGGTGATCCATCGATCTTTCGGCAACTGGGCGGCGAAATCTCCAATTCTTTCCGCAAATTCCTGCGGCGTGTTCGCATCGCGCAGATCGACACTCGACAGTTGAAATCCGCCGCTCATGAAGTGCACGTGCGCGTCGTTGAAACCAGGCAGCACGAATCGTCCTTCGGCATCGATGATTTTTGTTGTAGCGCCGCCGAGTTGCTTAATTTCATCATTTGAACCGACAGCGATGATGCGACTGCCGACGACCGCAACAGCTTCCGCTATCGGTCGATCGATATCGATCGTCTGGATGTTGCCGTTGATGATGATTAGGTCTGCGCTGAGTGTTGGCTTGTGGTTGGTTGTCATGAAAGCAAGAGTGTCAGAACCGGAAGCGGTAGCGACCCGATCAAGAGGACTCTGTAAGGGACCGATTAACCGACGCTATGGTTGGCTTGATCCCGTCGCTAACGCTCCCGGTTCTGAAACGGACCGCAAGCTGGCAGCTTGCATTACAAAAGCGCGCGTAGTGTATCATCGACTCTGTCTTCATTTTGCGTAAATCATGGCGGCCCCAGAACAACATTTTGCAGTCGATGACGCGTTCATTTACGAATTGCGCGACATCGTCGGCGATGAAAATGTTTTGTCCGATCGCGATGAATTACTGGTGTACGAGTGTGATGGCTTGCCGCAACACAAGCACCTCCCGCGCGCGGTTGTATTTCCGAATTCAACGGAAGAAACCGCCGATGTGCTTACGTTACTCCATGAAAACAAGATGAGCTTCGCGCCGCGCGGCGCCGGCACGGGGCTGTCCGGCGGCGCGCTGGCGATCGATCGCGGCGTCGTAATCGAACTCGCGCGCATGCGCAAGATTCTCGGCGTCGACACTGAGAATCGGATCGCCCGGGTACAAACCGGATTAGTCAACGCGCACCTGTCGCGCGTCGTCGCGCCTTACGGCCTCTATTACGTTCCCGACCCGTCGAGCCAACCGTCATGCACGATTGGCGGCAACATCGCCGAGAATGCCGGCGGGATTCACTGCTTGAAATACGGCACGACCACCGATCACGTCATCGGCGCGCGCGTTGTGTTGTCTAACGGATCGGTTGTCGATCTGGATCGCGGCGCGCCCGGTTACGATTTGATTGGCACTTTCGTCGGCTCAGAGGGCACATTTGGCATCGCCACCGAAGCCACGTTGAAACTCTCGCCCATTCCTCCCGCCGTGCGCACTTTGCTCGCCGATTTTCTCGACGTCGATCAAGCCAGCCGCGCAGTCTCTGAGATTATCGCCGCCGGCATGTTACCGGCGGCGCTCGAGATGATGGACCAGGAGATCATTCGCGCGGTAGAAGCAAGCGTCTTCGCCGCCGGTTTGCCCATCGATGCTCAGGCGGTGTTGTTGGTCGAACTCGATGGCATTGAAGCCGGTCTCGACGATGAAGCAGAGCACGTCAAGTCAATTCTGTCTGATCACGGGGCTCGTTCAGTTCGACTAGCTGTCGATGAAAACGAACGAAAGAAATTATGGGCGGCGCGCAAAGGCGCGTTCGGCGCGGTTGGCCGTTTGTTGCCCGACGTGATGATCCAGGATGCGGTGGTGCCGCGGTCGCGCTTGCCTGAGGTCCTGGCTGAAACCTATCGCATTAGCGCGAAATACAAAATCAAACTCGCGAATGTTTTTCATGCCGGCGACGGTAATCTTCATCCGCTAATCTGTTTCGATCTGCGGCGCGGCGACGATTTGGAAAAAGTGCGGCAAGCCGGCCGCGAGATCATGGAGACTTGTGTGCGTGCCGGCGGATCGATCACCGGTGAGCACGGTGTGGGTCTCGACAAGAGTGGTTACTTGCCTCTGATTTTTTCCGAGGATGATATGGATGCGATGTTGCGCGTGCGCGCGGCGTTCGATCCATCGGGACTTTGCAATCCGGGAAAAATTATTCCGTTGCCGCGTGGATGCGGAGAAGCGCGAGCGGTCGCAACGCAGAGCGTGTCAGAACCCGGAGCGATAGCGACGGGATCAAGTGATTCCTTCGCAGAGAAACAACTGACCCGACCTTCCCGCGCGCGCTTTGATCTGGTCCCTACCGCTCCCGGCTCTGACACCGGCGCGAAATCTTCACTCTTGTCCGAAACGAAAACCAGAACCAACGCACTCGTGGCTGAACGTCTTAACGAAGGCCGCGTCGCCAATGAATTCAAGACGATTGTTGGGCCAGAGAATATTCGCAGAGTTGTCGATACTGACCTTGCGGATCGGCTTGAATTCAGATCGCAAAACAATCGCGCGCTGGTCATCTCGCCCGCGAACGCTGACGAAGTCGCGGATGTCATCGAAGTCGCAGCCCGCGAGGATCTGGCGGTCATACCTGCAGGAGGATCGTCGTCTTTACTCGAGGTTGGTAATTGGCTGGCGCGCGCGGATGTAATTCTCAGAACTCGCCGCATGAATAAATCAATTACCCACGAACCGGCAGATTTGGTGGCGACGGCGCAAGCGGGCATAACTTTGCGCGAGTTTCAAAATCAGTTGTGCGAGCAAGGACAGTGGCTGCCAATCGATCCGCCCGATGACGGCAATGCCACACTTGGCGGCGTGATCGCGACCGGTTTGTCAGGTCCACACGAGCTTGGCTACGGACCGTTGCGGTCGTTTGTTATCGGCATGCGCGTCGTCCTTTCAGACGGCACACCGATCAAGTGCGGCGGCAACGTCGTCAAGAATGTCGCCGGCTACGATTTGTGCAAATTGTTCACTGGAAGCTTCGGCACGCTGGGCGTAATCACTGAAGTCATCTTCAAGCTGCGGCCGCTGCCGGCAGAGACACGAACCATCGTCGCCTCAGGACCCCACGCGGTGTTGATGAGCATGGGACGCGCGATATTACGAGAGTCATTTCCCGTCGCGCTGGAATTGCTCTCACCATTGCTTGCAACGCGAACGGGAATTGCTGCCGAAAACAAAGACTGTGTTTTGATGATTCGTTTTGCCGCCTCCGCGCGTGGCGTCGTAGTCGAAACAGCCAACGCGTTGAAGAGACTGCGCGACCAAAATCTCGTGTGCGTGACTCACGATGAAGATGGAGAGCTTTGGCAGCGCCTCAGCGAGGCGGGCGCGCGCGCCGGCGATAACCTGGTCTGGACTATTACGACGCTTCCCACAGATTTCGGGTCGACAATTGACGAAGTCGACACCTTGGCGCGAGACGAAGCATCGCATGTAGACCTGCAATGGCAGGCGGCGTTGGGTCTGGGTCGTATTCGCGCGATGGCCCGCGCGCCGGCTTATCATCGCGACTCAGTGCGCGCGCTTGAAGGACTCAGGCAAAGAGCAGAGAATCTCGGCGGACGTCTCATCATCGAGAAAGCTCCTTTTGAGATTAAGCAGGAGATCGATAGTTGGGGTGACTTTGGCTCCGCAAGTGAGTTGATGAAACGAATCAAGCAGCAACTTGATTCGCAGAATATTATGTCGCCGGGCAGATTTTTCGCAACATGAGGAGGCGAATCATGATTAAAAGAATGCGCGCGCTGTTCGTACCACTATTGGTTTTTGCATTTGTCTGCGTTCCGTCGACGCTGCCCGGCCGTTACGAGTTGCCGCGAACCGTCGTCGCGGCTTCGCGCGAACCGGTACGCGCGCGTCACGGCGTGGTGGCTTCGACGAACGAAGTCGCTTCGCAAGTCGGCGTTGACATCATGAAGCGTGGCGGCAACGCGGTCGATGCGGCGATCGCGGTCGCCTTTGCGTTGGAGGTTACACATCCGGCCGCGGGCAATCTCGGCGGTGGCGGCTTCATGATGATTCGGCTTGCAGACGGCGGCACGACGGCGATCGATTATCGCGAAATGGCGCCGGCCGCGGCCACGCGCGATATCTATCTCGATAAGAAAGGCAACGTGATCAAGGGCGAAGGCGGATCGATTGAAGGGTACCGCGCGGCGGGCGTGCCGGGCACCGTGCGCGGAATGGAATTGGCATTGAAGAAGTACGGCTCACACAGACTCACGTGGAGCCAACTGATTGAGCCGGCGCGAATGCTGGCGGCAAAGGGTTTCACCGTTACGAATGAACTCGCCCGATCGTTGCGCGGCAGCCGCGATTATCTTTCTAAGTACGACGAGACCAAACGCATCTATCTCCGCAACGGCAAGTTCTACAACGAAGGCGAGACGTTCGCTCAACCGGATCTGGCGGCCAGCTTCGCACGTCTCCAACGTGGCGGTCCAAATGAATTTTATGAAGGCCAGACGGCGCGCATGATTGTTGCGGACATGAAGCAACATAGCGGATTGCTGACGATGGAAGACATGCGCGGTTATGTCGCCAAAGAGCGTGAACCGATTCGCGGCAACTATCGTGGTTACGAAATTATTTCGATGCCGCCGCCGTCTTCAGGAGGCGCGGTGCTGATCGAGATGCTGAACATTCTTGAAGGCTACGATTTCAAGAAGATCGATTGGGCTTCGTCAGAACGTTATCACCTCACGACTGAAGCGATGCGCCGCGCGTTCGCCGATCGCGCTGAGTACATGGGCGACACGGATTTTGTGAAAGTGCCGATCGCCGGTTTGGTCGACAAGAAGTACGCCGCGCAACTGCGCAACACGATCGATCCTGAACACGCGTCGACCAGCGAACAAGTAAAGGCCGGAAAGCCTCTGGGTTATGAATCGGATGAAACCACGCACTTCACAGTCGTCGATGCGGACGGGAATGCGGTCTCGAACACTTACACGCTCAATAATTCTTATGGATCGGCGGTGGTCGCGAAAGGCACCGGCCTTCTCATGAACGATGAGATGGACGACTTCGCGGCGAAACCGGGAACGCCAAATCTTTACGGTTTGATTCAGGGGGAGAAGAACTCCGTCGCGCCGCGCAAACGACCGCTGTCGGCAATGACGCCGACGTTTGTACTGCGCAAAGACGGATCGCTCTGGTTCACGGTCGGCAGTCCCGGTGGCCCAACGATCATCAACACCGTGCTCGACGTGATCACGAATGTGATCGACTACAACATGAACATCCAGCAAGCGATCGATGCGCCGCGTATTCATCATCAATGGCTTCCGGATGAGTTGGTTTACGAACCCTATGGATTATCAGGCGATACGCAGAAAGCATTGACGGCGCGAGGACACAAGCTAGTTGATAAACCGCGTTACCTTGGCGATTGCGAAGGCATCATGATCGAAGAGAAGACTGGGATTCGTCTAGGTGCGACTGATCCGCGGAGAAGCGATGGGGCGGCGGTTGGGTATTGAAAGTGAGCAAGCCGGCGAAGCTGGCGGCAGGATTTAGCCCCGGGCGTAAGCCACCGAGCCCGCGAAGCGGGCGACAGACTATTTTCGAAGCTCGAAGGTTCTGTCGCGCCGCTTCGCGGGCTCGATCTCTTTCTTGATCTGATTCCAGGGTTCCGCTCGTCCCGACGCATCGGGACTCGCTCCACCCGGGGCTAAATTCTGTCGTCGGCTTTGCCGACTGAGCGCTCGTTCTCTTTGCTATAATCTTGTCGAAAGAAAAGAGAAGAACCCATCTTGCTCGACACCGCTGCTCATTTACCTCTCAACTCCGTTCTCGCCCACGAAGAAGAAAAGATTCTCGCCTGCGTTCATTGCGGGCTTTGTCTCGAAGCCTGTCCGACTTATGTCGCGACGAGCGACGAGAACGACGGCCCACGCGGACGCATCTACTTGATGCGCGCTGTTAAGGAGCAGCGGCTCGCGGCTGAGTCGACGACTTTCAAGGCGCACATCGATCGGTGCTTGGGTTGTCGTGCGTGTGAAGCGGCTTGTCCCGCGGGCGTTCAATACGGACAGTTGCTGGAAGCGGCGCGCGCGGAGATTCTAACGGCGCAACGCAAACCGACCGGTACATATCGTCTTCTGAAATTCGTGCTTCGACATGTTTGGTTGCAGCCGCGGAGACTAAGCACGGCCTTCGCGATGGCTCGATTTATTCGCGATTCCGGTTTGGCGCGGTTCGCACTGCGAACAAAGCTGGCGCATTCGATCTCAACGCAGTTTGAATTCGCGCTGGCGTTGCTCGAAGGCTCGCGTGGTACTAACGCCAACGGTGACGCACGCGGAGCTACGCTAAGTTTGAATCACCCTTCGGCTGAATCGGCTCAAGTCTTGCTCTTCAAGGGCTGTGTCACCGAAGGCCTGTTCGCGCGCGTCAATAATGCAACTGAACGAGTGTTGCGCGTGAATCGGTGTGTCACAACCGCGCCCGAAAAGCAGGTCTGTTGCGGCGCGCTCCATGCGCACGCGGGAGATCTCGACGGCGCGCGCAAACTGGCACGGCAAAACATCGACGCGTTTGCATCAGGTGAACAATCAATCATTACGAATGCGGGGGGCTGCGGCGCGATGCTCGCGTCGTACGAACATCTGCTGGCGGATGATTCTTCATACGCAGACCGCGCGAAGGATTTCAGTGCGCGCGTGCGCGACATCGGAGAACAACTCGAGCAGATTGGTTTCCACAACGGCGCGGAGATTGGCGTAGAGCGAACGACCTACGATGCTTCATGTCATCTGCTCCACGGACAGCACGCGGCCCAGGCCTCGCTCGGAATACTTTGGGCGATTCCACGATTGAACTTTGTGCAGTTAAATGGGACGGATGTCTGTTGCGGCGGCGCTGGTGTCTACAACCTGATGGAGCCGGAGCTATCGCAGGAAGTGCTGGACGAGAAACTCAATAATATCGAACAGAGTGGCGCGCGCCTGCTGGCCACCGGAAATCCCGGTTGCCATATGCAGATCGCCGCCGGCGCCAGTCTCGCGGGCATTCGGTTGCGCGTGGTCCATCCGATCGAACTACTCGACGAGTCGTACAGGTGCGCCGGGTTCTATCAAAACAGGAATGAATCATGACGAATGAGGCATGAGGGTTTCAGACTTATTCGGCGCTCGTCACTCCGGCAATAATCGTCATCCGTACATTTAAGTTGTCATCGAGCGCCACGAGGTCGGCGCGCTTTCCGATTTCGATCGAGCCGCATTCCGCCGCGATGCCCAATAAAAGGGCCGGATTCAAAGCAGCCATCACAGCCACCTCTGGCTCGGAAAAACCGAGTGACAGCATCAATCGCACCGCATCTAACATGGTAATCACCGATCCCGCGATGTTACCGCTCGAATTTTGCGTGCGGCCGTTCTTTACGGAGATTGTTTCGCCCCAGATTTCGTAATCGCCGTCGCCCAAACCGGCGGCGGCAACCGCATCGCTGATCAGCGAAACCGTTTCGGGTGATTTGCTGCGAATGACAAACTTGAGAATTTCGCGATCGAGATGAATGCCGTCGGCGATAAGATCGCAAGTGAGTTCGTCGTGGATCAATCCCCAGCCGACTGCGCCTAGCTTGCGAT
>DASQYL010000315.1:0-2164 GCA_035639235.1 Pyrinomonadaceae bacterium | reverse complement strand
AGCGCCAGGACGTGAAGTTTCTGGAGTTCGTCACTCCCGACGCCGTTCCGCGCATCGAGGGAAACTTATCCATCGCCGGTAAGGCAATCGAAAGCGACGCCGCAAAGAACCTCAGCGCGGCTGACCTTCGTCGCGTCTTTGCCTTCGTCGTCGATGACTTGACGATTCCGAACGAAGACATCGCGACGGTGCGCAAGTTACTCACCGACTTTGTCGACAATCAAATGCGCGAGGGCGATCTGGTAGCCATCGTGCGCGTGGTCGGCGGCAACGGCCTGCTGCAACAATTCACGTCTGACAAACGAATTTTGCGCACGGCGATCAATCGCATCACGCCACAACTTACCGCGTATTCAGCTTTCAACAATCTGACGAGCGAAGAAGTCATTCGTCAGGACCTGGCGAACATTACCAGCGGCGTGGTTTCTTCAGATAATTCGATACGTTCGGTTGATTCAATCAACGCAGCGAACGCGAACCTGGACGGCTCTAATGAAGGAGCAACGCGGGGCTATCGCGTGCTCTCGACCCTGGTGACGGCCAGCGAGCTTACCAATGCGATGAAGACCTTGCCGGGCCGGAAGAGCCTGATACTTCTGTCCGGAGGCTTGCCGCTGGCGGAAACGTCGCAGGGACAAGTAATGATTGGCGGGGGCAGCCAAAGAGGACAACAGGAACCAGCCGCGCCGATTAGCATCACGGAGACGAGGTCTTACATAGCGGGCGTTAATTATGTGCTGCGACAATTGATCGATCGGGCGACGCGCGCGGGTGTGGTGATCAATACGCTCGATGTCCGCGGCATGCAGGCAAGTCCTGGTGTTTCCCATTTCAACGACCCCGGCAATGAAGCCACAAGCGGGCTGGTTAGCAGCGGCACCTTGGGCGAGGGCCGCGCGCCGAATATGGCCATGTTTGATAACCTCGCGATGGATACACTCAGCGCGCATCAGGGACTTAACGTGCTGGCTCAGTCCACGGGCGGTGTTTCTGTAATCAATACGAATAACTTCAAACAGGGACTCGACCGGATTCTGGCACGCAGCAGCTATTACATGTTGGGTTACACACCGAGCGAAACCTTCGACGGCAAATTCCACAAGCTGGAGATTAAAGTCACCCGTCCCGGCGCGCGGGTGTACGCGCGTCAGGGATATGTCGCGACTGCTGACACGCCGCCAAGCGCAAACGACACTCGCGAGAATCAGATCGTTCGCGCTGCGATGGCGCCGCTGGCAAAACGCGACATAGATCTGGCTGCGCGCCTGGAATACCGATTCTTGCCGGACGCCCGCGCACAGGTCGATATCAACGTGATCGTGAATGCGAATCAATTAACCTTCAAGCAGGACGCGAACAATAATCACGAAGCTAACTTCGACGTGGTGGGCTTCATGTTGAATAGTGTCGGTAAGACCGAGGGCGGATTTAGTCAGACAGTCAAAGCGACACTATCCGAGAAGGACTATCAACGCGCGCTGACGACCGGACTCAGCTATACCGCGCACGGCGAACTGCCGCCAGGGACTTATCAGCTGCGCGCCGTAGTGCGCGACGCCGGCAGTGGCAAGCTTGGTTCCGTGTCCCAATTCCTCGAAGTTCCCGACGTAACAAAGAAACGTCTAACGGCCAGCAGCATTTTTCTCTACGGAGTCGACATCCAGCCCGGCAGCAAGCCCGAACCGATGAATGCCTTGCGGCTATTGCCGCGAGCACAGGACCTCAGGTATGCATTGGTGATCTACAATGCTAAAGCGGCGGATGGCAAAACACAGCTTAGGTCGCAGACGATCATCAGCCGCGATGGGAAGATCGTGTACCAGGAACCAGAGGCGCCGATCACTTCGGCCGTGCAGAACAACCAAACGATTAAGGTGGGCCAACTGGGCTTACAGAAAGCGCAACCGGGCCACTACATCCTGACGCTCGTGATTACCGATCCGGCGGCAGACAAATCGGCGCGCACGATCATTCGCAATGTTGATTTTATGTTGACGCAGTGAGGCGTCGATAGTCGGTGAGCGTTCTAATTGAAGAGCAGGGTAGCCGGCCCTGCTCTTTTCATTTGCCTTCTAAGTCAGCCAGCATTTTCTTCGCGACTATTGAGTTTGGTCCCGCCGGGTCTTCTCGCAGATAAACCTGTAAAGCCTCGATCGCCTCTGGT
>DASQYL010000314.1:0-10746 GCA_035639235.1 Pyrinomonadaceae bacterium | reverse complement strand
AACAACGCTACAAATCCTCGAGGGGCTTCGAATAGTCCTAATCCGCCAGACCTCTCGGCCGGTGCAACCAAACCAAACGTTAAAGTCAGCTCGCCCGTCGTGCTTGAAGAATACGGCGATTATCAGTGTCCGCCCTGCGGTCAGCTTTATCCTCAACTTAAAGAGATCGAAAAAGAGTACGGCAATCAAGTGCAGATTGTGTTTCATCATTTTCCGCTAATGAAGATTCACAAGAATGCTTTGATCGCAGCGCACGCGGCGGAGGCGGCGCGCAATCAGAACAAGTTTTGGGAGATGCACGATCTGCTTTATCGCAACCAGAAGGATTGGTCTGAGTTGGTGGATCCCCGGCCCGTGTTAGTGTCTTATGCAAAGCAGTTGGGTCTGAACCTCGACCGGTTCAATAGCGATCTGGAGAGCAACCTAATCGACCAGAAGATCAGCGCGGACATTCAGCGCGGTGCTAGCCAAGGCGTGACGGGCACCCCGACAGTATTTCTAGATTCGCACCTCGTGAAGTATGAGTCCACAAACCTCGATGGTCTGCGGCGCGGAATCAATATTCTGCTCGAGCAAAAGTCTGGCTCGTAATCGAACAGTTTAAGTCATTATCCTCCGCCAATTAACGTTTAAAAGCTCAAGTTGTTGTTGACATGTCGAACGCATGTCTTTATAGTGACGTACCCGTAAGGTCGTTTCTGGTGCCAGCTTCGGCGTCACCCCCCGCATCAAACGACGGATGCCGATGTTCAAGCTAAAGCGCCTGGAAATAACGGGCTTCAAGTCCTTTGCCGACCACACTGACCTCATCTTCACTGGTGATGGAATAACCAGTATTGTCGGACCAAACGGTTGCGGTAAGAGCAACGTTGCCGACGCGATCGCCTGGGTCCTGGGCGAGCAGCGCGTCAAGCATCTGCGCGGCGGCGAGATGAAGGACGTGATCTTTCAAGGCTCGCGCAATCGTCTGCCGAGCGGCATGGCTGAAGTTGTGTTGCACATGGTGCGCGATGAAGTCATCGAGAGCGAACCTGACATCGAGGATATCGATTCGACACTTGAACAGATCGATGAACAGAACGCGGCGCTTGAGACGATTGACGTGTCTGAGGTGTCAGAATCCCGGCAAGTCGGGATAGCGACCGGATCAGGTGACGCCGCCGCTGAAGCCAATGCTCCAGAGGAATTAGGAAGCGAGTCCGTCAAATCAATCGAGTCGAATGATCCCGTCGCCACTGCTGCGGGTTCTGACACCGACGCTCAGGATTCTGACGCAACGACAGAAACAAAATCCAAGCCAACTCATCATCGTCACTGGCGTCAACGCCGCAGTATCGCGCTTGACTTCGCTCCTGGTGAAGCGGTGTCAGTGACGAGGCGTCTTTATCGATCCGGTGAGAGCGAGTACCTGCTCAACGATCGTCCTTGCCGCTTACGCGACATTCAAGATTTATTTTCGGGAACAGGTTTGGCCGGCGGTCACTACGCGATCATCGAGCAGGGACGCATCGGACAAATCCTCTCCGCGAAGCCGATGGACCGCCGCACCATTATCGAAGAAGCGGCGGGCATTACTAAGTTTCGGGTGCGCCAACGCGCCGCCGAAGCGAGGCTCGAATCAGCGCGGACGAACCTGTCACGCGTATCAGACATTATTTCTGAAATCGAGCGTCAGGTGAATAGCCTCCGCCGTCAGGCAGCCAAAGCGCGGCGTTATAGAATTCTGCGCGAGGAGTTGCGCGAGCTGTTGCGTCACGTTTACGTCGCCGAAGATCGAAGTTTGGCGGTGCTGCTGGAAGAGAGTCAGAGTCATCTCCAGAAGGCGACGGAAGAAGAACAACGGTTGACCGCGGAAGTGTCGGCTCGCGAAGAGAGCAGCCGGGGGGCCACGCAAAATGCGCGCGCGCGCGAAGATGAACTCGCGCAGGTACGGGCGGCGATTGCCGATGCCGCGTTGCAACGAGACCGTCGTCTGCGCGAGCGGGTGTACCAGCAGGAACAGATTGAGAATCTGCGGCGACGGCGAGTCGAGATTGAGCGCGAAATCGAGACGTTGAATCTTCGAATCGCAGTGGTTGAAGCCGAGTTGGAGCGGTTGGGAGCGCTGGACGCGGAACTTACGAACGAGAATGAACGAACGACGGCGGCGTTAAGTGGGGCAGAAAATGCCTATGCGGCAAAACTCGCGGCCATTGGTAATGCGGAACGCGAGGTTGAAGCCGCGCGCGGTGATTTGCTGAGACACACGGCCGCGTCTGAGCGGTTGCGCGAGTTGGCTCGGCAACTAGAGAACAGTCATGAAAAGCTGGCGCAACAAGAGGATGGTTTGTCGCGTGAGGGCGAACGTGCCGCGGCGGCGCATGCCGAGCGCAGCGCTGAAGCGGCGAAGGTCGATCGGCAGATTACAACTGCGCGAGAGAAGCTCGCGCGGCTGACTAGTGAGCGGGAGGCTGCGATCAGGTCTGTGGTCGAAGGACACGAGCGGGTCTCAGACACGGATGCCGAACTAACGCGCATTCGCGAAGATCATTCGCGCGCATTGCATCGGCTCGAGAGTCTCAAAGAACTCGATGACCGGCGCGCACACTACTCGCTGGCTGTACAGGAGGCCTTCTCGGCAAACGAGCGCGAGAATTTTCATTTGGCAGGCACGTTGGCAGACAACATCCGAGTCGAGGAGCGTTGGGAACGTTCCGTAGAAGGCGTTTTCGGATCGTCTTTGCAATCGATCCTGGTGGCCACGCCGAATGATGCCATTCGCGCCGCGGCCTGGTTAAAGACCAACCACGCCGGACGCGCGAGTTTTTTGGTGATGGGATTGCACGGCGGCAGCAACGAAGTCGACGTGATGTCCGATGCGGTCATCGGCGCCACGTTTGAAGCGCGGCGCGACTTCGCGCCCGTCGGCATCGACGGACCGCGCGTGGCTGACATTATCAATGCATCTCGCGAGTTATTGTCGCTGCTCGAGCGCACGATGCCCGAGAGAATGAACGCCCGGATTGTCGACAGCCTGGACGACGCGACTGCGTTGTCTTTGGCGACCGGCGACATGTTTGTCACGACGGAAGGCGATTGGGTCACGGGCGGCCAGTTCGTGAATGCCGGCAACGGCCGCGCGCTCGAAGAAGGCGCCGGACTCCTGACGTTCAAACGTGAGTTGCGTGAATTGGAATCGCTGGTGGCGGATCTCTGGGCTGCATTGGTGCGATCCGAAGCTTCAGTCGCTCAGGCGCGCTCGCGCATGGTTGGATTGGAAGAAGCTGTGGTGCTCTTGAATGCGTCGATTGCTCGCGAAGAGCGCGAAGTCATGGCGCTGGAAATGACGGCCGAGACTATAAGTCATGACGTCGAGCGCGCGGAGCGGCACATGCGGGTCGTCACAGATGACACCGATCGACTGGTCCAGGAGCGCGCTGCGATTGAGCACAGCCTGGTGAAGACCCTGAGCGAAGCGGAAGCCGCTGAGCAGATGCGTGATGAATCTCTGGCGAGAATAGAGCAAACGGCAACGATCCTGGCGAACCTGCGACGCGACGCTGAGGCTGAGAGTGAGTTGCTGAATGCCCACAGGGCGGAAGCAGCCGCTGCGGCAGAGCGTCGCCGCTCAACTAGCGCAGACCTACGTCGCCTGGAAAATGAACGTGAGGATCTAAATGCCAAGCTTGGTCGATTTCAACTAGAGCTAACCGAAACAATCAATAGAACCGACGAATTGGCACTTTCAATCGACGAGATCGATCGATTGGCGGCCACGGTGGATGACGAGAAAGGCCGAGAAGACGAACTGATTCGCACGATCACAATGCGTCTTGACGAAGCGCGAGCACAAGCGGACGGGCTCGCTAATGAACTCGCCGAGTTGAATCGCGCCGCAGCCGCTTCGCGCGACGCGCGTGGCGCGGTTGAGGTCCAACGCGCCGAAGCATTAGCGCGGCTCAACTTTGTGCGCGAGGCGTGCGCCAATGAACTCAATCAGAATCTCCAAGAACTTTCGCGAGAAGTGACGCTCGATGCCGATTTCGATCTCGAAGCTGACCGTCTGCGGCTGGATGAACTACGCAATCGGCTGGAGAATTTCGGCGCCGTTAATATGATGGCGCTCGAAGAGCTCAGCGAGTCTGAGGAGCGGTTCATCTTCCTCACGACGCAGCGGGAAGACATCGTGAAGGGAATTGCAGCGACCGAAGAAGCCTTGCGTGAAATCAAGAAGCGTTCGCGTGAGCGTTTCCGCAATGCGTTCGAACAGATCAATCGCAACTTCAGCGAACTCTTTTTGGAACTGTTTGGCGGTGGCCGTGGCGAAATGAGCTTGATCGACGCCGACGATGAATTGGAATCAGGCATCGATATCGTGGCCCAACCGCCGGGCAAACGGCTGCAGAATGTGCTGCTGCTTTCCGGGGGCGAGAAAGCCATGGCCGCCTTGGCGCTGGTCCTGGGAATATTTCACTATCGCCCGTCGCCTTTCTGTCTGCTCGATGAAGTTGACGCGCCGCTTGATGAAGCGAACATCGGCCGCTTTACCAACAAGGTCGTGTCGATGTCGGCGAATACGCAATTCATCGTCATCACGCACAACAAACGCACGATGGAAACTGCGCGAGCATTATATGGTGTGACGATGGAAGAAGCAGGCGTGTCCAAATTGGTCTCGGTGAAGTTCGAATGAAAAATTGCCGCAGATTGACGCGGATTTACGCCGATAACGAAATTGAGTTGATTCATATCTGCGTCATCTGCGTTCACTGCGGCTAAAACTTCTTTGGTAAGGGGCCCTCCCTCACGGTCGGGCTCCTGACGCGACCAACTTGCATTCTCTCCTCAGCATCTACAAAATAATTTGCTCGTAATTATGAAAGCTCGTCCTAGGTCCGTCTTCCCTCTGTCAGTCGTTTTCGCGCTGACGTTGAGCGTTTGCGCGCAGGAAAAACGGAACGACAGGCCGGCCGCCCAACCCACACCGGCGCCGCGCGTCGGGAAAGAGACGGAGCCGCCTACTGCTGACGGAATTCACTATACCTACGAATTCAACCAACCAAATTTCGTCGTCAGTCACGTCGTAATTCAGCACGATACGCGCGGAGTTGGCACGATTACTTTTGTGCAGCGCACCGAAACTCCGATCGTGGAGCCGATTCAACTGTCGTCCGCAGCGATGGGTCGAATCCTGGGGCTGTGGCGCGACTTGCGGTTTCTCGATTCGGATGAGAACTATCAGGCAGCCAAAGATTTCTCGCATCTCGGAACGTACAAGATTCACCTTGAAGACGGTCAGCGTCATCGCACGGCCGAGTTCAACTGGAGCGATAACAAATCAGCCTGGGCGCTCGTAAACGAATATCGTCGCGCCGGCGATCAGGCCATTTGGGTTTTTGATATGAAGCTGGCTCGCGAGATGCAGCCGTTGAATGCGCCGGGGCTTTTGACCGTATTGGAATCGGCGCTCACCCGCAACGACTTTTCCGATCCGCGCCAGCTTGTCCCGTTGCTCACCGAACTCAGGACCGACGAGCACATCCCACTGATTGCCCGTAACCACGCCGATCGAATTTTGAAGAAAATTGAAAAAGCTCCTTAACCTGCAACCGTCCTACAAAAATCAATCAAACGGTTCTCTGCCCAAAAACGATCCTCGCCTGTTTCGTTTGAGTTGGCAGAAATAAATGCGACGTGTCCGCCGCGCTCCGGCGCAATCAATAAAATATTAGCGTTCGCATCGACTGAAGGGTCCCGAAGCGGTGCGAAGGGAACGAACGGATCGTCTTGCGCGTGAACGATCAGCGTCGGGATGCGAATGTCCTTGATGTGCGGCAGCGAACTGGCTTTTGCGTAGTAATCGTCGGCGTCGGCAAAACCGAAAGCCGGCGCAATGTAGGCGTCGTCGAATTGGCGCAACGTGTGGATGTGACTTAAACCATTCGCCTGATAGAGATCGGGAAATAACTTTTCTTTGACCTTGATGCGACGCTTTAAATAATAGAGAAAGTCTTTGTGATAGATGACGTTGCGGCGGGCCATCAGTCGATCGCTGCTCGCGCGCAAGCTTACGGACGGCGAGATCGTTGCGACCGCCACGAGCTCCGCTGGCGAAGTCTTGCCATATTCTCCGGCAAGCTTCAGAACCTTGTTCCCGCCGAGAGAGAAACCGGCAATTATAATTCGCGACAGACGATCGCGGCCGATCAATTCTTCGAGAACGGCGCGCGCGTCGCCCGACATTCCGCCGTGATAGAGAGTAGGCGTTAGATGATCTGTGCCGCCGCAACTGCGGACATTCATTCGGATGACGTTTAGCCCGGCGCGAAATGCTTTCGCCGCAGTGCTCAACATGTAGGCTGACGCCGACGAGCCTTCAATGCCGTGCCACATCACCAGCGTGGCGTGTTCGGTGCGGTTGTCCTGCCAACGGCAACAAGCGAGAACCTTCGTTCCGGGCTCGACTTCAAACAACCGTCGCTCGTCACCGGTCACATCGCGTGCCTGATAGCGTCCAGGCCAAAAATATGCAGCCAACGTCTGCAGATCACGCTGCGAGAGCACGCGATGAGGAACAAAAGGTTTGGATGCGAATTCAGCGCGGAGCCGAGCGAGCAGCGTCCGCGCGTCGTTTTCAGTCGGCGACATCGGTTCAGAAATTACCGGGCTTAAAATTTATGAGAACATCGACCGTGAGTTTCTGGCGATCGGGCTTCTGCTCGATTTCGACATGAAAACGAACCGACGTACGCGAACGTTGCATCAACGTGCGCATGAACTCCTGCAGCGGACCCTGGCGAAATTGATCGAGATACGATTCATCAAAAACAGCATTTGGGCCTAGCGTCCATTTTGATTTGAGTTCATCAGCTTCAGCGGCTGTCAGCCCGTTGATAACGAGATTCCCCATAAAATAGCGTGGACCTTCATCGATTTTAAAGCGATAGGTAACGAGCGAAGCAGCGTCGTCAAACTCTGGCGCTGCTTGGATCGCCGGCGCCAGAAATCCGCGATTGGCATATGCCTTACGCAGGTTCTTCACACCAGCGTCGATCTTAACTCCGTCAGCGAGATCGCCTGGATTCATGCCGAGCGCATTAGCCAGGTCTTCGACGGTGAGCTTATCGTTACCATCCCAGACGGACTTGGCCCAGTGATAGCTTAGTCCCTCTGCGACGGGAACCGTGACGTTGACTCCGCCCGCGCATTGCGCTCCAGTCTCCAAAGTTGCCGACGGCGATTGAAACTGAGTCTGCAGATAACCCAGATGATGATAAAGCGGCAGCAGGTTTAGTGGTATAAAGGTAGCCGTGTCCTTTTGAGAATAATCAGACTTAAAGAGTGGCTGGGCTGCTTTGACTAATTCAGCTTCCGGTACAGCGGTCGCGCCCGGAAAATGCATCGAGCAAATCGGGATGTGCGCGCCATTGACGGTGAATAGTAACTCCTGCTTGTCCTTGGAAACGTAGGGCATGTAATCGACCTTCCCCGCAATGTGTTTCTCGGTTAACAGGCGCTGCAGGGCCGCGGCAATTTTGTCGGGGGTCTCTCCGGAAGCGGGCGACGTGCCGTTGAAGAAAAGCACGTCCTTGCGAATGGCCGCGAGAATTTCTTCATCGCTGAACCAGACAAAATTTTCAAAGACCACGGGCAAACTTACGGCAGACTCTTCTACCTGAAAGGTGACGGTGGCTTGATTGCCAACGTTGTGGACGCGGTAACTCAGTCTTCGGAACAGCCCAGTCTTCAGTAGTTCTTCTGCGGCCGCATCCAAAATATTGGCGTCGATCACTTGTCCCACCTTCAGCCCGCTCATCGCGACGACCTGCTCGGTCGTCAGGCGCTTCAATCCAACAAATTCCAGCCGGCCGAGGGTCTGACGCTGTTGAGCGGCTGCCGGCAAAGCAACCAAACCGATGATCGCAAGCACTACCGCGGTCGTTAAATGTTTGATGGAAGTCATTTGTCGCATACACCCGTCTCAAGCTCTTGCAACTCGAATAGGCTATGATGAATTTTATCTTGAACTGGTTTCACGATGAAGCGCAAACACTCGCCTGAGACATCGAATTCAAGCCGCCGCGAAGTCATGATTTCAGCCTGGCGATCGTTAGGTGAGGCATCAATCGGCGCCGAAGAATTGCGGACAATTCAAACTGCCGTTGCCGAAGCGTTCGGCGAAGACGAGGTGGACAGTCCGGCGCGGATTGCCGCCGAACTAGTGAAACAAGGCGCGGAACTTCGTCATCCCGAGGTAATAGAATACGACGCTCGGTGGCGGAAATCGCGGATCGAGCTTGAGATGAAAAGGTTCGAGCGCCTGACCTTTTGGCGAGCCAGAGACGCGCTGACTCTTGACGAAGCGAGAACGGCGATTACAGAGATCGAAGAATTGCGCGTCCGTTTTCTTGGCTCAGAAAACGACATTGACAATCTCACAGAGGTGGCGCGCGACGCCCGGGAAACTGCAATGAAGAACGCCGTGGATAATTCGCTGGCGCTTGCCGTTCGCGAAGTTCAAAATGAAATCGCCGAATGGCTGCGGCTATGGTTGGAGACGCCGGATCTCTTTCCGCAGTGGCTCGAGTTGCGGCAAGCTTCGGCGCAGTTCAAGGCGAAATTCGTTGATAATTAGTCTGCGTTAATCAGCGGCCTGACTGTGAAAGGCCGAAGTTTCTCGAATGCATACGCCGCGCGAAACAGGTTTGACTCGCTCCAATATGGACCGAGCAATTGCATTCCGATCGGAAGTTTTTCTGACGACAAACCGCAGGGTACGCTGATGCCGGGCACGCCCGCAAGATTCGCAGTCACCGTGTAAACATCGTTGAGATACATCGCCAGCGGATCGTCAACCTTTTCGCCAAATGCAAAAGCCGGCGTCGGTGTCGTAGGCGTCAAGATCGAATCGCACTTCGTGAATGCGTTCGCAAAATCCTGGCGCAGCAGAGCGCGGACCTTCTGCGCTTTAAGGTAATAAGCATCGTAATAGCCCGCTGACAAAACGTAGGTGCCCAGCATGATCCGCCGTTTTACTTCGGCGCCGAAACCCTCGTCACGCGTTCGCTTATACATATCGCGTAACGCCGGGGCTTCTTCCGCGCGAAAGCCGTAACGTACGCCGTCATAGCGCGCCAGATTCGAAGAAGCTTCGGCAGTCGCGATGATGTAATAAACGGCGATGGCGTACTTCGCGTGCGGTAGATCGATATCGACGATCTCGGCGCCTAATTCGCGATATGCGTCGATCGCTTCTTCGATCGAGTTACGTACCTCATCGTCCAACCCTTCGCCCAGCAGAGCGCGGGACACACCGAGACGAAACCCGTGGCCCAAGCCCTTTTCAATTTCGTTAAGATAATCAGGCACGTCAACATCGGCGGTCGTCGCATCGTGAGGATCGCGGCCGGCGATGATTTGCAGTATTGACGCCGCATCGCTTGCGTTCCGGGCGAACACTCCAATCTGATCCAGCGAAGAACCAAACGCGACGAGGCCGTAGCGAGAAACGCGGCCGTAGGTTGGCTTCAGCCCAATCACTCCGCACAAGGCAGCAGGTTGGCGCACCGAACCGCCGGTGTCCGAACCCAAAGCTACCGGAACGATTCCGGCGGATACGGCGGCAGCCGATCCGCCCGAAGATCCACCCGGAACGCGCGACACGTCCCATGGATTCTTGACGGGCCCGAACGCGGAATTCTCGTTCGAAGATCCCATCGCGAACTCGTCGCAGTTGGTTTTGCCGATGATGACCGCGCCATTGTCTATTAATCGTTCGATGACGGTGGCGTTGTATGGCGGCTTATACGATCCAAGAATGCGAGATCCGCATGACGTCTGCAGTCCCTTGACGCAGATGTTGTCCTTGATCGCAATTGGGATTCCCGCAAGCGCGAGATCTTTCCTCGCATTGTTGTTGTCGATCGCCTCAGCACGTCGTAAGGCGCCGTCGTGATCAATTTCCAGAAATGCGTTCAGCAAGTCGTTTAGCTTTTCCGCCGCATCAAGAGCCGTGACAATCGAACTTCGCGCCGCCAAACTGCCGGCAGCGACGTTGTTCGCGAGATCATTTATCGAGGTGAATGACATTGCGGGTGAAAGCGATCAGCCCAGAACCTTAGGCACGCGGAAATGACCGGACGCTGGATCGGGTGCTTCTGCGAGCGCGACTGTTTGGCCCAGCGAAGGCTGGACTTCGTCTTCACGATCGGAACGGGTGGCTTCGCCTTCGGGTGTCAATCCTCCCAACGCTGGTTCGACGGCGCTCGTATCTATCGCGTTGAGTTGTTCGACGTACGTCACGATCTCGGAAATTTGCGGCGCGAACATTTTGCGTTCGTGGTCGGTGATTTCGAGATGCGCGAGCTGCGCGATTTTTTCGATGTCTGCTTCGGTAATCGGCATGATCAATCAATCATCCAGGTGCGAATCGCGTCGCGCGATCAAGTTATCGGCGGCATGCAAAAATCGTGTGCGCAACTCTTCGTCGGCGATCGTGCCGGCGGCGAAAAGCAGTTCCGTCGGCAGCGCGTTAGCGTGCGAAGCTTCGGTCCGGTCGGGCTTGTCCATGTTTGCCGGCGGAATATCTCTTGGCGAAATCTGAAATACGATCTGGTCCACGCCTGCGCCGCCAAGCAGATGGTTTACGCGAAACAATAACTCGCCGGCCATCGATTCGAGTTGTCTTTGCCACAGCACGTCGGCAACTGAAACAATCAAAGTTCGTTCGCGCAACCGAACCGCAACTGCATTCCGCCGCAGACCTTC
>DASQYL010000313.1:0-18478 GCA_035639235.1 Pyrinomonadaceae bacterium | reverse complement strand
GCCGCCGGATTTTCCGATGGACGCAAGCCTCAATGCCAACCATGAAGGGGCTAAGGTGCGGTTAAAGAATGGCGAGGTTGATGAAATGAAATGGCTTGAGCTGGATGGTGTTCGGGGAACGCAATTCCGCGAATCAAAGCCGCAAATGGGCAGCGACTTGCGCCGTTTGCAATGGCTTACCCTGCGAAAATACGCGGGCCAGGTGCAAAACGTGAACGTGATGCTCTCGGGCACGGCAGACAATTTCGCGAAACATCAGGACGAGCTGTACGCGATTCTGTATTCGACGAAACTGGTGCACTGACGGCAAAAAGCAAAGTCTTCGGAATCAATCGACTGGCTCACCATGCGAGAAACGATGCACGAGCCAGTTCTCGAATGAATGAACCACCATGTCGGGCCGTGGCAATCTCGCCCGCACTATGTCATGCCGAAACGAAGATATCGCTGTCCGTCAATTTAGGTTGCGGGCGAATGCCGGCGATAAATTGCATCGAACGTGACGGCTTGGCTGACTGCAGGATCACGTCGTAAGCCCATCGTCCGAGATCGCTGTGATTCGTGCCGTACACCTTCGCGCGATACCTGAAGACATTTCCCCAGCGGTCGGTGCGTCGCGACTCTTTGTAATCGAGCGAAATCGATTCGACTCCAAGTTCAGGCAGAGTGTGCAACTCTGACGACTCAGAAATGCCATTGTGATTCACGTCTTGCCATAGCCGCAATAGCCTGAAGATGGGATCGCGTTGATCCATAACTCCATCGCCGTTGCCTCCAAATCCCGGCTCGTCGAACATTGCCAGGGCTTTGAAACCGATCGGTGATTGAGTTGCGTCTCGTTCGGGGGTGACGTTACTAAACATTTCCTTGCCGTTGTCGATCTTGCCGTTCTTGTTCCAATCAAGCACCAGCCACGCATCATTCGATTGTCGATCTGTCCAGGACATTTGCCTTGGTGCGCCTTGCCCGAAGAAATCGAACATCACTCCGTTGGCAGCGTTAGTAAGATTGAAATCGCCGCCGCCAAGATTTATGAGGATTGGGTCAAGCATGGCGTCCCAACAATATCCGTCACCCTCGCAAAATCCACTGTCACACTCCCGAAGTCACCGCCGCCGTTACCGTAGTCGTGGCTGCACCTGCAAATCGTCATATGCGTAACAGGATCGAGGGGGAAATATCCAATGCTGTCAAAGCAATCATCGCTGTCGTGCTGGTCGCAACCGTTGTAGTAGTTCCCGCGGCAAGTTTGGATGTTCAGATCACAGTGCACATTAGGACAGGGACATTCCGCGTCTGATGAGCAATAGTTGCAACTAAGCGGCGGCGTTGGTGATGGCGTCGCGGTTGGTATCGGCGTGGGCGCCGGCCCCAAGGCTGCCGACACAAACGATAGCGTCCGTAACTGGGCAAGGTTCTTTTTGTCCTTCTCCTGTATCCATGCAATATGAGATGGAGTTCTGAATCTTCCCGCAGGTTCCCGATGTGGTATACCAATAGTTTAAACGCGCCTCGCAGCCGTAACACGGAGGAGAATAATCACTGGCAAGCGGGAAACAGCCTGGTTCACAGTCATCAAAAACGTACGCAGCATCGGCAGCAGTCAACGTTGAACCCATAAAATAACTTACCGGCAGAACTGCCGGTAAAGTTGTGTGATTTTTTTGGCTTCGCGTTCGCCCGTTGCTGGTCGCTGAACGCCACTCCACGTTGGTCCGTTTGCGTCGCCTAGGTTGCGAGTTGATGTTCTCAAGTTTGGATGTTTCCGGAGAACGACCCGAACGCGGAAAGGGTTGGTCGAGTATGAATCCGGTTCCATCGCCAAAATTCAAACCTCCGATTTTGATTCTGACTTTTGTTGGGAGTCGCCACCCTTTTTCCCGACGTCCCCATTCCAACCAACTCGCATCGCCCGGTTGAAGCGTAAGAATCTTTGATTCACCGGGTTTGAGTGGTACGTCGGCCGCTGTTGGTTTAGAACCAATCCGGCTGATTTCCGGTCTGCCATAGGCAATGTCAGCCCTGAAATTCTCTTGGTCATTATTCGGCACATCGAAGTACAGGCTGAATCCAAAAAAGTAGATCGGTCTATCTCCAGTGTTGGTGACCTCAACTTCAAAGTCGCGGGCCCAATTCTCGTTCTTAAGATCTTTCCAGTTCTTCTCCTTTTCTTTAGTAAGTTTGACGTCGAGCGGGACGTTCTTCGGAACTGTGTTCTCGACTTGACGCTCTTGGGGTTGCGATTGCTGCGCGTTCGTCGGACCGGATGCTCCTTTGTAAAGAAGCACTAGGGCTATCGCAAGGACCACAGACGCATAGAGTAATTTGAAAAACGGCGTGAGCTTACGGAGCGACTTCATCGGGATTCTCCTATGTAAGATGCCATGGCTGAAGACGGCATCAATGAGACTGAGATCGACGAGGCAGTCGCTTTATACTGCTGGCTTCGTAGCAAGTCAAGATTTTCTGACTGATTCTGTTTTCAGGCAATTGCTTCTTCATGATAGCAACCCTTAACTCAAAACCGGGTCTGCGTTTTGCGCCAGAGTTCGCAGAGCGTAGCTTGCTCGCATGTATTTCGGGTAATTTGAGAAGACTAAAGGCAAAGAGTTTGCCTGAACTCTTTGCCCTTAGCTCTTTGCTCTTAGTCCTTCAATTCTTCTTGATGATATTCCGATGTACGACGACGTCGGGCTTGGCGCGATCGATCGTGTCGAAAGAAACATTTTCCTTGGCGTCACGCGTCACCATCTGCACCCGTCCGGAGACGTTCTTCTGTTGCTCGGGGCCTTTGGTCCCATCGTCGAGAAAGCCTTGCACGTCGGCAGGTTTAGGCGCGTCGAATTTTTCGCCGCGTTGTAATTCAGCCACGGCTTCGATCGCACTCGCTTGCAAAAGCTTCGGCCAGAGTTTTCTGAACAAAGCATTGGACGCATAGATATCCGCGCTATTTATCTTGCCGTTGATCGCGAACACATAGCCAACCACATCGTTCTGGCCGTCGATAATTCCGGACAAGGCTTTGACATAGGTGTCAGAGTTGGTTTGCACTGCCTTGTTTTCCAGGGCCAACTGAAAACTCGTCGGCGACGCCGGCGCTTTCACGCTGCCGCCGGTATTGCGGCTGAGTTTGTCCTGCGCCGAGGCAACTTCGGCCCACACTTCGCTTTGCGAGCCTCGCTCTTTCGCGGCCAGCTTCACTTCACGGCTGGCGACCGCGTTTGCCGACGAGGTGAACTGGGTAACTTCTTCGTTGCCGCGGCGGCTCCAGCGCCCGTTCTCAACGCAAAACGCGCCGATGGGAATAACCCCTGAGTGCGGCGGCAAAATCAGATCGGTAACTAACATGCGATCCTGCTGCCCGCCTTTTACAATGTCGCCTGACTGCACATAAACATCTTCGCCGGAAACGTTCTCGATCGATAGCTCATTGACCTCACGTGTTTCCCGCACGACTACTTTCTTCTGCACGAGCGCCTCCTGCAAGGTTATGAATGTCTGGCCTTTGATCTTGTCTTTGCCGTGAACCAGAAACACCGAAAGATTGCCCTGTGTGAACGGCCCTTCCAACCGATAATCGTCCTTCTCCGGCGGGGGTACCGCGTAGCGTTGTCCCCAACCAACCGCCACGGCGCCACACGCCGTCGCGATTACCAACGCAGATGCAAACATCCAACCCGTCACATTTGTTCTCATCACTCATCTCCTCTCGAAACGGACTGCGTGCGCACGCTGGAGAGATCGATCCGTGCGCGCCAACCAAAAAGGTCGCCGCACTTTTCGCGGCTGTTGGTTGAAGAACGGAGTTCACAAAGATTTCTTGCGCGGTACAAACCGGCGGTCGCTGTCGATAACTCTGACCTACGCGACAGAGAAACGTCGTTTGGTAAACCTCAATGATAGGTTTACACCTCAATAAGTTCGTTTCGTGTTGAAGAAAACTCAGGCGGCCCGGGCGATCGTTTATCACGTCCAGGTTGACAGGACATCACTGCTACCCGCTGGTCCACGTCTCTCCAGCAAAAAATTCAAGGCGTTCAGGTTGGTTTAATTCGGAAAGGTCGGCATGAGAGGGCGATACGAGAAAATTTCGCACGGCGTGATTCCAAAGCTGGAGCGATTACATCAAGCGATCAACGAGGTTGGTGCGCTCAATCGTGACATTGACCTGCCGTTTTCTTTCGCCATTACCCGCCGCACAAGCTGCTTTGATTATTTATTCCCTGAACTTCAAACACCTGACGGACTCTTACCAAATCTGCCTGATATGCGCGCGCGCCTGGTCAGGTTGGGCAGCACAATGCGCGAGCCAGACGCGGCGCCCGGCCCGAACTCGATGATTCCTTCGGCTTACACCTACTTCGGCCAATTTGTCGATCACGACATTACGTTTGAGGCGAAGTCGGATGAGATGGTGAAGTTAAGCGACGAGGACTTTCGCGTTCTGACGCCGGAAGAGATTCGCACCAAAATCGTCAACGGACGAACTCCGAATTTGGATCTCGACAACCTTTACCATCACCCCGCGCCACGAGATCGAGCGCGTATGATTGTAGGGGTCGTTTCCAGCGCCTCGGGCGCGCCAGTCCGCGGCAAGGCTAACGATCTGCCACGTAAGCCGCGCAGCCTCAAAGACCAGGACGACCGAGCCGCGCTGGTTGGCGACAAGCGTGATGACGAAAACCTGATCGTTGCGCAACTTCACGTCGCTTTTCTGCGCGCGCATAACGCGATTGCGGCGCGCGGACATACGTTCGACGAAGCACGAAAGATTCTTCGCCGGCACTACCAATGGATCATCCTCAGAGATTTCTTGCCGCGCATTTGCGATCCGGGAATCGTCTGCGATGTGTGGCTCCGCGGCAATAGAGTCTTTCGTCCTGAGACCGACAACCTGTTCATGCCGTTCGAGTTTAGCGTGGCTGCATATCGCTTCGGCCATAGCATGGTCCGCGAGGTCTATCGCTATAACTCAAACTTCCCGCGCGCCACGTTATCAGATCTGTTTAATCTAACAGCGTTTTCCGGACGTGATCTAAAAGGTCAGCCCATGCTTCCGGAACCGTGGATTATCGATTGGACCAACTTCATAGATGGTGGCGCGAATCGTGCCCGCCCGATCGATACGGCTCTCTCGCAGACCCTTTTTGACCTCAGACAATTCGGCAAGCCCGTGCCGATCGAAGCACGTTTGCCGGTGCGCAATCTCCTGCGCGGTTACATGCTGCGTCTGCCGACCGGTCAGGCGGTGGCGGCTGCTTTGGGACTACGCGCGTTGGAGCCGACGGCTATCGAAGAGATAGCTGCCAGTGTTAGTGATGAACAGCTCGCGGCTGTGCGGGACGGCGGCTTTTTGCGACGCACGCCCCTTTGGTATTACCTGTTGGCCGAGGCCGCCGCCACCTCGACCGGACGCCTCGGATCAGTGGGCAGCACTCTGGTGGCCGAAGTGGTGATCGGACTGATGCGCGGAAGTAAGGATTCGATTTTGCGAAAGAATGGATGGAAACCGACATTGGGAGAGACACCGGGACTTTTCACTCTGCGTGACTTGCTCCGATTGGCCGGCGTCCTTTAATCAACCCTGGTCCAAACTCATAAAGGAGAAATGAAATGGCTACGAAAATTATCGACATGGTTTACGCTAAAAAGGCTTCGCTGATAAAAGACAAGACCGAAGCGGGAAAGAACGGCACGTTGGCCATCGCAGCCATGAAAGGTGGCATGGGATCGCCGGCCTGGCGCACTTACATGATGCAATTCGTCGAACAAAGTTCGCCCGGAATCGCAGTCGATCAACGGCAACTCGACCGGCTTATGGGAGACGACGAAACAAAATTCAATGCGGAAATGGACCAAAAGCGTGCGTACCTGGTGGGTAATGCTCCTTGCATGGACCAGACGCCGACCGGCTTTGAGTTCGGGATTCTGAGTATTGATGAGGGCATCGCCGCGGAGTGCGATGCGGAGACGCGTAACCCGCAAGCCCGGGTTAGCCGGTACGCGAAGAAGAGCGGAAAGGCAAAGAAAACCGCCAAAAAGAGTGGCGCTAAGGACAAATGAACGCGAGTGCGTCTGCCTGGCGCACAGTATCCGTTTCTCGCCGCGCTAAAACCCTGGAAGCGCGCTGGCAAAAGCTTTGCGCCGCATACTTGCCACGCGCTTCGACGAATTCGATTTGGCGATTAAGCACAGACTCTCGATCGCGACGGGCGGGGTGGAAGCTACACATATCTGCCACAATTCTTAGTGCCCCTCGGGTGCTGAAGCGAGTTGCTCCTTTTTTGACGGCGCAGGATGTCCTCTTTAAGGCGCCGCGGTCTCTAAGAGAGATTGGCGAACTCAATTCGGGCCTTAACTATCGCTACAGCCAGGTCGGAAAAATTATCACCATCTATCCGAAGAACGACGACCAGGCCATCTTTCTCGCACAAAGATTGCACGCCTTAACCAAACGATTTTCGGGCCCGAACATTCCCTTCGACCTAAAGTTCGCTGAATCTGGCAACGTCTATTATCGCTATGGCGCCTTTGAGTACGTGGAGGTAACTCACAATGGACGACAGGTGCCGGCGCTGCCATCACCGGCCGGTGACTTGATTCCGGACGACCGTCAACGTTCGCAACCTGATTGGGTGGTCGCAGATCCATTTCAACCATACAAGCCGCCGGCAAGGTGCGCCGCCCCGTTGCCGATGCATATCATCAGAGTGCTGGTGCAACGCGGCAAAGGCGGAGTCTACGTAGCTCTCGATCTTAGCTCGGGCACGCCCCGCCTTTGTTTGCTTAAGCAAGGACGAAAAAATGGAGAGACTAGCTGGGACGGCCGCGACGGCGCCTGGCGAGTTCGAAACGAAAAGCGAGTGATGTTTCAACTCTCGTCACGCGGGGTGCCGGTGCCGCGGGTATATTCCTCGTTTGAATTGGAAGGCAACTACTATCTCGTAATGGAGTACCTTAATGGCGACACGTTACACGGCAAACTATTGTCACGCTCGAGACGACTGAGCGTTGCGCAGGTAGTCGTTTACGGACTACAGCTTGCGCAATTCATTTGTAAATTGCATCGGGCCGGCTGGGTCTGGCGCGACTGTAAGCCCGGGAACATCATCGTTACTTCAAGTGGACGCCTGGTGCCGATCGATTTCGAAGGCGCGGCGCCGATCGGTAAGCCCGACCCGGTGCGTTGGGGAACGCCTGGTTTTATTATGCCGAGGGCGCGCCGCGGCAACATAAATAGTAAAGCCGACGACCTCTATGCTTTTGGATCGATCCTATTCCTGCTGCTCACCGGACGCATCTACGATCGTCAAGAACAGCGAACGGTGCAGCGTTTGCGGAGGAATGTGCCCGGCAGATTAATCGAACTAGTCGATTCGTTGCTCTCTACAGAAGCTGACGAGCGACTTACGATCGAAGCTGCGTATGCGAGCCTCCGTTCTATTTTGAAGAGTTTGAAACTGCGGAAAATGAAGTATCCCGCAGCACCGGCGGCCCAGCCTCTCTAGCCAGATCCGCAAACCGCGGATCCGCCCGCAGACGTTTCCATGACGGAGAAAAGAAATACGCTTGCGCTGGAGGATATTTGTCCGCTACCGCCTTACGAAATAGCGGAAAGGCATGATCCATATCGTCCAGGCCCAGATAAATAATTCCCAACTCCTGCTCGGGAAAGTAATGCTGTTTTTGATATTCCTGCATTTCATTCAGGATGCGTTCGGCATCAAGGCGACGACCCGCGAGTCCATAGACGTAACCGAGCATCGCCCCCCCATAGCCCTTGTCTTTCTTATAAATATCTTCATAGATGTCAATCGCCTCCTGAAACCTGCCCAGGGCGATATAGACGATACCGTGCATGTATTTGCCACCGGAAAAGTTTGGCTGACTTGCGGCCAGCCGATTGAGACAGGCGTCGGCCTCCGTAAACTGACCCGCCTGATATTGCGTGCGACAATGATTCATAATGGCCGCGCCGGAAAACGGCTGCAAATTCATGGCTAGTTCGCTTTCTTTGAGCGCCTCGTCAAAGCGCCCCATCGTTGCCAGCAAATTCGAGTAATTGAAGTAGGCCGGCTGATAGTCGGGATTAATCGCCAACGCTCTTTGAAATTCTTTCTCAGCATTCGCCCAGTCCCAGTCCGCTCTCAATAGTACTGACCCGTAGGCATTATGTGATTCGGCAAGATTGTCTCCGAACTGTATGGCTTTCTTTGCCGCCCATTTCGCTTTCACCATCGCGTCCGGATCCGCTGATGAACCGAAGGCCACACTTTCGAGGAGCACTTCGCAGTCAGCGATGCCGGCATAAGCCTCGGCGTATGAAGGAGCGAGATTGGTCGCTTGAACAAATTGATCGATGGCCGGCTTAAGGTCTTCCCCCTTGTCCCGCAGATCCCAATACCTTCTGCCAAGCAGATAATGAGTATACGCATCGGTGGGAAGGTTCTGATGGGCCGCCATCAACTCGAATAATTGCTTGTCATCTTCGTTGGTTGGTAATTGAAGTTGGAAAGCCGTCTCGAGTGAAATTTGATGTTCGAGAGCTAGAGTTTTGTCGGGATTGATTCGATAGCTCTTCTCCCATGCTTCCTTGCCATCGGCGACTTTGAACACATGAACCGTAAGCCACTGGCCCGCGTCGCCCCGAGTGATATTTCCGAACATGACCAGGTCGGTGTTGAGGTTAGAGCTCAGTTTCAGGGGAGGGGTTGTGTTCGAACTATCAGCAGAAAAAGTCCCTTCTGAAGAAACGACACGCAATCCCTTGCGACGAGACAGACTGCTAACCAGGCCTTCGGCGATTTGTGACGCCATACATTCGCTGCCTAACGTTTTTGTGTCGCAACTTATGGCCACTGCCAACGTTCGCTCGCGCGAGATCCACGTGCGATAAATTCCAGCCCCGACGAATGCAGCGAGCAGCACCATCGCAGCTGCCGCCGCAAAACGGAAAGTAAAATACGAAGTAAATTGTGTAGGAGCAATCCCCTTCTGCAATTTCTCCAGGTCGATAAGCAATTCAACCGCAGACTGATAACGGTCGGCGCGATCTTTTTGCAGGCACTTGCGGACAATTTGAGCCAGAGCTTTCGGACAATTAATTGAAACCTGTCGCAAAGACGCCGGATCGCGACCCATGATCGCCGAAATAACCTCGGCGTTTGTCTTGTGCGCGTAGGGATTTTTGCCGCATGCCATCTCATACAAAACGGTGCCGAGACTGAAAATGTCGCTGCGGTAATCGAGTTTGTCTCCGCGCAGTTGCTCGGGTGACATGTAAGCCACGGTGCCGATGAGCAACCCCTCTCTTGAGAGATTGCTGATGCTCTCGGTTGCGTCTTCCAGGTTGACATGCGTGGTCTTGGCCAATCCGAAGTCGAGTACTTTTACCTGATTGGCGGGAGTGACCATGATGTTCTTGGGTTTGATGTCGCGGTGAATGATGCCGTGGGCGTGCGCGCTGCCGAGTGCGCCGACTATCTGAAGCGCCAGCGTCACGATTTGGCTGCTCGTCAGTTCCTGGTGCTGGATTAAATCGGCGAGCGTTTGCCCTTCGATGTACTGCATCACGATGAAACTGTGCTCGCCTATTTCTTCAAAGCCGTACACGGCGCAGATGTTCGGATGATCGAGCATAGCCACCGCCTGGGCTTCCTTTATCAATTGTCGTTTGGCCCAACTGTCGGAAATAAAATCGCTCGAGAGAAATTTGAGCGCGACTTTTCGGTTCAATCGCGAATCCTCGGCGAGATAAACAGTGCCCATGCCACCTTCGCCGAGACAGCTCAGAATCTTGTAGACGCCGACCTCCTGACCCACCATCGATTCATCGGGGCGCACGCCGATGACTCGCATGGCGAGCGTCACCGCGTTTTGATCGAGTAAACCGCCGCTGTCGTGAGCAGCCACGAGCGACTCGACTTCTCGCCGCATCATCGTGTCTCCGGCACACGCCCGCTCAAGATACACCCGCCGTTCGTCGGGGTCGTGGCTCATCGCCTCGTGAAAGACTTCTTCGATATGTGCAAGGTTAGTCTTGGTCATTATCCATCTCGCGTGACAGCCAGGCTTTGGCGAATGCCCAATCACGCAACACCGTGACGGTTGAAACCTTCAGGACTTCGGCGGATTCTTCGACCGTCAGGCCGCCAAAAAAGCGCAACTCGACGACTTTCGCTTTGCGTTCATCGATCGCCTCCAACTTATTTAACGCGTCATTCAGGGCAATAATCTCTCGGTCTTTTTCTTCCGGCATGATCAAAGCTTCCGACAACGACACATGGATCGCTTTACCGCCCCGTTTGAGGCGGTGCTGATCGCGAGCGTAATTAAGCAGGATGCGCCGCATGATCTGCGCCGCGATGCCGAAAAAATGGGCGCGATTCTGCCATTGCACTCTTCGCTGATCGACGAGGCGCAGATACGTTTCATTGATCAGAGCCGTCGTTTGCAGCGTGTGATTTGGATCCTCACGCCGCATGTACGCGTGCGCCAGCCGATGCAGCTCTCTCTCAACCAGCGGCAACAGCCGCTCCATCGCTGAGCGATCGCCGTTATTCCAATCAACCAACAGCCCAGTGATATTGGTATCGGAGGACATCGTAATGAGCGTGCGCGCGGCTGCCAGGTTCAGCCGAGCAGATCGAACTAGTGATTACACCAGCACGAACTTTCATCCTCGGTTGATAGCTTCCGTCATCTGCCGGTGCGTGTGTTAGTGAAGAGGTCAACGGCGCGGCGTGGGACCTCGGTCCAGGCGAAACCAAACCCGGCAGACCCTATGTGAAACGTGCGCATTATACGACGATCGACCATTGTTGCAAGATCATTTTCTTAATAACGTCATAACTATTTACGGGAAATCATGACAACCGGATCTACTCACCCTACGAACCCACCGTCATCCACAGACACGTTGAAGAATTGGATCATGGTGGTCCTCACTCTCGTCTTCATTTCACTGTACGGCGCCGCGCTGACAGGCCTGCTCAAGCCTTTGGCCGATGAACGAATGGTGATGAGACTGGAGCCGATCATCTTCGTGATCATCGGCTACTATTTCGGCCGCCTCCCCGGACAGCAAAACGAGAAGAGTCTAAATAAGGAAATCAATCGCCAGACCCAACGCGCCGATGCCGCGCAATCAGCAAAAGAACAAGCGCTGCAAGCAAGCGAGGCCCTGGAAGAGAAAATAAAGAACGTGAAAGCTACGTTGAACGCCGAGACCGCCGCGTTTGCCAGCGGATCGGGCAGCCACAACCTCAGATCAGCCACGCTCAAAGACGAAGAGCTGCGACCAATGATGAATGCGGCGGTAAGGATTTTGAATTCTTAAAGTTAAGGTAGTAGATGCGTACCGTTAGTCTAGTTACGCTTCCACTTAAAACGCGGGTCGCCGTCACAGCCTCGGCCCAGCGATATGAAGACCTCAGAGCGGTGAATGGAGTCGTCCGGGTACTGAATACATGATTCGAAGAGGGGGAATTGTTCATGTTAGATGTGGAGACAGCAATGCAGGTCACGGTCAATTGCATTCGAGACGAAACCAGCCTTGGGGAAAACGTCTCGATCGAAGCGGAAGAAACTTTACTCAGACTAGGCATCGATGATACACGAATGGACCAATTTAAGAACCGTATCGCGAACGCTTTGCCGATTCTGAACCCACCGTTCCAGATTAACGTCGTTCTCCTGGATATCGACGAAAACTCAACCGTAGCGGAGGTCTCCGACAAGGTGTCCAGAAATGCGGTCCTAGCGTCATAAACGGCGAGTTCCAATTTTCTTCAAAATGCGAGGACTTTCCATGATTAGAATACTGGTCGCGACCATCTTTCTGCTTATTCCGCTGACTGCACGTGCGCAATCCCTGATTAGTGCGGTAGCGAGCGAAACCAATAACGCCAGCGGTATCTGGACAATCAAAGTGTCGTTTTCGGAAGGAGTCGATCCGAAACGAATGAAGCACCTTTTCCTGCTGAAGACAGATGCCGCTGCGATTGTAGAGCTCAAGGATATTCAGGGGCGGAGCAGCGGACTCGGCATTCCGTCAATTTACTCTGCGACGTCGACGGTGCCACTGGAGGTTCTCATTGACGGGCGCGGCAACCGCAAATTGCATTATCAACTTTGGGTTCGGCTGGCGAATAAGGAAGCAGACAAGGAAGACTTATCGCTAAATGACGCTGTGGTCCTGTTAGACGAAAAGGTGCCTCTCGACGCGCCCAAGCAAGACAAAGCCAAGGCGAAGAAGGTCGACGACGCCGATGTATACATCTCCGGCGAACTCAACGGCGCCCATAAGAACAAGACGCGATACTCGACTGAACTCAAGTACCAACACTTCAGGACTTGGGGAAGCTGGCAACAGACGCCGTTCTTCCATCTTAACGCGAGCACGGATCCGGATGCTGACCCGGACAAGATGGAAATCGGCTGGACTCTTCGCCGCATCTCGAACGCTGGATATTTCGACAATAAACCGAAGCTCGAGTCAGAGCGGGATTTTGATAATACCAACTTTATCTATGACGTTCGTTTCACTTTTCTGCCCCACGCCATGCCCAAAGGGAAGGGAAACGTGAAGTTTTTCTTGAATCCATTTTTAGGTGGTGAGTTTGGCAAGAACCTGCGGAGTCCTCTTAAGGCGGCGCAAGGAGATGGCATCGCGCGGCTATTGGCCGGCGGGGACCTGCGAGTCGCATTTTGGCTTCATAAGGACTCTGATCAGCCGGAGATTAATTGGATGACGTCCTATGTCCGACGTTGGCTCTTAAGCGACGAATTGAGCTTTAAGACTGACAAAGATGGGAACCTGCAACTCCGGCAGTTCGGCAAGAGCCCACGTGATTATGTATCGAGTAAAGTTGCCTACAGCGTCAGCAAGTTTTTCGACGTGTTTCTGGAATATGAGTGGGGACAGGAGCCTCCCTCATATAAGTTCATAGATCACCGCTTTAGAGTCGGCTTCGCGTATAAATATAAGTTTGCGAAATAATCTAATTCGTCGACGATAAAAGCGTGGGTTGACCTGGTCGTGTTAGGAAACTGGATCAGCAGTTGTGTGCCTTAGGCGGCTCAGACCGCTCCACCCGCGCCCAGTTCAGGGTTCGTCATGCACCGTCGGCGCATCCGCGTGTGGTACGAAGCAACTCCTACATCTTGCTTCGTACATGCCGGCGCCCCCGACGGCGACGCGTTCTTCTGATTCAAAAGTTCTCTGCGTGTAGTTCGCGGGCTGGCCGCACTTCATGCAGATGGCATGGGTCTTCGTGATGTATTCGGCGACGGCGAGCAGCTGCGGCATCGGTTCCCAGGGCTTGCCGGTGTAATCCTGGTCGAGACCAGCGATAATCACGCGCACGCCTCTATCGGCGAGTTCGTTCGCGACCTTAATCAAGTCGTTATCGAAGAATTGTCCCTCGTCGATGCCGACAACCTCGGTGTCGGGTTCGACCTTGGCGCGAATCTCGGCCGATGTTCTCACATTCGAGGATTCGTGCCGCATTTCAGAGTGTGAGACGATATGATCGTTCGAGAAACGCTCATCGATTTCTGGCTTGAAGACCTGAACTTTCTGGCGCGCGATCTTTGCCCGGCGCAGACGGCGAATCAACTCTTCTGACTTGCCGGAGAACATCGATCCGGCAATGACTTCAATCCAACCTGCCTGCGCGGCCGTCGGATGCTCGCGTCGCGCGGGCACTTCATTTTCGTCTGGTTCAATGCTGCGAATCATTCTGGCTGTGGTACTCATTTATGGATTTTCGGAAATTGCGTGAGTTATGAAAACGAGTTGGCAGTCTAAATCAAAGCGATCAATTCCCAAAGCGCCTGCGTTGCTTTTCTTTGTGATGTGGTCAGTACCATCCGCGTGAGCGGATGGGATCATGCGGATCGTTGAGTGACCCCTCGATCCCATTTGCTGACGCAAATGGTATTGACTCCGTACTGCGACGACTCACCGGTTCTTCTCGTCAACCTCCCTAAGGCTATCGAGAATCAAGTTGGTGTTACTCGCTGCTTCAATCGTCACGGGAAAACTCTCCTTCGCTCTTTGAAAGTCGAACGAGCCGGCAGTGATCTCGACGATCTGGCGGAACGCGTCGTGCGCGGTTTGTTTGCCCGTTTCCGCGCCGACGATGTGTCCATCGTTAAAGAATACGCGTCCGTTTTGCGTTTCGTTAGTTAATGCGAGCACGCCGGTAAGCCGGGAATTTTCAATCGCCTGGACCGCGTCAAAGACGCTTATCAGCGCCAGGTCGCCGGCGAATGAGACTTTCGGCGCGGGGCGCGCGCGCGGTGCGTTTGCACCGGGCGGTTGTATTTGCGGATGCCGCGCGCGTCGAATCGCTTCTAACCCGGTGACGATCGAGATGCGGTTGTCGAGTTGCTTGGCCTCGAGTAAACGATCGTGTGCCGCATCGAAATCGTCGCGCTCGATGTAAAGGCTCGCGAGCGCCAGACAATGACGTGCAGCTTCCTGCGGCTGCTTGTGCGAGGAGGCGATCTCGCGCATGCGCTCGCGCAGGCGAATCGACCGAGGGCTGGTTTCGAGCGCGGTTTTCAGACGCTTCATCGCGCGATCGGGCGAGCCGTACTTGATAAAAAGCTCCGCATCGAGCAGCGCCGTTTCAACCTCGCCAATCGCTTCTTTGTGTTCGTCGCTCATCCGTAACGCAACCTGTCAGGTTGCGATTTGGCCACACGCAAATTTGCATTTGCGCGCCACCGCAAAGTCTAGCACAGTCAAAAATGAACTGGTGCGCTGATATACTCTGGCGCCTGTCGAGGCGAATATGTCTGCCATCGAAAAAGATTTTGACGCGCTCGCTCTGATGGATGACGACGGCTGGTCCGGCAATAAGCACTATCACAACTGGTTGCTGCGATACCTTCCGCCGCACTGCGAACAGGTGTTGGAAGTCGGCTGTGGCACTGGCGCGTTTTCGCGACGCCTGGCCGGACATGCGCGGCATGTCACGGCAATTGATCTTTCATCGGAGATGATTCGCGTTGCGCGCGCTCGCTCGACCCGATTCACCAACATCGATTTTGAAATCGCAGATGTGATTGCGCGAGAGCTGCCTGAATCTTACTTTGATTGTATTGCTTCAATCGCGACGCTCCATCATGTGCCCATCCGTGAGGTCGTGGCGAAGCTCAAGCAAGCGTTACGCCCTGGCGGAACATTGATCGTGCTCGATCTTTGCGAGCCCGAACGCGGAATCCTGACTACCAAGGGTTTTGCCGACGCGATGCGCAACCTCATCGCGATGGGCGCCAGTTGCAGCTTGTGTCTGTTTCACAACGGCCGTTTGCGTCCGCCGGCTGCGGTGCGCGCGGCATGGGAAGCGCATGGAAAAACCGATTCGTATCTCACTATGGATGAAGTGCATGCGTTAATTGTGGAACTGTTGCCCGGAGCGGTCGTACAAAGACATTTGCTGTGGCGCTATTCACTGGTATGGCGTAAAACTTGAAGCATCTCATCAAAGAATTCCTAAAAGTTCCCGGGCCGCAAGCTGTCCTGACTGAATGGCTCCATGGACCGTGCCGATGTGTCCGACCGCCGTCGCTTCGCCGGCGAAGAACAGTGTGTGGTCGACTGGCTGCGCCAGATGCTTTTGAGCTTCGAGCCCGTCCACCGGAACGTAGGCGTACGCGCCGCGCGCGAGCGGATCAAAGCGCCAATCGTGCATCTGTGAACCCTCGAAGTAATTCAGAATTTCATTTGCCGGCATCTGAAAAATCATTGCGAGCGAAGCGATTGCCTGATCGATCAAGGCATCGTTGGTTGCGGACGTCGCGCTCAGGCGATCGGCCCGTGGCCCACCGGCCCAGCCCACCAACAGCGGCGCGCGAATCGGCAATTGCGTCCACCAGGTCGGTATCGGCGCGTCGGGATAATGAAAGAAGCCAGCATCGCGGAAATCAACGCGCTCCGCGTCTTCGTCCCACAACTTTGCTGCTTCCCAAAAGCGTTCGCGGAATCGCAGGTTAATCTTCAAAACATTTCCCATCAGCAAATGTTGAATCGAGACTTGTTTTGCGGCCGGCAAATCGGGGACGAAGCGGATACCTCCGGCGGAAGGATCGATTTGCAGCAGACTGAGCGGAACCGTGATGATCGCGGCCGTCGCCGAGTAATCAATATGCGAAGCTGCGTCAGTAATACCGCCGGGCGCACAAACAACTGTAACGCGCTTCGTGGACCATTGAATCGATTTGACAATTGTGTTCAGTTGAAAGAGCGCGCCGTTGCTTTCGGCTTCACCGCGCAGCGCTTGCATTAAGCCGTCGTAACCGCGCTCGAGTCTGAACGATCGATCGCCATCGATTTCATCGGCAGCTTCATTGGCAGCAACCAATCCACGAATGCCGATGCGATCGATATCGGCGGCATGAAAACCTTCGACGTATCGCGTCAGCATTTCACCCGCGCGTTGACTATCTCGATCGTTGGGCAGCGTATTCAGGAATTCGCGCAGCGATTGATCCTTTGGAGCTGACTTCATACGATCCGACAACTGCTCGATGTGTTTCCAGAAATCATGAGACCTGCTGACACGGCCGTTGTCGAAATACCAGTGACGGCCGCTGACTTCGTATCGTTTGAGATTCGCAGCGTCGGCGATTTGCCAGACTAGCGGCGGCTTGCCGTGCACGAACTCGGCGCCTAGTTCGATCGGCGCGGGAAACTTGGGATCGTTCAGCGTGAAAACACGTCCCCCGATGCGTTCGCGAGCTTCGATAACGAGCACTTCGCATCCCGCGCGACTTAAATCATGCGCCGTTGCCAGACCTGCCGCGCCGGCGCCGACGACAATAACTGAGCGAACTTCACTCATCTGATGATATCGAAACGATTCTTGACGCAATCCTAAACCGCTTCGCGCGGCTCGCAAAATCTAAGTTGAGCGCATTCCCGTTGTGACGAGAAAGTTATCGGTGCGTGAAGCCCCGCTGACACAACGGTCAGAAAATCGTTGCTAAACTGTAGCTGAATCCGTATCATCTCGCGGTCGAACGCTCTATCTCGACGACCCCGGTACTCCCCAAGGCAGTTTCGGGGAATACTAATTAATTGGAGAAAATGAATGCGCTTTCACAACAGTCTCGGAAAGGTTCTGATGCTCGCGTTAGCTCTCGTATTGATGAGCGGGACGCTCAGCTTTGCCAGAACGTTCGACTACAAATTCAAGATCCACAACAACACGAAGCAGAAAATCGTCGCGGTTAAGGTCCGCGAAGAAGGCAAAGATGAGTGGGGTGACTTTGATGTCGGCGATGGAATTGCGGCCGGCGCGACCGATGAAATGGTTTGGGACAAATCGACCGACAACTCGGGCTGCAATTGGTTTTTTAAGGCAAAGTTCGCCGACGGCGAATGGTCGGACGCGGTTAAATTTGATTTCTGTGAGAAGAATCTCGTGATCGAGTTCAACTAAGAGTAATGCTTACCTAAGGACGCGAAGGCCTCTGCGACGGTAGCAGAGGCCTTTCGTTTTGGAGTGCGGCGGCAAAGCCACCGAACTCCAAATCAAAAATCCAATCTCATGCCGATGCGAATCTCTCTAGGCCGCACAGTGCGCGTCGGCACGAGGAACGAGTCGAGAAAGGCCTGGTGCGTGGCGGGCGACGACGTTGGCCCAAACGCATTGAAGTCGATGAACTCGCTGCCGAAGCTGAATATGGTCGCGTTCAGCACGTTGAGAAAATCAACCGTAGGTCGCAGACGGACGCGCTCGCTAAGTTTGAACTCGCGCGCGACATTCAAATCGAAAATGAATTGCGGCGGACCGATGCCGGCATTGCGCGGCAGGTTTCCTGTCTGTCCAATCGTCGGCAAAACAAATTGATTAAGAATCGATGCGTCGATCGGTTGTCCGGGGCTTCGCCATTTCAAACTGCTGATGTCGCCGGTGAAGATAGGACGATCGTTGTTAATGTCGTCGAGATTCCGATCAGCGCCGAGCCCGATATTGAACGGCGCGCCCGAAGCGACGCGAATTATCGGCGACAGATGCAGCCGTCCTAAATAATTCGGCGTATCGAGCGTCCCCGAAAATGCAAACCGATGCCGCCGATCCTGCAAACCATAGACAAATTCGCGCTGAAAGTCGCCAGCCACCAGCGCGTCAGACGTGTTCACTACGCCGTCGTCTTTTAAAAACGACAGCGTGTACACCGCGCGAAACGTGAACGCGAGGCCTTTCTTCGATTGGCGAAATCGGTTGCGCACCTCGAACGTCACGCCGTGATAATTGCTTCGGCCCACCGGAATGAGTTGTTCGACTTCGCCTTTCGACGGATCGGGCCGGAGCGAATTCAATGCAGCCAGCGCTGCATCGACAGACGTCGTCGAGGTGAACGAATTGAGATTGACCAGCGATACCGGCACGCCGAATTCGACTATGCGTATCACGGAATTTGGATTCGCCGGATCGGGTGGACTCAAAACGAATCGCACGAG
>DASQYL010000312.1:0-7947 GCA_035639235.1 Pyrinomonadaceae bacterium | reverse complement strand
ACCCGCGACGTGCGCGCGAATTGTATGCCCCGGATTTTGCCTTCACACCTCCGATGGTCAGTACATTTCGATTGATGATTTGCGCGGCAAGGTGGTGCTGCTCGATTTCTGGGGCACGTGGTGTCCGCCTTGTCGTGATTCGGTGGGATCGCTTCGCGACCTGAACAAACGTTACGCGAAGGAGAAAGCCTTCGTGATGATTTCAGTCAGCGTGCACGACGAAGAAAACGTCTGGCGTGACTTCACGGTCAAAAACCAAATGGTCTGGCCGCAAGCCTTCGATCGCGACAATAAAATCCAACGCGCTTTTGAGGTCAATCGTTTTCCGACCTACATTCTCATCGATCATGAAGGCATTATGAGGTTCCGCGTCACCGGCTCCGGCTTCGATCGCGAGGCAACCCTGATCGACGCGATTCACAAGGCCATCAAAGTCGTCGCGAAGAGTGGCCCTTCCGAATAGTGTGGCTTATCTCGCTCGCGGGTCGGCTCTGACAACAAGCGGCACAGTTTGGCTCTTACCGTTGACTGTCAATCGCACGCTGTAATTTCCCGGCAATGCGAGTTGCGCGCCGCGGCCGAAGAAACCACCTCCGCCGCCGCCAGGACCGCCGGCTCCCCGCTGCGGCGGCGCCGCACGGAAATCCCAAATCCATCGATGCATCCCAGCCGTCGCCGGCAGAGGCTCCTGTGTGCGCGCCCAGAACGGCGGATAATTCAGCCGGTCGGGATCGATAGGTGGAAATTTATCTTCACTCGAGTATTTGCGAATCGTCTCTCCTGACGGATCGATTATTTCAAGCGAGATTGGGCCGTTCGCATTTCGTCGCAGATAGAAATCGATCATCGCTCCGCTGGGCGGATTCTCGGCGATGGGTTCGTCTCGCGGTAACGGCGTACCATTATCTCCACCCGCGATAATTTCCATTGCTTCGGGCGGTTGAAAGAGAACCGCGTCTTCGCGGGCCATCGCGGTCGAGAGTTGACGCAAGGCAGCCATGTTATCGAGCACCCAAAATCCGCGGCCATGTGTCGCCACGATTAAGTCATTGTCTTTGAATGCGAGATCGCGCATCGATGCCGGCGGCAGATTGAGTTGCAGCGATTGCCAGTGATCGCCGTCGTCGAATGAGATGAAGACTGCACGCTCAGTTCCTGCGACCAACATGCCCCGGCGTTGCGGATCTTCTTTCACCGTTTGCACGTAAATGCCTTTCGGCAATCCGTTCGTGATTTCCGTCCAGGTCTTGCCTGAGTCGCGCGTGCGAAAGATGTGTGGCTCGTAATCGCCGAGTTGATGACGCTCGACCGACGCGAACGCTTGTTTCACGTCAAAATGCGAAGCGTCGATCATCGTGACTTTGCTCCAGGACGTGATAGTCGGTGGCGTAACGTCCTGGAACGTGCGGCCGTCGTCGTTGGTCATCTTGATTAAGCCGTCGTCAGTGCCAACCCAAATCAAAGATGATTTCAATGGCGAAGGCGCAATCGTGTAAATCACGCCGCGTCGCTTATCGAGAGGCGCATCGGCGGCGGCTTCAGCATTCAGATTCGGCGGCACGCCGGGGTCTTCGCGCGTCAGGTCCTGGCCCAACTGCGTCCAGCTCTCGCCGCCGTTCGTCGTCTTATAAAGATATTGGTTCGCGTAATAGAGCGCGTGCGGATCGGCTTGCGAAAAAACAAGTGGTTGCGTCCAGGCATGACGATATTCCGAAGGTGCGTTGCGGCCTTGTCCTGTGCGCGTCTCGGGCGAAACGTTCTTCGTTTCACCGGTTACAACGTTGCAGCGCGTCACGGTGCCGCCGAAGAGAATCTCTGGATGCAATGGATCGGGCGCGGTGTAACCTGATTCTCCTCCCGCACATAGACCTTCCCAATCGCGCAGAGAAATTTCCGAGTGACGGCTACGCGATGGCGAACCGACGGCGCCGCTATCCTGCTGCGCGCCGGTCACCCAATACGGAAAGCGAGCATCGGGAGCGACGTGATAAATCTGTGCCGTGGATTGGTTGTACCAGGAACTCCACGTGATGGCGCCGTCGACGCTCACGATGCTTCCCTGGTCGCTGCCGAGCACCATGCGTTTCGGATCGTCGGGATTGATCCAAAGTTGATGAAAATCGTCACCGGTCGGATCGCCTTTAATCGCGGTCCAGGTCTTGCCGGCGTCGGTCGACCGATAGACCGAAGTGTTCATGACATAGACGAGATCCGGGTTCTTTGGATCGGCGGTGACCTTTTCGAAATACCAACCGCGTCCCCACAAACGTTGGTCACTTGAGAGTCTGGTCCAGGTCGCGCCTGCATCGTCCGATCGAAATACCCCGCCAAAATTCTTGATCTTGGTCGCATCCGTCGGGTTGTCCTTGTCGTTCAGAAATGCATCGACGACGGCGTAAATGCGATTATGGTTCGCCGGCGAAACTGAAATGCCGATGCGTCCGCGGCCGTCCGTCGGAATACCTTCGTCGATCTCTTTCCAGGTCGAGCCGCCGTCGGTTGATTTGAAGATGCCGCCGCCCGGACCATTCGCGGGCGTGTAGATGAACCACGGCGGACGCCGCACATTCCAAAGTGTTGCATAAACGACTTGCGAATTTGTCGGATCGAAATTCAGATCGATTGCGCCGACGTCTTCGTTCTTGAACAGAACTTTTTGCCAAGTGGCGCCGGCGTCTTTGGAACGGTACACGCCGCGATCTGGACTTGATTGATAAGCGTTGCCGAGCACGGCGACGAAGACGATGTTCGGATTTTTCGGGTCGACAATCACGCGGCCAATCTGTTTCGTGTTTTCGAGTCCAATATGCGTCCAGGTCTTGCCGGCATCTGTCGATTTATACATGCCGTCGCCGAACTGAATCGAATCGCGCATGTCCGCTTCACCGGTACCCACATAGACGACGTTCGGATTCGAAGTTGAGACGCCAATCGCACCAATCGAAGCGCACGACGCTGAATCGAAAATCGGATTCCAGGTGCGGCCGGCGTTGGTAGTCTTCCAGACACCGCCGCCGACAGATCCGAAATAGAAAGTATCCGGTTGGCCCACGACGCCGCTGACCGCATTCTCGCGTCCGGCGCGGAATGGGCCAATCATGCGCCAGCGCAGACCAGAATAAAGGCTGGGGTCGTATTGCTGGGCGATGGCAACGATGCTTAGCAGTAAAACGACAGACGCGACGGCGATCGCGTTCAGTGTGATCCGACGGTGATCAAACATGAATTGTGCTCCATAACTTTTGATTGTTTCTTAACCTGAGAACAGGTCGCCAGCAAGATACTTCAATCCGGTATCAACTGCCACTGTTGCGACAGTTTTGCCGGGTCCAAGCTCAGAGGCGAGCTTGACAGCGGCGGCGACATTCAAGCCGCTCGAGGTTCCGGTGAAGATGCCTTCTTCTTTCGCGAGACGACGGGCCATCACGCGCGCCTCCGCTTCATTGATGGCGCGTGCTTCATCGAAAAGTTTCGAATCGAGATGCGGCGGCACAAAACCGGCACTGATGCCTTCGACGCGATGCGCGCCGCCATGTCCTTGCGTTAGCACCGGCGACGATGCGGGCTCGAGCGCGACGATGCGTGCCGCGCATCCGGCTTCCTTAAATGCTCGCGACACACCCATCAACATGCCTGCTGTGCCGACTGCGCCGCAGTAGACATCGATCTGCCCGCCGGCCTGTGCGGCCAATTCGCGGCCGATGTTCATATAGCCTTTGATTGCGTCTTCGTTATGAAACTGGCTGGTGTAGAAAACGTTTTCATCTTTTGCACGTGCCTCAGCCTCGGCTCGCATTCGCTGAAACAAGTCGGGCGTGAGTTTACCGCCGTCGCTTTCCATCACCGTGAGGTCGGCGCCGAAGGCGCGCATGGTGTCGAGCTTTTCGCGCGCGAATCCGTCCGAAGAGATTGGCCGGAAATGATAGCCCTTCACGGCGCACACCAGCGCCAGTGACGAGCCGGTGCTGCCGCCCGTGTATTCGACGACTTCCATTCCGGGTTTGAGATCGCCGCGCGCTTCCGCGCCTTCGATCATCGCCAGCGCCATCCGATCTTTGTATGAGCCGGTGGGATTGTAGTATTCGAGTTTTACCAGCACGTCTGCGCTTTTTGGCGCAACAACATTTTCTAGTTTTACGACGGGGGTGTTGCCGATCGCGCGGAGAATGCTGTTGACGATTGCCGGTGGTTGTCCGTGGTTATTGTTTCTGGGCGGCATCCTTAGTTTCTTTCTTCGGCACTTCGGGAGCGGTGAAGTCCGGCAGTGGATCGCCCCAGATGTAATGGCCGAACCAGGAGAGGTTGTGTTGCATCACGGCGCGTTGGGCTTTCGGTTTGGTGATCGGGTGGCCGAAACCTTTGTAGACAATCATGGTGACCGGAACGCCGCGGTTTTCTAATCCTTGTCGCAACTCGTAGCCATTCGCGATCGGCACGCGACGATCGTCTGACCCGTGTTGAATCAGCGTCGGCGTCTTCGCAGTTTTGATATAAGTCATCGGCGAGGTCTTGGCGTAGATCGCCGGGTCTTCCGCGGGATCGTTGCCGAGATAATTAATCGTGAACGGCGTGATGTCGGTGTTGTAGTAGTAAGTGGCCCAGTCAGAAATTCCCGCGCCGACGCTGATGGCGGCGAAGCGATCCGTTGAAGTCGTCAAGAACGCTGAGATGTAGCCGCCCTGGCTCCATCCCATGCAGCCGATTTTGTTCTTATCGACCCAGCCTTTGCTGATCAAGTAATCGACGCCGGAAAGAACGTCCCAAGCGTCACCCACTCCAAGATTGCGCACGTTTAACTTGCGAAACTTCTCGCCATAGCCGGCGCTGCCACGATAATTTACTTTCAGAATCAATGCGCCACGCGCGGCCCAGAGGTCTGATGGGTAATAACGAGAGTCAGGCGACAGCAACAGCGGCCGATCGATTCCAGTTGGGCCGCCGTGAATCACGCAAAGCAGCGGATACTTCTTCGCTGGATCGAAATCGGCCGGCTTGATCAGAATGCCTTCGATGGTCGTGCCGTCCTGACTCTTCCACGAGATTACTTCACGGCTTCCGAGCTTGAGCGTCTTCGTTTGATCGTTGAGACTTGTAAGTTTGCGCGGCATGAAGCGCCGCACGTCAGAGGTGTAAACCTCGTTGATGCTGGTCGGCGAGCCGGCGACGAAGCTGATCTCGTCACCGGTACGCGTCATCGAAAAACCTCCGGACATTAGCGCATCCGGCGCAGTGATGCGGGCAATCTTGCCGCTTGCCGGATCGACACGAAACAGATGCGAAGCAGTTTTCTGCGATCCCGCGAAATAAATTCCCTCAGGCTTCCATTCAAGCAGGCCTGGATTTTCATCGAAACTGTCGGTGATCGATCTCGGCGTGCCGCCGTCGATGCTGACGATTGCCAGCCGCGAATTGTTAGCGAAATAAATTTTCTCGCCCATCGCCGAGTTGAAGACAATCTGCTTTCCGTCGGGCGAGAAATGCGGGTTGTTGTCGGGTCCGGGTGTCGACACGATCTTCTTGACCGAGTCGTCTTTGAGATTCAGCAGGTAAATGTCCGACGTCTCGCCTTGAATCAGGTCAGGATTAATCGTCGCGCCGAAGACAATGCTGCTGCCGTCCGGCGACCATGAGAATGAATCGATGCTGAAATCAGTTTTCTTGGTGCGCTGTTTTCCGGCAACGGCGCCCTTCATCGCTTCGACCACGTCGATGGTCCATAAATGAACGTAGCTGTAGCCGTTGCGCACCACGTCGTAGTCGCCGTAATAGTCTTTTCGATCTTTGAGTTGTTGCGCAGTTGGTTCAGTCGCGGTGTAGGCGATTGTCTTGCCGTCATCCGACCAGGCAAAGTTGCTAATCGCCGTTTCTGATTTGGTAAGTTGTTGCGCCTCACCGCCGGTTGGGTCGATGACGAAGATTTGATTTTTGTCTTCGATGCGATTGCTGAGAAAGGCCAGCCGTTTTCCGTCCGGCGACCAGCGCGGATTGGTCGAGGACTTGTCACCACGGGTTAGTTGGAAAGTCTTTCCCGACGCCACGTCAGCCAGCCAAATCTGCGTGACGAAGGCGTCCTGTTTGAAATCGCCATAGCTGATGATGTACGCGACCTGTTTGCCGTCAGGCGAAATTTGGGTTCCACCGGCGGTTTTTAATGTGAGCAGATCGTCGAGGGTCGGCACGTGCGTTTGTGCCTGGGCGATCCAGGTTAAGCCCGCGAAAAAGATTAGAAAAAGGGGATTGAGTTTTCGTTTCATAGGAACATCCTTTCGGACAAGAACAAAACGTCCTCGATCAATCGGACCGCGCTCATCCCCGCAGGAAGAAGGGAGACACGCTCCTATTTCGGCCGTCGTTTCTTCGCGTAAATTGCTTTCACGGTCGAAACCACGCCAGCTGGTTTTATCCCCGGCTTCTCACCCAACTTGCGCGCGTCGGCGAGCGCTTTCTTCTTTGCGCGACGAATATAAGCGCGAATGCCGGGACGCGCCAGGTCTGACTCGGTCTTAAAGGTAATGTGACGAATCCGGGCGCCGTTGCCCTCCAGAATTCTCTTTGGATCCGGCAAGGTCGCGCCGTCGTTGAATCCGAGATTGACGTGCCGCGAATAAACCGCGATATGAAAGATGCCGTCGCTCAGTCGATCGCTGGTGCCGTAGCCGATTGCGACGGCGCTATAGGCGTCGTAGATATTCTCGTAGCATGGCGCCATCTCTTCGAGCAGCAGCGCGCGCACCTTCAGGGCGAGCTGTTGCACCTCGCGATCGTACGCTCGCAAGAATCTTCTTAGTGCGGCGGGTGGCGGATAGGTCATGTGCGATCGTCGATTCGTGATTGCGCGAAACTCGGCTTATCGAATTTCGAAGTCAGTTTGCTGCGTGGCGGTAGTTCCGGAGTTCTGGTCTTTGACTATCACGCGCAGTTCATACTTACCGGGCGCGAGAGAAGTTAATGACAACTCGTCGCCGAAGGGAATGCGCTCCGAGTCGGGACCGCTGCTGACAATATTTCGCGTTGCGCCAGTAAAAGCGATCTGCCCGTTCCTGGCGACCTCTGATTGAATCGTGATGTTTGGCGCGCCTGACTTTCGCCCGGCGTTGTAAATGAAAATCCAGTACCGCAAAGGGATCGAACGAGCGAAACGATGATCGACGCTGAATTGCACCTGTTCTGAATCTTTGGACTCATTCTTGATTAGCGTTGCGCCAAGCAGAATGCTGCTGGTCGTCAACTGATGCGTCGCTAAATCCGGAATGACGATCCATTGATTGGCGCTGCCCAGACGCCCGCTGCTTTCATCGCGCGCCGCGACGCGGACTTGATAGATTCCCGCCGACAGCGGCGTGTGTTCGTTATAAATGACGCCCCCTGCAACCGACTGACCAGCCATCGGCGCCACATTCAACTGGTTCTTGAAACTACCGGCGACCTTGCCCTTGTCATTAAGAATGACCCCGGCGATTCTGACCGCGGCCGGCCGCTTCCCGTCGTCTCCGTAGCCAAGCGCGTTCGTGTCAATTTGAATTGACGAATTCAAAAGCATTTCGTTCTTCGGCGTGTTCAAGTAGGTAAGCGAAAGCGTCGTCGTCAAGTCAACGCTGGGAATGTAATCGGCCAGCGCGTCCCGCAGCTCGGTTTCGGGTGTGCGCATTGTGTGATTCGTCAGCGACTTTTCGTTGGTTGCTGCTTGGGTTGAGGCCGGCTTGGGCATGTATCCGCGCGGCGCGCGTACGACCAAATCAGGCCGATTCAAGACGGATATTTGCACCTTGCGAAATTGGGGCGTCCGCTCCGCTTCGCTATCGGGCCGCCAGGCGAGCACGTAATAGTTCGAAGTCTCATCCAGTACCGTTGACACCCAGCGATCGAAAAAATTCGCGTTTCGCAAAGCCCGCCCGCCGGTGTCACCCGCCAAAGCATTCATCGCGTCTTGGCGCGCCTCGGACTCTC
>DASQYL010000311.1:0-9109 GCA_035639235.1 Pyrinomonadaceae bacterium | reverse complement strand
AATCGTTCGTGCGACGTAAAGTGCCGCCCGCTGCCGAAGGCAACGACGAACAGGCTGCGATGCTCGCCGATCGACGCAGCGTTGGGCTTGGCTGGACACAGATTCAGGATCCCGGCGGAAGTTATGCGGACTATGGCCTTTACAGCAAGCTCTACAGCGAAGGCAAACTAAAAATTCGAATCTATAAAGCCGTGTATGGACCGGGCCCGGACGCCGATCGTCTGCTGCGCGAAGGTCCAGTCATCGAGGCTTATAACGACAAACTAAACTTGCGCGCGATCAAAGTTGTCTCTGACGGCGCGCTGGGTTCGCGCGGCGCGGCGTTGCTGGCACCGTACAGCGACGTCCCGGAAATCAAATCGGCCGATGGTTCGATGAAACCCAACGTTGGTTTTCTGCGCGTGAAGGATGAAGACCTTCAGCCGATGCTCAAAACGGCGCTGGAAAAAGGAATTCAGGTTGAGACGCACGCGATTGGCGATTACGCGAATCGCTTCACGCTTGACGAATACGAAAGGGCATTGAATGCTGTCCCAAAATCGACGCGCAAAATTGCCGAACCGCGGTGGCGGATCGAGCATTCACAAATAGTGAATCCTAACGACATACCTCGCTTTGCGAAACTTGGCATCATTCCGTCGATGCAAGCGTCGCACGCGATCGGCGATTTTCATTTCGCGCTAAACCGGCTCGGTAAGGACCGCTTAAACGGCGCGTATGCGTGGAACAGTTTCATGAAACTCGGTCTGCCGGTGCCGGGAGGATCGGATGCGCCGGTCGAGCGTGGAGAACCGATGATCGAGTTTTACGCGGCCGTTGCGCGCAAAGACATTCGCGGCTATTCCGACGAGAACTGGCACCCCGAAGAAAAAGTCACACGCGAAAACGCGCTGAAGATGTTGACGATCTGGCCGGCGTATGTCGCGTTCGAAGAGAACCTGCGCGGCTCGATCGAAGTTGGGAAGCTCGCCGATCTCACGGTGCTCTCGGCCGACATCATGAAAATTCCGGAGCCGGATATTCTAAAGACCCATTGCGTGATGACCGTAATTGGCGGCGAGATCGTCTATCAAACGTCATCGCAATCGGCATCCCTCGAAACGGATTTGGATCGACTGCCGGCGACCGACCTCTGGTGGCGCAGCGACGTCGATGATGAATAGGTCAGAGCCTGCAAAGCGACGGGCGCGCGGATATCGAGAATGGTCGATGAGATTGGTTTCTAAGTAAGTAGCGATGGGAATCCAACGGCGATGCCATTTCAGTCCTGCGATGCTGGGTGTAGCAATAGGTATCGCGAGCAGCGGGGTGCTCTTTGGTCAAGAGTCTCAGCCGTCGCCGCTTCCGCGAACAGTTAATCTCTCGTTGATTGTCGTTGACCGCTCCAATCATTCCATTGATGACGTTCAGAAAGATGAAATTCGTTTGCTCGAAAACAATATGCCGCAAACCATTTCCTCTTTTTCAAAAGCTGATAAGGCTGTCGACTACGGCATTGCCATCGACAATTCAGGTTCAGTAAGGCCAATCTTCCCGCTTTTGCTCGCAGCGGTTCGCGTGTTTCTGGAGAATCACAAAACCGATGATGAATGCTTCATTGAAAGATTTATCAGTTCAGACAAAATTGAAAGAATCCAGGAGTTCACTTCAGATAGAGCGGCGCTGCTGAAGCCGTTGTCTTCCTTGTACGTTGAGGGGGGACAGTCAGCGGTGATCGACGCGACTTATCTGGCTGTTCAGCACATTGCCCAGCATCCGTCTGGCCCGCAAAGGCGTCGTGCGTTAATTATTTTCACGGACGGCGAAGACCGCGCGAGCTACTACACCAAAGATCAACTGTTGCAACTTCTTCGAGCGACTGATGTGCAGGTGTTCGCCATTGGCTTAGTGGGCCAACTCGACAATTCATCCGGGTTGATTCAGCCCGCCCCCCAACAAAAAGCCCGCGATTTTTTGAAACTTATAGCGCGCGAATCAGGTGGTCGCGTATTTTTTCCAAATAAGAAGAAAGAACTATCTGAGGCACTCGCCGAAGTATTCCACGACATTCACACTCAATATGAAATAGGTTATCAATCAAATGATATCAGCAAGGATAATTTCCATTCCGTTCAAATCGAAGTCATCGGATCATCTTCTCGTGAAGACAGGACGGCGATTATTCGTCCAGGTTACTATTTGAATCCGCCGGAAGCTGACTCGAAAGACAAAAAGAAGAAACCGAAGAAGCCTTGAAATTCGAACGGGGTTCGGAGCGCTAACATCAACCCACTCACGCTTAAAATTCTAATCGCCGCCGGCATCGTTATCATTGCGACGCTGCACGGCTATGGCGCGGCGTGGTTGGCGATCTGGATGTTGTTTCATCCTTATCGGGCGAAGAAGATTTTCGGGGTGACGGTGTGGCCGCAGGGCATGATTCCGCGGCACCGCGCGCGACTGGCGCAATCAATCGGAAACGCTGTGGGCAACGAACTGGTGTCGCAGGACACCGTCTTCGATGCCTTGTTCGAGACCGGCTTTTTCGCGAACAAGGTCGAAGGCTTCGTCACGTCTTACACGGGTGAATTGCTTTCGACCGCTTATCCGTCACTGATCGAAGCACTGCCTCGCGGCGCGCGCGCGCCGGTACTCGATACGATTTCGGCTTTGCAACTGCGGCTGGCGGAACATATCGCGTCGGTCTTGAAGAGCGATCAGACTGCGCAGGCCATCGAGACATTCGTCGATCGGCAGATAGATAAATTGCTCGAGAGGCGTCTGGAAGAGACGATTAGCTGGGACACGATCGCGATTCTCCGATCGTTTATCGAAGAGCGCTACCAATCATTCGTGGCGGCGGAACAATTCGAAGCGAAGGTATATTCATTCGTGAGCGATCGCATCGATGACCTGGCCAAGACCGATGCGACGCTGGCAGAAATGTTCTCCCCCGAGACAATCGCGCTGATCAAAGCGAGAATCGATCAGCAAGTGCCTCCGATCGTGCATCATCTCGCAGACCTCGCCGCCAGCCGCAGCACCCGCCAGCGCATCGGCGCGATCATCAAGCGCGAAGTAGACGAGTATTACGATCGGCTCTCATTTTTTAAGAAGATTTTCATTTCTCGCGAGCGGATTTATTACGAAGTCGACGATCTCGTAAATAATAACCTGCCGCGCCGCGTCGAGGAATATCTGCGCGGCGAAGCATTCGCGAGCGACGCGACCATCTTCTTGAATGAAACGATCGACAACTTTATGCAGCGTCCGCTCAACGATCTGCTGGGACAAATTTCGTCGGACAATTTTGAAAATATCAAGCAGCAGGCGACCGAGAGGTTCGTTGCGATGCTGAGAAGCCCGGAACTGGTCGGCTCGATAAACGCTTACCTGGACGACGCTCTTAATCGTTTGCAGCCGCGCACTTTACGCGAATTGCTGGAGACGCTTAACCCAGATTCTGCGGCCCGCGTCAAAGCCTTTCTGACGACCAGCCTGTTGACGGTTTTGGCGCGCGATGATACCGCGAAGACAATCAACGGCATTCTCAGCGCACAGATTGAAAAGTTCTTAATCACGCCGATTGGGCGGCTCGCCGATCACATGCCGGCAGGCGCAATCGAAAAAGCTTCCACCGCGTTGACAGAGAAGATCGTTGATGCGGCGCGCGAACGATTGCCGGCTACGATTGCTGAATTCGACGTCGGAGGATTGGTGCGACAGAAAGTTTCAGACTATCCGATCGAAAAATTGGAGGCACTGGTTTTGTCAGTGGCGCAACATCACCTGAAAACAATCGAGTTGTTCGGAGCGATTATCGGATTCTGGATCGGTCTCGGCCAGGCAATCTATTTTTGGTTTACTTATGTGCCGAAGTGATGAATGCGAAATTTTTCTTGTTGACATTCGTCGCGTTAGATCATAAGAATTTGTCTTTATGTTGAAAGGAGTCATGTACGAATGACCTACGTTGTTGCCGAACCGTGCGTTGATTGCAAGTACACCGACTGCGCCGCGGTTTGCCCGGTTGAAGCTTTTCACGAATTGCCGGATCGCCTTTATATCAATGCCGACACCTGCATCGATTGCGACGCCTGCGTCCCTGAATGTCCGGTCGAAGCGATCTTCGCCGACAACAATGTCCCCGAGCAGTATCAACACTGGACGCAGATCAATATCGACGAAGCGCCGAATTATCCGGTGATCAGCCAGAAGATCCCGGCGCTGCATGGCCCAGCCTGCAACGGCCCAGCCGAATAGCTGGGGTCATCAATATAAAAACACGTCGCTCGGATAATCCGGGCGACGTGCTTTGTTTCTGAACCCTCAGTTAATCGAAATTCTCTTCAGCGTCTGCGATCAGCTCTCGCAGGACGCGTTGCGCCTCTTTGGATTCAAACTCCTGCGCTTGTCGCTCGAGTGCTTGTCGCGCCACGACAGCGTCGATGGGGTCGCGCAACAGCGCCGCTAACACCGGCGTGGGAAGTTGCGCCAATGTTTCATGAGCCAACGCCCGCACGACGACGTTGTTCGCTCGGGCCATGTCGCACAGCTCGCTCGGGGCCAGCCTTTCCGAAAGCAACGCAGCCAGGGAATCGATTTGCGAAAAATTCTGACGCTGATGTGCGCGTTCGATCAGTCGCGAGAAGATTTCCGCCGACTGCGTCTGCTGGCCAAGCAGCGTGGCACACGCGTCTGCCAGCCGCCGCGCTTCGCGCGCGGCTTCGCGATCCGACTCCGATTCGATTTGCTGAGCGTGCTCGTCCAACGCAGCCAGCAATTGGCCTAATTCCTGATCTGCCCGGGGATCGTATTGTATGGGACGCTGAGTTTGCAGTGTTGTTCCTGCGCCCGACGACTGCCAGGCCTTCTCAACCAGGTTCTTGGTCGCGGGCCGAAGATGGTTCCAAACAGTCGCGACGCGCGGGCCTAATTCTTCAATCACCATAATTTGCCATCTGCTCGATTGCGAGCTTCGCCTTGGGCCCCGCGATTGTACACCATGAGCTACTGGAAATCTGACAATGCTGGTAAGCTTAACCACTTGCAACGTTGAGAAAACGTGAATGGATTGAGGATCAAAGCAATGGCAATCAGCGAACAATTACTGGAAATTTTGGTTTGTCCCGCGGACCATGCGAAGGTCGAGCTCAAGGCCGACGGCAGCGGGTTGAAATGCGTCGAGTGCAAACGTGTCTATCCGATTCGCGACGACATTCCGGTGATGCTGATAGACGAAGCAACGGTCGAAGCGGAATAGGTACGCACGCCTCTGGCGTGCCAGGGTTTTTGAGAGCACGGCGGAGGCGTGCGTACCGATGAATAGTCTGCGAGAGATAATCGAATCTTCTTCGGCCTCGCGCCATTTGAGTTTCGCCGATGATTTCGAAAGCCAGTCGGCGCAAGCCCTCGGGCCCGCCAGATGGGACTGGTCTTCAGTTCGTAACGTGTTGGTGATTCGTCTGCGCTCGATCGGCGACACGGTTCTGGCGACGCCGAGTCTCTTCGCACTGCGAAGGTTCCTGCCGCAGGCAAAAATTCATATTCTGTTGGAAGATTGGGTGGCTCCGCTGCTCGAAGGATCGCGCCTGGTCGATCGCGTAATCTCAGTTCCTCGCCACGGCAATTCAGCGCGAGCGCGCGTCGCGCGTGAGCTGCATCGCGCCGGTTATGACGTTGCCTACAACTTGCACGGGGGGACGACCGCGACTTTTCTGGCACGCGCCAGCGGCGCAAAGCATCGCGTCGGCTTCCATCATTATCAATACGCGCGGCTGCACAACCACATCGCGCCGGCGGCGCAGGAAATTTGGTCGCGGCCGACGTTGCATTCGGTCGAGCAGCAGTTGGCATTGATTGGATGGACCGGCGTACCGGTTACGGATCGGCCGGAAACGCAATTGACGGTCGCCGAAAAGGCGGCGCAATCGATTACGCGAAAGCTCGAGGAGCGCAGAGTCGATCCTGAAGATCAGATTGCATTGATTCATCCGTCGGCGACGTTTGAGACAAAGCGTTGGCCCACCGAAAATTTTGCGCGCGTCTCAGAGGCGCTCGCGGCGCGCGGCTTGACAACTGTCGCGCTCGCATCACCGCAAGAGAAAACGATTCTGGACTCGCTCGTGGCCGGTAGTTCAACTCGCGTAATCGCTTTCGACGCTTTGTCTTTGCCGGAGGTTATCGCGCTCGCCGCGCGAGCTCGTCTGTTTGTGGGAAACGACAGCGGCATCGCGCATATTGCGGCCGCGGTGAACACCGTGTGCGTCGTTATCTTCGGATCGTCGAACGTCGCGCACTGGCGCCCATGGACGAGGAACTTTAGCGAAGTAGTGCGCGAAGAGTTGCCCTGCCAGCCTTGCCACGGTTACTTTTGTGCCGAGTTTGAAAAACCGCGGTGCATTCTTAACGTGCCCGTTGAGCGAGTCATCGCGGCCATCGATCGCATCTTGTAACGCAAGTTGTTAACTTGCGCGAGTTACTGCAACAACAATCGCAAATTGACAATTTGCGCTACATTGCCTTGCTGACTCTGACGAAAAATCGAGCGAAAGAAATTCTGACAGCCGCGCGCGACTGTCGCCTCGTCGTTTTGGGCGATGTGATGCTCGACGAATTCATTTGGGGTGATGTCACGCGGATTTCGCCCGAAGCGCCGGTTCCCGTAGTAAACATCAAGCGCGAAACAATGCACCTGGGCGGCGCCGCGAACGTGCTGGCCAACATTGCCGCGCTCGGCGCGCAGGGCCGGGTCATTGGCGTCGTTGGCAATGATTCCGCCGGTGAAAAACTCCGCGCCGCTATTCACGATAACGGAATGAAGGATGAGTTGATCTTCGAGAACGGCCGGACAACTACCGTCAAGACGAGGATCGTGGCTCATAATCAAATGGTAGTGCGCGCCGATCGCGAACATCGCGGCCATATTAATGGCTCGGTTGAGTCGAAAATTTTAGAAGCTACGAAAGCGGCGCTGGCGAACGCCGATGCACTGATCATTTCTGATTATGACAAAGGAGTGATCACACCACGCATACTCAACGAGATATTGCCGCTAGCTTACGCGCGCGTGCCAGTGCTGATCGATCCGAAGATTCGCAATTTCGATTCATATAAACCGGCGACCCTCGTCACTCCGAACCATCATGAAGCGCTGCGGCTGACAAACTCTGAGGCAGACACTGAGGAAAGTCTGACAAGCTCTGCCCGGAAAATTCGCGCGCGTCTGTCATGCGACGCGGTGCTGATCACGCGCGGAGATCGTGGCATGATGTTAGTCGAAGGCGACGGCGATCCAGTATTTGTCGACACCGCCGCGCGGGAAGTTTTCGATGTCACCGGAGCGGGCGACACGGTCATCGCGACTTTGGCCACCGCCATGGCTGTTGGCGCATCGATGAAGGAAGCCGCCGTCCTGGCGAATCACGCTGCCGGTATCGTTGTTGCTAAACTCGGAACGGCAACCGCGACGGCTGAAGAAGTTCTTGGCTCATTTGTCTCATTTGTTTAGAGGCGGGCTACTGCCCGCCGCATTCGGTACTTCATGAATAGCATTCTTCGCAAAAGCTCATTGTTGATTGGTTCGTTGTGTGCGGTGACGCTCGCCACTCAATGCGTATCACCATTCGCATCCGTCCAGGCACAATCACCGGCCGCGGCTTCGCGCGCGATCATTCCTGCGCCGAAAGCGCCGGTCACGCTCGCCGAACTGCGATCGCGCATCGAAGAAATCTGTCATCAACCGGCTCTCGATCCGGGTTTCTTTGCAGTGAAAATTGTCTCGCTCGATACCGGACAGACGATCTTCGAACAGGACGCGAATAAGTTCGTGCGGCCCGCGTCGAACATGAAGCTTTACACGGTCGCAACGGCATTCGATCGGCTGACGCCGGATTATCATTTCGTGACTTCGGTCTATGCGAAAGAAAAGGCGGACGACGGTAAGATTAAAGGCGATTTGATCGTTTACGGTCGTGGCGATCCTTCGATCGCCGCGCGTTTCAATAACGGCGATTACTTCAAAGGCATCAACGATCTCGCGGATCGCATCGTGGCTGCTGGCGTAAAACGAGTCAAAGGCGATCTCGTCGGGGACGAAAGTTATTTCAACGGCGCGCCGGTCGGCAGCGGGTGGGAATGGGAGGATCTCACGTGGTCGTATGGCGCGCCGGTGAGCGCCCTCTCAATCAATGACAACGCAATCGATTTGACCATAAAGCCCGCAGCGACTGTCGGCGCTCCGGTCGAGATTGTTACTGGCCCACCAAACGCTTCGTTCATCAGCATCGCTAATCATGCGACGACTTCGCCGAAGGAGTTAGCACGGACTTTGCGTATCTATCGCGGTCTCGGCGCCAACACGCTCGAAATTTCGGGAACGCTGCCTTTGGGCGATGCGGGCTTTCGTGGCGGCGTGGCGATTCCCGATCCGGCGCTGGGGTTTGTGACCATGCTGCGAGAGGCGCTGACGAAGCGCGGAGTGAAGATCGATGGGAAATTGCGGACGGTGACCGATCGGTCCGGTGGCAGCGCATTCCCGCGAATGCCCGCGGGATTCAATAGTCCGAATGGAACGATCAATCAGTTTCCGATCGAAATAACCAGCTTGTCGTCTCCAGCATTCGCCACGATCGCGGCGCACACGCTCAAGCCTAGTCAGAATCAATACACCGAATTAATCTTGCGCACGTTGGGTCGAACGCAGCCGCAACTGAGCAACGAGACGCGTAACGAAAGCGACGAAGAACTCGGGCTGCAGATCGTCAAAAACTTCGTGAAACAAGCTGGGATTACCGACAACGATGTGGCGCTTAACGACGGCTCCGGGCTTTCGCGCAATGACTTGATTTCCGCGAACACGACCGTGCAGTTGCTCACCTACATGTCGAAGCACAAATACTTCGCGCAGTTTCGCGACGCGCTCCCGATCGCCGGCGTTGACGGCACATTGAGTACGCGCATGCGTGGCACGCCGGCGCAGGGGAATCTTCGCGGAAAAACCGGATCGCTGAGTTCAGTCGCGTCGCTCTCAGGTTACGTCACCACTGCCGGCGGCGAGCATCTGGTGTTTTCGATGATGTTGAATAACTACCCCGACGCGGGCGCCGTACGCCGTGATTCGATCGATGCC
>DASQYL010000310.1:0-6580 GCA_035639235.1 Pyrinomonadaceae bacterium | reverse complement strand
CGGCGCATGGGCTGCGCAAATCGCTGACATGGCGGGCGCTGAACTTCCGGTCGAGCCGCTACGCCGCCAATTGGTTCCAACCGAACCTTTCGATCAATTGCCGCAGAGATTCCCGATGGTGATCGATATGTCCACCGGCTTTCATTTTCGCCGTGAAGGGAAGGGGATTTTGCTCGCCTGGAACGATCCAGCGGAAACGCCGGGATTCAAGACAGACTTCGATGAGACGTTTGTGGAAAAAATTCTCACACACGCCGCTTCCCGCGTGCCCGTGCTGGCGGAAGCGGGAGTCAATCCGCGACGCGCCTGGGCTGGTCTTTATGAGATGACGCCCGACCATCATGCCATCATTGGACCTGCGCCCAACGTCGAGGGTTTGTATTTCGTCAACGGCTTCAGCGGTCACGGTGTGATGCATTCACCAGCGTCGGGACGGATCACTGCCGACTTGGTTTTGCATGGCACGTCGGAACTAATCGATACCAAGCAACTCGGCATCGATAGGTTCAGGGCCGGCAAACTACTGGAAGAGACAGCGGTTCTTTAGGAGATCCGCCGCCGCTCGAGGTGCGCAAAACCAGCTTTACGTCCACGTCTGTGTGTGTCCCACAAAGCCATCCTGATCGATATATTTGATCTCAATCTGATCAGGATTGATGGTGAGCAACGCGAAGGTGTGTACGCCCTTAAAGTCGTTATCATCAGGCTGTGCGCGATTGTTCAGCCATTCAACTGGCGCACGCGGCTGGATGGTCGGCGGGTTATACGGGAAACAGCCGTTGCCGAGACAGACGCCTTTAATACCCATGTAGGGTTGATACGTGACACACAGATGTTCGTGTCCCCATATCCAGCCGTCGATTTTTCCGGAATCCATGAATGGCTTCATCTTGCTTAGTAGTTTCGAGCAATCTTCGGTCTCGTACGCAGAGAAGGGCTGATGATGCGAGAACAGGATGTTTTTCTTCCCGTCATCCGCAAGTTGCGCTGCCAGCCATTCAGCCTGGGGATCGTGCAACTCATGCTCGTCATATCCCGTGTCCAAGCCGATCAAGCGCCAATGATTGTTTGAGAGGCTGAAATAACTCGCGGGCTGTTTGAAGGTCGGCAAGGTAATGTCGAAATAGCCGTAGCCTCCGCCATACATTTCATGGTTGGAGTTTAGCGCGAATGATTTACCTGGGTCGGTGGGCGTGGGCCAGTATTGCAGGAAACGCTCTTTGGTTTCTTTGGGTGTGCCGGCGTAATAAACATCGCCCAGGTGGATCACGTGGTCAGGATTGATCTGCTTGATCTGCTTGGCGACCGCTTGTGCGGCAGCGTTGCCACCGCCCCAATCGCCGACCACTGCAATGGTGGCTTCGTCATTCATGTCGAATCGAAAATCGGTTAGCGATTGATGACTGGTGAAGGCGTGTTTTCCGGTAAGCCAAGCTTTGGCTTTGACCAATACCCAACTGGCCCAACCTGGATCCAAATTGCTGAATTGTTCGATTATGGCGGCAGCCATGGCGCCGGCTCCGGCACTGCCGGGCGACTCGCCATTGTAAAAAACGTTGGCCGCAATTTCCTCGTGGCTTAATGCGCCCTCGCCCACGGAGGCCGCACTCGCGCCGCCACCCTGAGGGGGCGCCTCTGGTGCGTTTTTCTGTTCCAGGTATTCATCCATGGCGGCCTGAAAAACGGCGACCGCCTGATTTCTTGGCACGTACCAATCTTCGTTTTGTTGATCGGCAAAGTTGAGCGAAGCGGCGGCGGCTGTTCCTCCACCCGCCTGGGCCTCCATCAGCCCAAGGTTCAGCGTCGTGAGCACGTCGGTTTCACCTCCGATGCTGGCAGCACTTGCCTGCTGATTTGTTTGCAGATGCTGAATTGTATTGTCCATCAGTTGCAGCACTTGATCGCGGTTACCGGTGAGCGTATGCATGATTCATTTTCCTTTCGCAGTGACCTAAAATAATATCGCCAACTTAATTCGCCGTATCTAAACCGACTGGATAGCGCGCATCAGATCGACGAGACCGTATCCTTGAAAATATCGTTCTCGTTTCAAATCAGTGGCGGTCGACAGAAAAATTTCCTTGACCTTTTCAGGTTGTCCGATGAACTCACGCCGAATAGAGAGAAAGGCAGCAATCACCCCGGAGACGTGCGGCGCCGCCATGCTGGTCCCGCTGTCTTCCAGGTAATTGCAATCATCTGGCGCGGCTTGGCCTGTCTGGCTCACCGCCTGCGATTTCTTGCTGCCCGCGGCGCAGGAAATTATTTTTTCTCCCGGAGCTACAATGTCGGGCTTGGCGCGTCCATCGCCGGTGGGTCCTTTCGAAGAAAAATAAGAGACTCCGTATATATGCGGCATGTCGCGATGGGTCGATCCGACGGTAATCGCCAAATCCGCGTTTCCCGGATCGTTAATCGTCATTCCCAAGCCCGCGGAAATTATCCCGGTGAATTGAGTCGTCTCTTTTCCATAGCCTGAGTTACCAGCCGCTACGACGACTACCACACCGGACTTGACCAGTTGATTCACCTCGACGCAGAGAGGGCTTTGACCGCACGCAAACCACTCCGGATCGAAACTATTTCCGACGCTGATGTTGACGCCGTGGATTAATATGCGACGGCCGTGATCGTTAATGTCCTGGATCTTCGCAATGGCCGCAATCAGATTGCTCGTTCCACCCCTGCCATTCTCGTCGAGTACTCGCAGACTCACGAGCTTAGTTTTCGGCGCCATTCCTGAGATCGCGTTCATTTTGATGTTTTGCGATGTGACGTTGCCGTTTTCATCGCGACTGCGGACGACGGCGGTCATCGATCCGTCCTTCGGCATTTGTCCCGCAATGATTCCGGCCACGTGAGTGCCGTGCCCGAAATCATCCTGCAGAGGTGCGTCTTTGCCGGTGAAGTCGGCGTGGAACGTTTTCAAGCTCAGGTTGTCGTTTTCTTTGAAGTGGGGATGATCGCCGTTGATTCCTGAATCCATCACGGCCCAGACGATTTCATCTCCAAAGGCTGCAAAAGAAGCACGGGCGGCGTCAGCCTTGACGGTACTAACGGATTTATTAGTCAGCGGGTGAATGTCAAAGTCCGGCCAGATATGATAGATGGCCCGCCGCCGGAAATCCGACCCATCGGCGTCGTGTTCGGCGGCATCGCTGGTCACGAGCCCGCGGATGACGCGCCCTCGCAAGGACGCGAAGACATATTGCGGCGTAGAAACATCAAATTGCTCTTTGCTTGATTTTACCCATTGGTCAGCCGGTTCGCCTTCGACGCGCGCGTCAATCAATTCGCGAGCCTTTGCCTTTACCCATTCACGAGCACCGATTCTGCCGGCGGGATGATTGCTATCACCGGGAAACTCGAGGTTCAGATCGATGATCACATCGTGAAGCGCAGGCGTCGCCTCGCCCTCGTCCTCCTTTTTCAAATCCTTTAGCAACGGAATGGCAATGACCGTACGATCAAGCGCTTCGGGAACGAATCCCGGTTTTTCCGGGTCGCTTTTCTCGAGATGGCCAGCAGGTTCGGATTTTGGTTTGTCAGAGTCAGACATGCGTTGCCACCTTTTAGCCGGGAAAAAGCCGATCTCCGTCGGCGTGACGCTCAATCAAACTGGGAACACCGCCGGAACACGTTTGCGAGGCCCTGAGGATCAGTCGCCCCGTATTTCTAACGACCTGAAGCGCGTAGATAGATATCCTAGTTTCACATCATCGTCAATAGTTTTGTGCAAGTCCTTTCCCTAATCGCGAAAAGCCTTGTGCTACATCGCGCGATATTGCGAATTGAGAATTTTTCCAAACCGCCTTAAGCTCTCGTCGCTTAGTGAGGTGAAAAGCGATGAAAAATTTGGCATTTCGCATGGCGCTGATAACGGCGATTCTGACAGTTGCGATCTCGACGTTCATCGAGCAGAGATCGTCAGCGAAGGTCAACGATTCCATGATTGTTTCGACTGAATGGCTGGCGAAGCATCTCAACGACAATGACCTGGTGCTGCTGCAAGTCGGCGACAAGAAAGAATACGATGCCGCGCACATCGGCCGCGCTCAATACATTCAATTGTCGGACATCTCGACGCCACGCGGACAGGGTCTGACCCTGGAACTGCCGCCCGTGGAGCAATTGCAAATAACGTTTCAGAAGTTCGGCATCAGCGAGAAGTCGCGTATCGTAATTTATTTCAGCAAGGACTGGGTCACGCCGACGGCGCGGGTGTATTTCACTCTGGATTATCTAGGGCTTGGTGATCGGACTTCGATTCTCGACGGCGGATTGCCGGCGTGGCTTGCCGAAAAACGTCCGGTTACTGCCGAGACAAGTAATCCGACGGTTGGGAAAATCACCCCGCATCCGAATGCGAAGCTAGTCGTCGATACCGCGTGGGTGAAATCGAATTTGAGTAAGCCCGGCGTTGCGATCCTCGATGCTCGTGACGCGAAGTTCTACACCGGCGAATCGGCTGGCAGTTTTCCGCGCGCGGGTCACATTCCCAGCGCGAAAAGCATTCCTTACTCGAGCCTGGTTGAAGATTCCACCAACAAGTTCAAGAGTCTGGATGCCCTGCGCGCGCTTTTCGCTAATGCCGGAGTGAAGCCGAAAGATGCTGTGACGACTTATTGTCACATCGGGCAACAAGCAAGCCTGCTCTATTTCGTCGCCCGATATCTCGGTTACGACGCACACCTTTACGATGGTTCGTTTCAGGATTGGAGTAATCGGAGCGATCTGCCAGTTGAAAAATCGCCTTGAACGAAGCATCGCGCGATTGCGGTGCTCTCATCGATCAGCTTTGATAGAAGGTGTTTCGTCGGACTTCGCTATTCCGGTGTGAAATCGTCGGGGTCACGAACGATGTAGGTTTGTGCCGCTTGGCGCTTGCCTGATCGCAACGATCCTTTTGTGCGCAACTGGGTCCTGGTCTTGGCAGCGTTGGGCCTAGTCGCTTTGTGAAGCATGAAATGACCCTGCTGTCCCAGTTGCAATTTTGGCGCGCGACGCCACGCGACATCCGTGCTCGATGGAAACTGAACGGTAACCTGGCGTGTGGATGGATCGCCTTTGTGAACTCGATTTATCTCGATTACCGCCTCGCGCCATTTTGGGTCGTGTTCGCTGACATGAGTCGTTGCGCTTGATGGTGCGTCTCTCTTATTTCGACCAGCGGTTGCTTTTGGGAGTCTGACTTCAATCACCCTTCCGGAAACTACGAGGTCCGCCTGCCTAAAATGTTTGCTGGCTTCTTTTTCGTTGTCCGGCGGCACTTTCTCACGACCAGCGGCTTGGTCTGGTTCCTCGTACAAAGAGCGAACTGCGATATTGTCGCCGAACAGCCAGCTTGTCGCATGAAATATCAACCGGTCGCCGACGCGGACTTGGCGGCGGCCGCTCAGCTCAACGGTAATGTCCTGTCCTTTGTAACCAGCTAGCGAGGGCGCTGCTTCGATGACTTCGTCGACCTTCGCGATGACCGTGCGATCAGAAACCGCTGCTTGCTTTACATTGCTCGCCTTCAGTTTCTCGATCGTACCCTTGAAAACAAAGGTAGCGTCTTGTGCCGCGTTCTTTTTCGTCTTAGAGCGCATTCTGTCGCGTCTGCAAATGGTGTGATAGCTTAACACCACTTGTGTGACGAGTCGCTAGCCGCCACCCTCAAAAGCGACTTGGGAATGCGAAGATCCCATTTAACTTGCCGCAATACAAAACGCAAAGAGTCCCGCGGTGATTTCCTGAATGATCTTTCCCATCTCCGGAAACGCTGGATGAAAGGGTGTCGGATTGTTGGGGCTGCCCCATTCAATTGTGTATGAATAAACCTTCGCCTTTTTCTTGTCGACGAAATATCGGCTGAAGGCGTAATCGTCTGAAGTGCCGGCCGTCGGATAGAGATCCATCGATTGTTCGACCTTGTAAACGCGGCCGCGCGAGTTCTGGATTGCGGTCTTCATCTTATTCGCCAAATTCACGGCGGTCGTCTTATCGGTCGAAGAAATATACTCCTTGTACTTGGCGTCTCCGGCGATGCCGCGCTTGCCGTTGTAGGCAGGGTTTTGAAAATTCATCGACGAGGTCGCCGTCTGATCGTCGTCGTCGCCCCAACTGTAAAGGATATCTTCGCTGTAGCTGTGAACGTCGATGAAGTAATGAATGTTGGGGTGTTGGTCGAACAACCAAACGGCGTTTTTAGTTTCAGGTTCTGAGACGGCGCTCGGCCCAATGTAAACCTGATAGTCGCACGGGTTCGTCGAATTTTGCACCGGCGCCGCAGCGTCGTAGTAAACCGGATAGTTCCACAGAAAATCGTAATTGCGATTGATGTCGACGCCGACGCAGCTTGGTTGATTGTGTCCAGCCGGCGCGGGCCGCCGGTTCTTACGCCAATTGGGATCGCTCGTCATGCTGAAATGACGGCCGTCGGGATTGCACTGCGGCAAGACGTAAACGTCCTTGGTCTCGACGATCTTCTTTATCTGCGCCGCCGTGAACGTGTTGCTGCCGATAACGATTTGCGAGTTGGCGTTATAAGCATGAATTAGCATGCGCAGAAAATTGATCAAGATGTCGGGGCTGCCCC
>DASQYL010000309.1:0-6942 GCA_035639235.1 Pyrinomonadaceae bacterium | reverse complement strand
ATACGGCGCCACTGATTTGGAGTTTCACTCATGGCGCACAACGAGATGCCGTCGAACTCTTCACCAATACGGCGCCGGCGCGCTGCGCTGAGACGCTGGCACGTGCCGAAGTCGATGCCGCGCTCGTTCCAGTGATCGAGTATCAACGAATGAACAATGTCTCGATCGTGCCGAATGTCTGCGTCGGATCGAAGACCGCAGTGCGCAGCGTCGTGCTGGCCACCCGCAAGAACAACTTAAAAAAGGTCGCGCACGTGGCGCTCGATGAATCGTCACGCACTTCTGCTGCGCTCGTGAAGATCATCTTTCGCGAGTTCCTCGGCTTCGAACCAGAATGGACGACGGCGGCGCCCGATCTTCGTGCGATGATGCAGCAAGCGGACGCCGCGCTCATCATCGGCGACCCGGCGATGACGATCTCACGGGATCAATTTCGCGTCTTCGATCTCGTAACGCTCTGGCACGAATTCACCGGTTTCGGCTTTGTGTTCGCGATGTGGATGGTGCGAAACGACAGCCGTGAAAACATTCGCTCGATCGATTTCGCCGCAGCCAGAGATGAAGGGCTGGCGAATGTCGATCGAGTCATCGCCGACTATCCCAATCAGATTGATTTGTCGCGCGATGAAGTGCGGCAATATCTGACCGAGAACATCGTCTTTGACGTTGATGAGGAAATGCGGAAAGGGCTGGCTCAGTTCTTTGAACTAGCGCACAAAGTTGGACTGATCGATAGCGCGAAACCTATTCAGTTCATTTTGTCTTGAAACGAATCTCAACTTTGCCGGCAGCGCGTTTGGCGCGATTTGCGGCACGAATGGGTGCAAGTGCACGTTGCAGATCCCGAAGTTGCTCAGCTACCGTCATCTTTTCGGCAATAGTGCGCTTCGGTTTCTTCGTAGTAGGCGGTACTCTTTCAGCCTTCTGACTGTTGTTGCCTGTCATAACTACTCTTGAATTGAATCCATTTCTCATACAACCCATGTCGCCGAACCACGTCATCCAGAGCGTTAAGGTCGACTTCCTGCTGGTCCAGGAACATCTCGATTCTGGCGAGATCCTTACGCCTGCCAACATTCAGCATGATCGCAACCAAATGCTCAGGCAAAGTTACTCGGACGTTGACGCCATTAAAGTCTAACGGTTGGGCGTTTAAGTAAGCTTCCCGCTCAAGCGCATTATTGACCGGCATGAATTGAACCGGCCAACCCTCTATTACGATTCCTTCTTTGCGAATTTCAGTGTAGCCGCGGCTCTTGAGATATTCCCAGCCCGGCAATTCGATCACGATCCGATCTTCCGGTGTCAATACAAATATATCAATATCCTCCGTGGAGAACGGCTCAACATAAAACATCGCTCCGATGGCCCCGGCGACAGCGTAGCTTTCGAAGACGCCATCGGTAACCATCTCGTTGATTACCTTGAAAGTTTGTCTTGTTTGCGGGTTCACTTGGCCATCAGCGCTTCAATTTCTCCGCGTTCCTTCGGCACCTTGTGCGTCAACACGCGTGCGCCGTTTTCGGTCACCAGCACGTCGTCCTCGATGCGGACGCCGATGCCGAGATATTTTTCCGGAATTTCTTTATTAAAGCCTTCGGGAATGCGGCTGGTGTCGGGCGAAATGTACAGGCCCGGCTCGATCGTCATGACCATTCCAACTTCCGCCGGGCGTGATTCACCTTTGAAGTAATAGCGGCCGGCGTCGTGCACGTCGATGCCGAGATAGTGACCGAGGTTGTGCATGTAAAACTGCATGTACTTCTTCTCTTCGATCAACTTCTTCGGATCGCCTTTGAGCAATCCGAGTTCGACCATGCCTTCGGTGAGAATTTCGATCGAATGGGTTTTCAAATCTTCCAGCCGCACGCCGGGCCGCACCATGTCGACGCAGGACTTCTGACATTTCAAAACCAGATCGTAGATGTCGCGCTGCGCGTCGGTGAATTTTCCATTGATCGGAAACGTGCGCGTTATGTCTGACGCGTAACCCTTGTATTCCGCGCCCGCGTCAACCAACAGCAGGTCGCCGTCGTTCAACTGATCTTTATTGTCGATGTAGTGCAGCACCGTCGCGTTTCCGCCGGCCCCCACGATCGATGTGTAGGACGAACCCGACGCTCCGTGTTTGCGGAAGTACGCTTCGAGCATCGCTTCGACTTCGTATTCCATCATGCCGGGCCGCACCGTCTTCATCGCTTCGACGTGCGCTTCGGCGGCGATGTCGGCCGCGCGTTGCATAATCTCGACTTCCTCTGGCGATTTCAGAACGCGCATCTCGTGCAGGATTGAGGAAGGATCGACAATGGTGCGCGGCGGTTCGAGCGGCTTGCGATTGGTTTCGCGCATCAACGTCAACTGACGAATGATCTTCTGGTCCATCTCCGGCGTCGTGTGGCCGAACGCGTAGTAAAGAACTTCCGGGCCGTCAAGAATCTCAGGCAATTTCTCGTCGAACTGATCGATGGTGAACGCTTCGTCGGCACTGTAATCACGCACGGCGCCTTCGACGCCAGCGCGATAGCCGTACCAAATCTCCTGATCCAAGTCTCGCGGCCGCACGAACAGCGTGAACTTTTTCTCTTTCGCCGGCGCGATGACGGCGACTGCCTCCGGCTCTTCAAAGCCGGTGAGATAGAAGAAATCTGAGTTTTGGCGATACCGATAATTGGTGTCGTGCGAGCGCACGGCTTCGCGCGCCGCCGGAATAATGGCGACAGAGTTCTTGTCGATGCGACGCATGAATTCCTTCAGTTGCGGTTTGATCATTCGAGTCTCCTTGAAATGAAAATCGGAGCGTCATTGTAACCGAGTAGTCAGAATCCCGACCAGTCGATAGCGGCGGTTGATCCAGGCTGACAGACCTGCAGACAGGATCAATTACCCGCTACCGCAGGTGGTTATGACATGCGATAATCCGTGCATGGCCCAGAGTATTCCTGCCAAATCGCCGGGCGCTGAAATCATCGTTCGCAATCCAGCGACCGATGAAGAAATTGGCCGGGCACCGCTGACAATGCCGGAAGAAGTTGCGCGTGCGGCCGGGCGTGCGCGCGCAGCGCAGCCGGCGTGGGCCGCGAAATCCTTTCGTGAGCGCGGCCGCGTCATTATCGAAGCCCGCAAGTTGATCCTTAGTCAATTGGATGAAATCGCAGCGCTGATTTCACGCGAAACCGGGAAGCCCGCCCCTGAAGCGATAGCGATGGAGCTGGCGCCGGCGCTCGATCTCATGCAGTACTTTGCGCGCAAGACTGCTTCGCTGCTAAGGCCGCGACGGATTAGTGTCGGTTTATATTGGACGTTGGGCCGCTCCTCGTATGAAATCCATAAGCCGATGGGCGTGATCGGTATCATCTCGCCATGGAATTTTCCCTGGGCCACGCCGCTGGATGAGACGGTGATGGCCTTAATGGCGGGGAATGCGGTGGTGCTCAAGCCCAGCGAATTAACGCCGCTGACGGCATTGAAGATCAAAGAGATTCTTCATCAGGCCGGCTTGGCTGAAGACCTGTTTCAAGTCGTTACCGGCGACGGCTCGACCGGCGCAGCATTGGTCGCATCGGGCGTCGACAAGATCATGTTCACCGGCAGCGTTGCGACTGGCCGCCGCGTCGCCGAAGCCGCGGCGAAGTATTTCATTCCGGTCGTATTGGAATTAGGCGGCAAAGATCCGATGATCGTGCTCGACGATGCGAACGTCGTCAACGCGGCGCGCGGCGCAGTTTGGGGAGCCTTCGCTAATTGCGGCCAGTCATGTTCCTCCGTCGAGCGTTGTTATGTGCATGAAAGCATCGCCGATCAATTCATCGCGGAAGTCGTGAAAGAGACGAAGCGCTTGCGGCAATCAACCGCCGGCGAATCAACCGCGGACGTCGGACCGATGTCGAGTGAACGGCAATTGAGTATCGTCGAGCGCCACGTCAATCAGGCAATCAACCGCGGCGCTACCGCTCTAATCGGCGGAGAACGCGTGCGCGATGTCGCGGGCCCATTCTATCCGCCGACGGTGCTGACAAATATCAACCACGAAATGGATGTGATGCGCGAAGAGACGTTTGGGCCAGTGTTGCCAATCATGACCTTCGCGACCGATGACGAAGCTATCCGCTTAGCGAACGACAGCGACTTTGGCCTGACCGCCAGCGTCTGGACCAACAACATCGGGCGCGGTCAACAAATCGCCCGACAAATCGATGCAGGCACGGTCACGATTAACGAAGTACTCTACACGCACGCCATCGCGCAAACGCCCTGGGGCGGCGTGAAGCAAAGCGGTCTCGGACGCACACACGGGCGCGCGGGATTGCTGGAACTGGTGCGTCCTCAGCACGTACACGTCAATCGTCTCCGCTTCATGCCCGACCTTTGGTGGTTTAATTATGATGAAGGTGCCGCTCGGCTTTTCCGCGGTTTTGCGCGGAGATTCGCTTCGGGATCGCTACTCCAAACTTCGCTTTTGTTGCCGCAAATGATTCGCCGCTGGCGCTCCGGCCGCAACTAAAAAACAATATTTCTTTGCGACGATTCCAGTGCTATACTCTGCCGCCCACTAATTTTGCTCGTGCCCCGGACGAGTTTTGAATCTACAACTTAATCAGAAGTTAACCAGCCATTCAGGGAGGAAGTCACATGAAAAGATTTCTTGGCGTCATAGTCGCAGTCTGTTTTCTCGCTATGATTTGCGTTCTCGGTACTGCCTTTTCACAGAGGTCTGAAATAAATCCAAATAAGATTCAGCATCGCCTGCGCGGCGACACTGATGAAGACAAGAATAAGGATGCGCATCCGACCGGCGAGGCCAATCGGAATCGTCCCGGCAACAACGGCATTTCTTATCACGGCGGTCCAGTAATTCTGGGTACGACCAACATCTATTACATCTGGTATGGTAACTGGTCGGGGAACACCGCCGATTCGATCTTGAATAATTTCGCTTTCAACATCGGCGGCTCGCCCTATTTCAATATCAACACCACCTACTACAACGGCAGCAACGTCCACGTGAGCAACTCAGTTAATTACGGAGGCAGCACCACGGATGCGTACTCACAGGGAACGACGTTGTCTGATGCGGGGGTGCAGGCGGTCGTCAACGCCGCGATCTCCAGCGGCCGTTTGCCGAAAGATACCAACGGCGTTTATTTCGTGCTGACTTCGCAAGACGTTAACGAGTCGAGCGGATTCTGCACGCAGTACTGCGGCTGGCACACGCACGGCACTATTTCAGGCTCGGATGTCAAGTATGCGTTTGTCGGAAATCCCGCGCGATGTCTTTCAGCTTGTGCAGCGCAAACGACGAGTCCGAACAACAACGCCGGCGCAGACGGCATGGTTTCAATCATCGCGCATGAGTTGGAAGAGGCCGTCACCGATCCCGATCTGAATGCCTGGTACGACACCCGTGGCCAGGAGAACGCTGACAAATGCGCTTGGACTTTTGGGACAACACACACCGCGTCCAACGGCTCGCTCTATAACATGACGCTGGGTTCGATGAATTATTTGATTCAGCGGAATTGGGTGAACGCGTCAGGCGGGTTCTGTGCGCTAAGTTACTAATTCGGGTCAATAGCCCGACCGTGAGGAAGGGCGCAATTCTCCAGCATGGAACACCCGCAAGCTCTCACTAGCCTGCGGGTGTTTCCTCATTCACAACTTTATTCGCCACGTCGTCCCGATGATGTTCAGATCGCCGGGCCGGCTATGTCCATCGTTCTGCCGCATAACGTAAGTATCGAGCGTCAGGTGCTTATTGAAAGTGTGATTGATGCCGAAAGCCATCCGATTGCGTGGCCAGACGTGCAGGCTCCAATCATAAAAAACTTCGTCGTTCACCAGCCAGACGAATTTCGCCTTGCCGATCTTGAACGGATGTTCGAGTTGCATCCGGTTGCGATAACGCCAGGCATCGACCTGCGGCTCGCGCCACCGGCGCTCAAACCAATTGCGCGTGTTAAAAGTAAATTTGCCCAGCGGCACCCGCAGATTCGCGCCGAACGTTCCGCGATCTTCTCGCTCAGATTTGCCTTGCGGCGGCTTGGCTTCGCGATGAAAGTAGAGCGTTTGCAACGTCACGTACTTATTGAGTGAATAGTTAAAACGAATGCCCCAACGCCCATCGACCGGGTCGGTGAAGTTATCGCCGATTCGCAGGGTCCCGATCACCACGAACTCAGTTTTTTTATTGAGTGGAATCGTAAACTGCACGTCATTCCAACTCTGGTCGTCGGACTTCGGAACTTTGGATTGGGCCGCGACGTGCGCGACTGAAAATACAATTAATCCAACTAGCAGCGTAAGGTTTCTCGGACCAGGAACGCATGATTTCGCGATCCTTTGCAGTCTTTGTGGCTTGACGTGAGGTCCAATTGTGAATGATTCGATTTCACACAAAGGCCGCAAAGACGCAAAGCGGATCGCAATATCCGTCACTAACAAAATTTTCATTGAATTTACCTTTGTCGGGCCAGCGTGTAGTTCGGCAGCACGCTGAATGAAGTGAGTCCAATGGCCACGCGATCGCCGGCCGTGTAACGCAAGGCGTTGGCTTCGGGTTTCGGCCGCGTCACCATGATCGGGACTCCGGTCATTCTTTGAGGGGTGTTGATGGTGACTTCATAGAGGGCGTCGGTGTCGCCTTTGCGATGGGTAAGATCGAGGCGCACCGTCAGACGTTCATACGCGCCGACGAAGTTAACTTCTTCGATGACGCCGTTGGCCAGGCGGCGACAACCCTCCGCTAGATTCGCGTCCTGACTGATGCAAACGTCTTCCGGCCGAAACACCAGCTTGACTGATTGGCCGTCGCGAAATCTTCGGGTCTCTTTCTCGGCCGGCAGCCGCGCCGTGCCGATTTCGACGAAGCCGCGCGTCGCGACGCCGAGCAGCAGATTCGCAGCCCCGAGGAACGTTGCCACGAATTCAGTGGCCGGATGATTATAA
>DASQYL010000308.1:0-2178 GCA_035639235.1 Pyrinomonadaceae bacterium | reverse complement strand
CCAAAATCTTTTTCACAGCGAGCAAAGCAAACCGAGCGGCCTCTGCGAAATTGAAGTGATCGCGCGCGACGAGGCTGATCGCGATTCCCGGAACGCCAAGAATCGTAGCTTCCAAAGCCCCGGCTACGGTGCCCGAGTAGGTAGCGTCGTCACCTAAATTGCCGCCGTGATTAATTCCTGAGACGCACAGGTGAGGAAGTTCATCCTCGTTTAGGATCTTGTGCAACGCGAGCGTCACACAATCGGTGGGTGTCCCATCGACCGTCCAATGACGCTCGTCGATTTGTCGAATACGAAGGGGACGCGACAGCGTCAAACTGTGCGAAGCGCCGCTCATCTCAGCCGCTGGCGCAATCACAAACACATCGCCGACTTCCCGCAGAATTTGCTCGAGCGCTTGCAAGCCTGCGGAGTGAATGCCGTCGTCGTTCGTGAGCAATATACGCGTCATTTGATCAATGAAGCGCGTCACACGGTGGCCTTTGCCAGATTGCAAAGTATCGGGCCGATTCAGTTTTCGCTATTAAAAACCGAGTGAGCCTCGCGTGCGACACACTTAGGATTTGGCAGCGATGGGACGCGGCCGAGGACGGCCCTTCTTCTTGTTGCGCTTGCGAGCGAGAGCTGATTTCAGCTTCGCTTTTTGGCCCGGAGGCATGAAGAACGCATGCTTCTTGGCGTCCTTTATGATCTCTTCGGTCATGACTTTCCGTTTGAACCGACGCAAAGCGCTTTCGATCGATTCACCGGGGTTGACTGTAACTACTGCCATTTATGTCTCCACTTTCAGATTCGAACTCGAAACTTCTATTTAACACGTCCGCATAAGGTGAGGTCAAGCGGGCAAAACAAGACCCTGCGAAGCGAATGCGGGCTCCGCAGGGTCGATTGAGATCGATTCAGTTATACGGAAGCAACTGCGACTTCCTTCTTCTGACCCAAGCCTTGAATCTGGACGGGCTTGTCACCGTTGTCGGTCTTAATAGCCTGTTGCTTCAGCACCATTTCGTTATACAGCTTGCGCATCGCCACCATCTCCTCGTGGGCCGTCTTCGGTCCTTGCATTTCAGGTTTGTTCGGACGCGCCAGATCGACTTCGTTAAGCTTCAGATTGTGCGACGCATCGCCGAGCGGAACATGCTTACCGCCGGCGAAAATCTCATGACGCCCGTGTTCTTCGTACCACTTCGCCACAGTCGCGTTTTGATGCATGTGCTCGATGATGTTGCGCCACCCAATTCCAGTATTGTAAGCGCAGAAGCTAATCTCGCCTTCCTGCGTACCGTAAGGGATGATGCACATCTCGGTGCGACGGAAGTCATAATTGAAAAGATCCTGAAACCACATGCCGGCGATGAAAAGAAAATTCCAGCGATCTGAGCGTCGCTTTTCGATGTCGTCTTTGTTGCGGTCACCGCTGACTTTTCCGTAGTTCTTGCCCGTCAATCCAAACGATTTATCGAATTTCTTAAACAGTTCATAAAGATTGAATTGCGACGGCGCGTTCTGCGGATGATAGTGTTTTAGCAAGGCCAGCGCCATCATGAAATTCGACATCCATTTGCCGCGCGCCGCGTCTGTGATCTTCTGCATGTCCCTGACTAGACCAGGAATGTCTAGAAACGCGGGGACCGGGCTCATCTCCTTCGTTTCTTTGTCAATCATCACCGCGGTGCCCACACCGCAGTTAGGATGGCAACCACAGGATACTTGCCCCCATTCGGAGTTTGGACCGTGAACCAGATCGGCAAAGTCAGCGAAGGCGCCCATTAGTGACAGCGGAAACCAATCGCGCGTCGGCTCAGTAATGCCCACCTGGTTCTTTACGTCGTGTGCCAGATGCGACAGAGTGTATCGTTGTTGCAGCCGGCGCTCGGCCGTAATAGCCTCATCGCGGCCAGTAAACGAAACCGGCTGAAACGAAAGAAAGGCAATTTTCTTTGGATTGTCGAGCGCAAATCTGATAATCGAACCAACTTGGTCATTGTTGATTCCGTTCACGAGTGTGGTAACCAGCACGATTTCCACGCCGGCTTCGTGCAGGTTATTGATCGCACGCAGCTTCACGTCGAAAAGATTTCCAACCTGGCGATGGCTGTTCGCGTCGTTGCCGACGCCGTCGAACTGGAAGTAGACGTAACGCAGTCCAGCCTCGGCGGCTTCACGACAGAATTCCTT
>DASQYL010000307.1:0-8663 GCA_035639235.1 Pyrinomonadaceae bacterium | reverse complement strand
TCATGATCGGCGCTTCGCGCGGCGGAATGATGACTTATCTGGCGATCAAAAATAATATCGCCGTAAACGCCGCGGCGGTCATCAGCGGTATGACTGATTTAATAAGCTGGAGCAAGGAACGCCCGGCTATGACCAGGGTCTTCAAAGATTTGATTCCCGATTTTGAGAAGCGTGGAGAAGAATTGTTGCGCGAGCGATCGAGTTTGTATTGGGCGGATAAAATGAACGCGCCGATATTGCTGCTACATGGCACGGCAGATTGGCGCGTGAGTACAAGCCAAGTCTTAGCTCTAGCGCAAAAGCTGCAAGAGAGCGGGAAGGCCTATGAGTTGATCGTGTATGCTGACGACGATCACGGCGTACCCTTGAACCGCAGCGATGCCGACAAGAGAATAGTCGAGTGGTTCAGAAGACATATGAAGTAGTTCATTGTTTATAGATTCCGCACGCAACCCAACAAACCATCGTTGGACGCGAGCGGCGAGAGCAAGTTTCAAAGATGCGGCAAAGGTTGAATGAGATCGCGCTGCTATCTTAAATCAATCGTTATGTGGCTTCGGATAATTCGGGATGAATTACTTTAGCCCAAAATCGGCAGCGCAACGTTATGCTAAAGGACGACCGTATTTTCATCCGATGATCATCGCTCACATCAAGGAGTTCCTGTCCATCACGAGACCATTATCTTCGGCTCTCGACGTTGGGTGTGGCACCGGCCTTTCCACGGTTGCCCTAAAAGGAATTGCTGAAAACATTATTGGCTTAGATGCTTCGGCAGAGATGATTGCGTTAGCACCGGAAGAAAACGGCATTAGATATTTTGTTGCTGCCGCGGAGAATCTCCCTTTTGACAATAACGACTTTGACCTCCTCACGCTGTCCCAAGTATTTCACTGGCTCGACGCGAACAGGTTCCTTGCGGAGGCAAACAGAGTCCTTCGTCCAAGCGCTTGGCTAATTGCTTATGACAATTATTTTTCAGGACAGATGGTCGAGCACCCTGAATTCCATAGATGCTACGAAGAATATCTTGCAAGGTATCCGGTGCCCCCGAGAGGGAAGATTGCCTTCTCAACCGAAAACGCCGAACTGTTCGGACTCCATTTGGTCAAAGAGGAAAGGCACGACAACACCGTGACGTTCTCGCTTGAAGGATTGGTAGATTATTTAGTTACCCAGAGCAATGTGATTGCGCGAGTCGAAGGTGGAAGTGAAAGCATTCAAGAGGCCAGAAGCTGGCTAACGCGAGTCATTGAACCTATCTTCGGCAGTGCCGGTGAAAAGGAATTCTTGTTCAATGCTCCAATCTGGTATCTACAAAATGGAAACGCTACATCACAATCGTGGGACGCGAGCGGCCGGAGCGTGAATTTCAAGGATGAATGATGAAGGCGAAGGATGAATTGAAATCGCCCGGTTGAGATAGAGAAGACTTATCTCGCGGAGTCAATTCAACCATTGGGGTGAGCAGATGTAATCAGGATCCCTTAACTCGAAGAGGAGTCTTTTATGATAGATCTCGCAAAACTCAAGAAAGCGGTCGGCTTGACCATGTCGTTAGATGATCTCCGAAAAATCTACGATAAACTAGCCGACTTCCTTTCACAGTCCGACACCGTTGAGCAGCAGTGCATGCTCCTGATTATGGAACGAATGGTATTAGGCGATGCTGGCCACGCTTGCACGCTTAAGTTTGGCCATAATTCCTGGAACGGCGAGAAATGCTGCATTTGCGGAGTTCCCGTCGAACAGGAAGGTCAAGCATTTGTGATTATCTCTCGGTGGGAAAACCAATTTATCGGGCTCTACCTTTGCGAGCAAGATTCAAAGCAAACCTTTGAAGTGGATGTCGATCTTCTAACCGGCAGATTCACTTCTAATATCGGGCTTCCGTAAAGGCCATGGTAGTCTCTCGCTATCTTGAAGAACGCGCCAGACGAGCCAAACAGGTATATGAGGCCATTGTGCAATGGAGTCCGCCTGACTTTCAGGGCCTGAGCGCGACTACGGTAAAGTCATCAATCTTAAGCGGCACAGGCAAGTATGTTCTGAAGGAGATGCTGAATTGCGGTGCTATAACCGATGGAGAACGCCAACGACTATTGCCGGCGCTAGAGTATGGCCGGACTGTCTTCGATCATACCGAAATCCGCGATGCTGGGTTGGGCATAGGCGAGAGAGTCTTTGCCAATGTTTTCGATGCCCTTTTGGGATCGAAAGGTCTCGGCGATGATCAGACAGGAAGTCACCGCATTTATCGCGGCCATTTCGATAGTACGTGGCAACTGATACCGAGCTACTATCGATCGTCTCCCAGGCGAGCGGACAACATCTCACCGAGGGTTCGCAGCGGTCGTCTCGCATATCTGGGAAAAAAGTTTCCGGGCGTTGACTTCAGCTCTCTCACAGAGCTTGAGCAGGAGGCCGTAATTCAACACTACTTGTCAGGTACTCAACTACTTGATTTCACGATGTCATTCGCAATTGCTGCGTTTTTCGCGACAGCTTCTCTGTTGGCGCTCTCCGATTGTCCTGACTTTGGGGTGATCTATCGAATCTCCCCAAGAGACATCTCCGAGCTACTGGTTGGAAGTGTGGAAGCACCGGAGCTGCCATCGCAGTTCCTCAGAATCCATCGACAGCGGGGGGTCTTCATTAAGGTAAATTATCGTGAGCTAATCAATGAGCCGGCTCTTTTCGAACGTTGGGCATTTCACCACACCGAAGCGGGCCTCAATTTCGAGTCTCAATTCGACGGTATAACTCAAGCCAATCTGTTACCTGCCGATATCGTGAAGGATAGTTGAAATCGCCGGTATGCATGCATCGAGAACTGGAATCATCAAGCTTGCAAAATTGAAGAGACGACTACTTCATGAGTTACGAGGTTGTGACCAGGACTGTTAGCTCGCAAACGCTCGTGGCGGTGCGGCGGCGCGCTCTTATTCGAGACATTGGCCGGGTCTGGAAGCCGGCGCTTGATCTTGTCTGGGAGTTTCTCCGCCGTCATGAAGGCTTGCGAACGGACGGGGACAATTGCTTTCTCTATCACCATCCAGCCCAGCGTGACAAAGCGATGGATATTGACTTCGGCGTTCAGGTCGTTCGCCCGTTTGATGGTGAAGGCGAGGTTATCTGTACCGAGACGCCTGCGGGCGAAGTCGCCATGACGACCCATGTCGGGAGCTATGACAAACTCGGTGGCGCTCATGAAGCGATCCATTCGTGGGGCGCGGCGAATCATCGGATTTTCGGCGGCTACTCCTGGGAAATTTACGGCGATTGGAACGACGACGAAACGAAGCTCGAAACCCAAGTCGTCTATTTGTTGAGTTGAAGCCGCGCTTGATTATACGACCTTTGTCTTCCACTTCCCTCTTCGAAACACGATCGCGCTGACGATGGCGAGGCTCGAGAAGGCGATCGTGATCGCGAGAAAGACACCGCGTGGGCCGAAGTGAAATGTGATTGCGAGCAGGTATGCGAGCGGCAATTCCCATAGCCAGAACACGAACAAATTGATGATGGTCGGTGTCCAGGTATCGCCGGCGCCGTTGAAGGATTGCGTCAGCACCATGCCGTAGGCGTAAAAGAAAAAACCGCACGCGACGATGCGCAAGCAATCGACGCCGTAAGGAGCGACGGCGGGATCAGAAGTGAAGAGCCAGATGATCTGTGGCGCGAAGACGACGAACAGCACGCCAACACTGCCCAGCACGCACATGTTGTAAAGACCTGCGAGCCAAACAGAGCGCTCGGCCCGGTCAGGTTTCTTCGCGCCGAGCGCCTGGCCCACCATGGTCGCGGCGGCGTTCGACATTCCCCACGACGGCAACAGCGCAAACAGAATCACGCGCACTCCGACGATGTACCCGGCGAGCGCGTCCGTGCCGAAGGTCGAGATGATGCGCACCTGTCCAATCCAACTCGCCATGCCAATGAAGACCTGGAATGTGCCCGTCGCCGACAAACGAATCAGTCGTCCCATCACCAACGGCTCGAGCCGAAAATGTTTTCGCGTGACTTCGAAGCGGCCGCCTTTGCGAATGAGACGCGTGAAAGCATAAATCGCGCCTGTACCGCGACCGATGTTCGTCGCGACAGCCGCGCCGGCTATACCAAGTTTCGGAAATGGTCCAAGTCCAAAAATGAAGCAAGGACCAAGGACGATGTTCAGCGCGTTTGCCAACCAAAGGACACGCATTGCGATGGCTGCATCGCCCGCGCCGCGAAAGATCGCATTGATCATGAAAAGCATCACGACCGTCGCATTGCAGGCGAGCATGATGCGCGTAAACCAGACGCCGTGTTCGACCACGGACGGCGCTGCGCCCATGGCTTGCAGCAGCTTCGGCGCGAGCGGCGCCCCCACCAGCGCCAGCACGATCGCCAGCATGAGTCCCAGAAAAACAGACTGCATCGCCGTGCGTGCCGCGCCGTCCCGGTCGTGTTCGCCGATGCGACGCGCCACCATCGCCGTCGCGCCAATGCTCAATCCGATCGCCAGCGCGTAGATGATCGTCAACATCGATTCGGTGAGACCAACCGTCGCCATCGCATCGGGGCCCAGATAAGAAACCCATTTGATATCGACGACCGCGAAGATGCTCTCCATACACATCTCAAGCACCATCGGAATCGCGAGCAGAACGATCGAGCGCCCGATTGGCCCAACGGTGTAGTCTTTATGACTGCCGCGCAGGGATTCGCGAATCGCGCCCCAAAAACTCGGGCCTTCTGCGCTCACTTCAACTGTTTGTTCAATCGTCTCAGACATATCTGCACCTAAGCTGCAAACCGCAGTTCAAAGCCAACCGCTCGCATATCAATCGTCTCAAGGTGAACCAACGCGCTGGATGTAGCGCTTCCATTTCTGACAGAGTTCTACCTGGATTGATCGAAGGAAACGGAGGAACGCGCACTTGGGAATGCGCGAACTCAGAAATTACGAAATGTGGGCTTGCGGTTTCATGGCGGACCAAGAGTAGTTCAAATCGATCTTGGAATCAAGGCGCTTGACGAACAATGATTTTTCGATTCTTGTTGGCCAGCTTCAGAACGATCGGGTTGTTCAACTGAATCGGATGCTCTTCGCCGTCAATGCTGATAACGAAATTGATCGGCGCCGGCCTTTCGACAGCCCGTTCCGGCTGAGTCGCGACTACAGCTTCCGCCGGTTTGGCCATATCAGCAGTCCGGGTCATGAGATCAGTCGCGACGATGCGCCATTGTGTTGGCGAGCAGCGCAAGCGCAGTCCCGGTGTATCGACTTCCGCGGATTCCTGCGGCGCTAACGCGTCGAGCTTGAACAATCCTTCGCCGCAACGCGTGGCGTTCGCGTCATAAAAGGTGGCCCAGCCGCTGACGTACGTGTAGAAATTCGGCGTGATGTTCTTGATCGCGATCTTCACGTTCGTCACCGGTGACTCATCGGATCCGTTAAGGACCTGAGTCAGCAACCGCGCTTCGAGCGCGGGCGCCGCCTTGCCGTCCATCGCCGTGGCTGCATCCGACAGGCCGACGCGTATTTCGTTCGGCTGTTGGGCAAGAGTCGAAAAGCAAGACGCGAAGATTAGCGTCGTCATCGCTACCAATCGTTTCATAACCACATCCTCCAAATTCGCCGCGTAGCGGCGAAATGTTTATAGCACCGATTCATCGATGAGTACTTGTGAATTGAGCGAATGTCATCGACATTCGCTCAATTCACCATACAAATTACGCGCAGGGTCTATAAATATTGAGTGCCTACGGCACTCGACTGAGTTAGAGCCGATTCACAATTTTTTGCGCCAGCGTTTTCGACTTGCTCAACTTGACGCCTTGATCGCCCGCGCCGCCCACGCTGATGCGAAAAAACAGGTCCTTCTTGAAGACATAGAGCGCGCCGCCGATTGGGCTCGCAACCCAGAATGCTTCGTCGCCCAAACCCTTAACTCGCTCCGGCGGCGACGCTTCCTTTGCCTCACCCTCTTCGTCGCTTTCGCCGCGCGCTTTTGGCTTGTCTCGGTCGCGGTCGCTCTTGCCTTCGCGCTCTTTGTCTTCGTCGCCGCCGAAGGTCTGTTCCCAAAAAGATTTCGGACTAGGCGCGCCCGGCTCGTCCTTCGCGGTTGTGACGTTCACGACCACGGAATTTGCTGCGTTCGGCATCGCATAGTAACACTGCGCGACTATCAAGTCGCCGTCCACTCTATCCGATCGCTGCGCCTCCTTGAAAGCTTCGCCTTGTACCGCTTTCAGATCGTCAGTCGTAAGCAGATTGCACACATCAATTTTAGATTTCACGGACGCGCCTGAACTGCGCTTCGCGGGAGAACTTGTCGAAGCTGCATTTAGCGGCGTATTGCTGCTATCGATATTTGCGGAACGGCACGCACCTCCTATCAGGCAAGCACCAACAAGAGCCAGGACAATTTTCCTTTCAAGCATGCTCACGACGGCTTCTCCTTACTTTGCGGCCTTAACCGCAGAACCTCGCTCGTGGCCGCCGGCCGATAGGCGCAAACCTGGTTACGCCCGTTTCGCTTCGCGCGATACAGCGCCGAATCGGCAAGTTCAACCAACTGAATCGGATCGCGGCCATCTTCCGGATATGACGCGACCCCGATGCTGATGGTGATGTGATGCGTCTTGATTGGCTCAGCCGAATCGCGGCGCACGGCGGGAAACAAATGCTTCTCGATCGCGGCGCGCACGCGCTGAGCCGCGATTAGTCCCTGCGAGTAATCTGCGTCCAAAAGGAAGGCTGCAAACTCTTCGCCGCCAAAGCGAGCGCCCACGTCGCCGGCGCGTAGAGATTTCTTGATAATCGCGCCCACGTCTTCCAGAGTTTCGCTCCCGACCAAATGGCCGTACGTGTCGTTGACGTCTTTGAAGTAATCGATGTCCATCATGAGCACGCAAAACGGCATGTCTTCCGCTTCGGCGCGCGCGGCTTCGCGACGCAACTCAGAGAAAAACGATTTACTGGTCAACAGGCCGGTCAATTCATCGTGAACCAGCAGACGATGAATCTGCTGTTGGAATTCGCGATCGATTTCGTCAAGCATTTCGAACCGGATCAGTTGCTCGCCGACTTCGAATTTGTCGCCGTCCTCGAGATACGCCGTATCGATCCGAGTGCCGTTGAGGATTGTGCCGTTTGTCGAACCAAGATCGGACAGGCGATATTTCGTCTCGCCGCTCGTTTGATCGTGCTCGGTAGTGATGCGCGCGTGCAAGCGTGAAGCGCGGCCGTCGCTAATGCGAATGTCGGCGTCGAGCGCGCGGCCGAGCGTGACTTGCTCGCGATCGAGCGGGATCGGAACCGCCAGCAACTCGCCGCGCAGAAACACCAGCGCGGGACGTCGAGCCGAGCGGCGCTGATATTCTCCGGAGAACGTGTCTATGTCGCCGGACTCCTTCACCAGCGAAGTGTCGTCAGAATTATCCGCCATGCGTTGCGATCATGAAAATTAATGAATACAAAGACTTATAACTGCGTATCTTATCCGCAGCGTCGGCTTGGCAGCAATAGATTAATTAAGTTCGGGTTTGCCATCTGCAGCGCTGGTCATGCGCCGGCGCGCTTGTCCTTGATCGATCGCGCTCTTATAATCTTTCCAATTAGTCAATCATCTACTGCGAACAGGATAGCGCGATTTATCGAGGTTTCCATGGGTTGCACTGGCAATAAGATCATCGTTGAGAAATACATTTGTCCGAATTCACCGAAGAATTTGTCGGTTGAGCGAGTTGCTGAAGCAAGGTTGCCGACCGAATGGGGCGACTTTCGTATAGCGGGTTACCGTTCGCTGCGCAGCACGGAAGAGTTCGTCGTGGTCTATACCGGCGAGTTGAGGCCGGATGTGCCGACGCTGGTGCGAATTCACTCGCAGTGTCTCACAGGCGATGTGTTTGGTTCGATGAAGTGCGATTGCGGGCCTCAGCTCCATCGCACGCTCGAAATGATTCAGGAAGAAGGCCGCGGTGCGGTCGTGTATCAACAGCAGGAGGGACGAGGCATCGGCATCATCAACAAGATTCGTGCGTATGCTCTGCAGGATGAAGGCGCCGACACTGTTGAAGCCAACGAACGTCTCGATTTGCCGGTTGATTCGCGCGACTATCGACAGTGCGCCGAGGTGCTGTTCGATCTGGGATTGTGCAAGGTGAAAGTGATCTCGAACAACCCCGGTAAATTGAAAGCACTGGAGGAAGCGGGACTCGAAATCGTGGAACGAGTTTCGATCGAAGTCGAGCCGGCGGAGCCTGCCGAAAGATACCTACGAACCAAGAAAGAGAAGATGGGCCACCTGCTGGAACTTCGCTAGATAAGCCTCTTGCGTACTACCAGGCTAGCGAGTCTGCTTACCTTCTCACTTCCCTAGTTTCGGAACCTCGATAAAGTCCATCGCGCTGCCCACCCGGCCGCTGTTCACATCGCGCACGGCCACACGCACCTGATACAACCCCGCCGGCAACCATGCGCGAAATCCGTAGATCGCCTGCTTGTGCTTGTCCGTCGGCGCATCGTCGGGAAGCTGAAACACCCGCAGACGCCCGACAAAGCTATCGACAGGCTTGCCTTTGTCGGCGTAAAAGATCCCACCAATATCCAAGTCTGCGGCTTGCTTGCCGTCTTTCAGATCAAATGACAACGCATCGCGATTGATGCCGATGGC
>DASQYL010000306.1:0-11034 GCA_035639235.1 Pyrinomonadaceae bacterium | reverse complement strand
CGGGTGTGTCGAAGCTGAAGTTTGGGCTGAAGCGCGCGAGACCATGCGTCATGGCCGGCCGGCGCTGCATCATTTTTCTCTGACGGCTGATGAGGCCAGTGAAGAAGGCATGGTCTGCGGCGGCACAATGGATATTTTCATCGACGTTTGGAATTCCTCACAATCGTGAATGGCTGACTCTGCTGAATCAGAAGCAAACGCGAATAAAATTCGCCACGCGATCGACGTCACGCTGAACAGCGGCTCAATTGCGGCTCTCATTACGGTTGTAAAATCTGATCAATTGACCGTCGGAGCAAAACTTCTCGTTTCGGAACGCAGCGAAGCGGTTGGCGATTTCGGCGATTCAGGCCTGGCCCGCATGCTTTCCGACGCCACACCTGATTTTTTGCGGAGCCACGCCGCAGCACGGATGTCGACGCTTGATGAATTGACCTCCGAGTCTAGTGAATTTGGGGGATCGGTCTTTCTTTTCGAACGGATTGAAACGGAACCGCGATTGGTTATCGCCGGCGCCGGTCACGTCGGCGCCTCGCTCGCACGCTTGGGAGCGCTCGTCGGATATCGAGTCGCATTGATCGACGATCGCGCTGAGTTTGTCGCGCGCGAGTTGTTCAATTCTGCGCCCGAACAGAATATCGATTTGATCGCGGCCGACGATTGGGCCGGAGCAGTGCGCGCGGCTAGTGGCAGCGGCTGCGGTGTGTCGATCGCGATAGTGACGCGCGGCCACAAACAGGACGAGGACTGCCTGCGCGCCGCGCTCCAAACTAACCCGGATTACGTCGGGATGATTGGCAGCAAACGGCGCACGAATATCGTTCTCGAAAAATTGCGCGCCGAAGGTTTCGCTGCGGAACAGTTGCAAAAGGTGCGCGCACCGATCGGTCTCGACATCGGCGCCGTGTCGCCTGAGGAAGTCGCGCTCGCGATTCTGGCCGAGATCGTCGCCGAACGCCGGGGACGATCGGGTGGTCCGCTGTCGAGTTGGCGACGCGCTTAATTCTTCCGCAGGTATTCCGCCGGCAAAGGGTTCTTATCATCCTCAGCCTGCCAGAAGATCGTCACGATCCACCAGCGCTTACCGTCATTCATCAATTGAAAGCTGTTGATGCCACGAGCGAATGGTTTCTCGTCTTCCTTCGCGTGTCGAGATTCATAAGTGCTGAAGATGTGCGCGATGTTGCCGAATTTTTCGACCCGCCGGGAAACTTCACGCTCGAAGAAACCATTCTGTTCCAGCACTGGACTTGAACGCTGGACGTATTCGTCGGGAGTCAGCACTCGTGAGGCGGCCTCGCCGGTGGGTGCGCGGCGAGTGGGAATCAAGCGCGCGCCGGATACGAAGAGCGAGCGGAATCGATCCCAATTTCGCGGCGTCTTTGCCGGGCCGGAGATCACGTCATAAACCGCCGCGATGATCGAATCCATCGATGCCACATCGGCCGGATTCGCCGTCGGAATTGCAACCGCTTGCGCCGGTGAAGACGATGGTGTGGAGGTCGGCGTCTGGGCGTATGCTGCGGCGAACACGCCGACAATTGAAATGAAGAAAAGAACCTTGGCAGTGCGCGTTATTTTTGATCGACAGCTCATGAAATCTCCATCCCTCTGAGAATTGATAGATGCCGTGTCAGAACCGGGAGCGATAACGATCGGATCAATGGCGCGCTCTTTATCAGAGGTAAATCCTTGATCCGGTCGCTACCGCTCCAGTTCTGACTTTGTCGGGAACTGAGTGATTACGTTTGAGCGCTCACGAATGTTTCCGCCGGTTGGCGCATTAGACGCGCCGATGGTATTAACATTGTTCATGTCAACCCGGCCACAAATCGATTTGCGTCGTGAGCGCGGCGCGAGCGAAATGTTTCGCGCCTTGCGCCACCGCAACTTCAGATTGTTTTGGTCGGGCGCGTTCCTCTCAAATACCGGCACCTGGATGCAGGCCGTTGCGCAGGGTTGGCTGGTGCTCTCGATTTCTAATTCGCCATTTTATTTAGGGCTTGACGGCTTTATGGCTACCGCGCCGGGGCTCGTCTTCACGCTTGCCGGCGGCGTGTTCGCCGATCTTTTCGATCGACGCAAGCTGCTCATCTACACACAAGTCGTCGCGGGATTATCGGCGCTCACGTTGGGAGTGCTGGTGTCAACGCATGTGGTCCAAGTCTGGATGATTCTATGTCTCTCGTTTGTGAATGGATGCTGCATGTCGCTCGCCGGTCCCTCATACATGGCGCTGGTGTTCGATTTGGTTGGGCGCAAAGACCTGGCCAACGCGATTGCTTTGAATTCGACGCAATTCCAACTCGCGCGCGCGATTGGTCCGGTCTGTGCCGGCGTAGGATTTAAGCTGTTTGGCCTGGCCGGTTGTTTTATCGCAAATGCGATCTCATTTGTTTTCGTCGTCGTTGGTTTGCTGATGGTCAAATTCAATCAGTCTCAGGGGAACGATGCGGCGGCGCCGCGTTCAGTCAAACAGAGGGGAGTGTTCATCGGCGATCTCGTTGCCGGTTTTCGTTACGTTGCGGGCCGGCCGCGCGTGTCTTTGCTGTTGGTAATCTCGGCAGTAGCTAGTTTATTCGGCGCGCCTTATATCTACATGACGCCGGTGTTCGCGCGCGATATCTTTCATTTGGGCGAGACAGGCCTGGCGCTGTTACAGGGAACGGCCGGGGCTGGAGCGTTGTTTGGTGCGCTGTTGCTCGCATATCTCGGCGACTTCAGACACAAAGGTTGGTTCGTTCTGTCTGGTGATTTGGCGTTTGCGATTTGCTTAGTCGGCTTTTCGCTTTCGACCGACGTACGGCTTTCGCTGTTTTTCTTATTTGCCCTCGGCTTTGGGATTGTGTGTTCGGTAGCAGTCACGAACACGCTGCTGCAAAAGTTAGTCACCGATGAAATGCGCGGCCGGGTGATGAGCATGTTCATGCTTTCATTCGTGGGCGCGATGCCCATTGGAAATTTGATCGCCGGCGCAGCGTCGCATCGCTTCGGAGTACAGCGTACGTTGGCGACCGGCGGAATAATAATTGCGCTGTTTGTGACAACGGTTCCGATGCGCAGCCCCCGATTGCGAGAGCTATAAGCGCTTGCAGGATTGCGCAGTTAAGGCCCTTCCGATCCAAACCGCGTTGCGCTTTTGTTAATTCAAGAGTCATGTGCAAAACTCGTGTGACGCAATGATTAGCAAAATTCGCTTGTTAGCTGTGGCTCTCGTGGTGCTCGCTGTGTCGGTATGTGCGATCGTTTCGGAGGCGCAGAACGGATGGACCATTTTGCACGTGCCATCCGGTGGCAAGGACCTGAACGCTGTTTATTTTCTCGATTCAAAGCGCGGTTGGGTTGGCGGCGACGGAGGTTTTCTGGCGTACACGGACGACGGCGGCGCGAATTGGACAGAGCGGCGGCTCGGGACAGATCATGCAGTCAACGATGTTCACTTTGTAAGTAAAGACCGCGGTTTTGCGCTGACCGGTGGCAGCATTTTTGAAACGACCGACGGCGGGCACTCATGGAGCGAGGCCCACAAATTTCTGCCGAGTGAATTCAAAGGCGCGGTCCCGGAACTCTACAGCCTGCGTTTCAACGGCAAGAAGCGGGGTTGGGTTGTCGGCTCCGCCAGCCGTGGCGACGTCGTCACCGGCAGCATCCTGGCAATAACGCGCGACAGCGGCGCGACGTGGCAAGTCTTGCGTGCGCCCACGGATAGGGAGCTGATTCATATCGACGTGGTCGACGATCGGCGCGCCTGGATTGTCGGCGCCGGCGGCGCGATTCTGCACACCGAAGATGAAGGAGAGACGTGGGCGAAGCAGAATTCGGGAACCACAGTCACGCTGTTTCACGTCGATTTTCGTAACGCCAAAATAGGCTGGGCGGTCGGCGAGCGCGGCACGGTTCTGCGGACCGAAGATGGCGGTAACACCTGGACCAAAGTCGAGTCGCCGATCCGTTCGACTTTGCTCAGCGTGCAATTTGTAAACGATGATGAAGGATGGATTGTAGGCCGCGGGGGCGTTATTTTGCGTTCAGGCAATCGCGGCTTGACCTGGATCGAGCAGGCCAGCGGCACAAAACAAAATCTATATGCGCTGTTCGTCGATAAAAAGAACGGTTGGGCCGTCGGCAGTGACGGATTAGTTATGAAGTATCAGCGTTGATTTAATTTTTTGCAGAGCAACAGTACGAGAACTATTGTCGCATGAGTTTTTTTGAGAACTTGAAACAAAAGCTAGGTATTGCATCCGCAGATTCGGGCCGCGCTCCCATTCGCATTTTTCTACTTGAAGATGATGAGCGGCGCTGCATTTGGTTTGAGAAGCGCTTCAGGGGAGACACTCTGGACATTTCGTGCGATATCGAAGAGGCGAAGCAGTTACTCGAATCGAACACTTACGATTCGATCTTTCTCGATCATGATTTGAGGCCTGAACACTACGGCTCAGACACGCCGGATGACGAGCGCACCGGCTACGCGATTGCTTCGTTCCTGGCGTCCCGTCCCGAACTGCAACGCGCCGCGACGATCATGGTCCATAGCTTCAATGCCGAAGGCGCGCTGCGCATGGTCGAAGAACTGCGCCGCTCAGGCCGACAAGCCGATTACGTACCGTTTCATTTCCTTGAAGATCGCCTGAAGCGCATGTGGCCGAACTAGAGCGAAAGTTTGGGATTGTGTGTGGCGGTTAATGGCAGCCAGGGCAACATTCGGACTAGAGTACCGTCCCGACAGCTCATTTACCATGCAAACGAAAATGGGGAGATATGAACTCAGGAAGGCACTTTGTTTATACATCGGTTGGCGGTTTGGTAATCGCGAGCGCGGTTTTCGTCGGAGCCTGTATGCATGCAGGCGGTGGCAAACGTAAGTTAGCCTTCGTTACCAACAATGCTTCTGACTTCTGGACCATATCGCGGAAGGGAACGGAAAAAGCCGCCGCGGAACTTCCGGACGTCGAGATCGACTTTCGAATTGATTCAGACGGCAGCGCTGCCGAACAACAGCGCATCGTTGACGATCTATTGGCGAAGGGAGTCAGCGGTTTCGCCATCAGTCCGGTCGATCCAGTCAATCAAACACAGATGCTCAACCGCGCAGCACAGCAGGCGCTGGTGATTACGCAGGACAGTGACGCGCCCAACAGTAACCGTGTTTGCTATATCGGGACAGATAACGTGGCCGCCGGTCGACAGGCAGGCGAGCTCATCAAAGAGGCTCTGCCCCAGGGCGGAAAGATTATGCTTTTTGTCGGCAGCCTCGACGCCGCCAACGCACAGCAGCGCTATCAGGGTATTAAGGAAGCGCTCCAGAATTCGAACATCCAGATACTGGACGTCCGCACCGATAACACAGATCGCGTTCGCGCCAAGACAAACGCTGCGGACACGCTGGTGAATTATTCGGACGTTGCCGCTTTAGTGGGACTTTGGTCTTATAACGGGCCGGCCATTATCAACGCCGTCCGTGACGCCGGCAAAGTTGGCAAAATAAAGATAATCGCCTTTGATGAAGAAGACGAAACGCTGAACGGAATCAAGGACGGATCTATCTATGCCACGGTCGTGCAACAGCCGTTCGAGTTCGGATATCAGTCGATGAAGTTGATCGTCAGTATTTTAAATGGCGACCGATCTGGCATACCTGCAAATAAGCAGATATTCGTGCCGACGCTCGCGATCAAGAAAGAACAAGTCGAGGACTTCGCCAAAAAGATCAATCAATTGCGAGGTCGCTAGCAGTTCGACCTCAATGAGAAACCTGCGCATTTCAGAATCCCTGGTTCAACCGCTGACGCGCCTACACGAGACCATTTGCCAAAACTCATCGATGCTCGTGGGCGACTGTCGCTGAAATCAGTCGCGGCCATCTGTTGAGAGGCCATCCAGGCGATTGGTGATCGAGCAAATGAAAACCTCTAGTCAGACGATCACGAAGGCTTTCATTGAATCGCTGGAAGGTTCGATAGGCTCGCGTCGTACCGACTGGTTCGACTTCTTCAGGTCACCGGGCGAGTTGATCGTCACTCGGGCTCCAGGCCGCCTGGACTTGATGGGAGGTATTGCCGATTATTCCGGGTCGCTCTCGTCGGCGGGTGCAAACGCTTTTGGATCTTTAAGAGTTGCCAGAGATGGAGACTTTTTATGAAATCAATGAGAAGTTTTTGCTTGGCGGTGATCTACAGCGCAACGATCCTGTTGTTCAGCGCGAGTGCGCCGGGTCAGGCCAAAGTGACGAAAGAAAGCTTTGGCAAAACACCTGATGGACAGAACGTGAATATTTACACCTTGACTAATAGCCGTGGAGCCGAGGTGAAGATTACCAACTATGGTGGCATTGTTACCGCGCTGAAGGTCCCTGATCTCAAAGGCACACTCGGCGATATCGTGCTCGGTTTTGATAATCTCGACGACTACCTGAAAGGTACACCGTATTTTGGCGCGCTCATCGGGCGCTATGGGAATCGCATCGCCAAAGGGCGCTTCACGCTGGATGGCGTCGAATACAAACTGGCGGTCAACAATGGCGAGAATCACTTGCACGGCGGCATCAGAGGATTCGACAAAGCCGTTTGGACCGCTCTGCCTTTAAAGATCCCTAACGGTGCGGCGCTGCGGCTGACTTATCTGAGCAAAGATGGTGAAGAAGGTTACCCCGGCAATCTGTCGGTCAAGGTGATCTACACGCTGACCAATGCGAACGAGTTGAAGATTGAATATTCCGCCAGCACTGATAGAGATACGGTCGTCAATCTTACCCATCACTCATATTTCAATCTCGCGGGTCAGGGCAATGGCGACATCCTTAATCATCGATTGTTCATTAACGCGGCTCGCTTTACGCCGACCGACGCGGGCTCAATTCCCACGGGCGAACTTCGCAGCGTGCATGGGACTCCGTTTGACTTCACGCGCGCGACCGCGATCGGAGCGCGGATAAATCAGGACGACGAGCAATTGAAGTTAGCCAAAGGCTACGATCACAACTTTGTGCTGAACGGTAAGATGGGCACGCTGCGCCGGGCTGCACGAGTGTTAGAACCGAGCAGTGGCCGCGTCCTGGAGGTCTGGACGACTGAGCCGGGTATCCAGTTTTATACGGGAAACTTTCTTGATGGAACCTTGACCGGAAAGGATGGCAAGGTCTATCAACAACGCTACGGTTTTTGTCTCGAAACTCAGCACTATCCTGATTCTCCGAACAAACCAAAGTTTCCGACGACGGTGCTGAGAAAAGGTGGTCGCTATCACACGGTGACAATTTATCGATTCTCTACAAGCAGGTAAGGAGTAATTGCGTATTCCGAAAAAGTTTTGAATGGAAATCGAGGCAGGCATCATGACGCAAGATACATACAAGCCGCGTCCGGAACATAAATTCACGTTTGGCCTGTGGACGGTCGGCAATCGTGGGCGCGATCCGTTCGGCGACGCGACGCGACCGAGCCTCGCTCCAATCAAGATTGTCAAAGAACTGAGCCGGCTCGGGGCTTACGGCGTGAATCTTCATGACAACGACCTGGTGCAGATTGACGCGAACGCCGCAGAGAGAGACCGCATTGTCGCCGAATTCAAACACGCCCTTGACGATTACGGCATGAAAGTGCCGATGGCCACCACCAATCTCTTTTACGATCCCGTTTTCAAAGACGGCGCCTTCACCTCGAACGACCCGCGCGTGCGCGCCTTCGCGCTGCAAAAGACGATGCGCTCGATCGACCTCGGCGTCGAGCTGGGAGCCGAGACCTACGTCTTCTGGGGCGGGCGCGAAGGCGCGGAAGTCGACGCAGCTAAGGACGCGCGCGAGGCTTTGAAGTGGAATCGCGACGCGCTGAACTTTCTCTGCGAATATTCGATCGACCAAAACTACGGTTACAAGTTTGCGCTGGAAGCCAAACCGAACGAGCCGCGTGGCGACATCTATCTGGCGACCACCGGCGCGATGCTAGGTTTTATCGCCACGCTCGATCATCCGGAAATGGTGGGCGTTAATCCCGAGGTCGGACACGAACAGATGTCGGGTCTGAATTTCTACCACGTCGTAGCTCAGGCGATCGAAGCAGACAAGCTCTTCCACATAGATCTCAACGATCAGAAAGGGCCGCGTTTCGATCAGGACCTGCGCTTTGGTTCAGAGTCAATCAAGAATTTGTTCTTCCTGGTGAAGTTACTGGAAGAATCTTACGATGGACCACGGCACTTCGACGCGCACTCTTATCGCAGCGAGGATGAAGATGGAGTGTGGGAATTCGCGGCCGGTTGTATGCGAAACTATCTAATCCTCAAAGAGAAAGCGCGGCAATTCAACGAAGACGCAGAGATCCAAGACCTACTTAACGAGATTCACTCAGCCGCGCCGGGTTTTGCAGAACCTCTTGGTCCTTACACCAGCGCCAGGGCGCAGCAGATTAAGTCCCTGAGGTTGGACCGCGGCGAACTGGCTGCCAAGAAACTTCCTTATGAGCGCTTGGATCAACTGACAATCGATCTGCTTCTGGGTGTCCGGTAACAAGATTGAGAGGGAAGCGCGAAGTTTTTGAGAGCACCGGAAAATCTCAACCGTTGTTTACGATTCTGGGAACGCTCTCTGTTACTCTAAGGCGCCTTGAAGCCTAATCCGACTTTCATCGCTGATCGCGCCCGTCGCCGGATCATGCGGCGATTGATCCCCTTTCTCTTCGTTCTCTTTGTCATTGCCTACCTGGATCGCGTCAATGTCGGTTATGCAGCGCTGCAGATGAAAGGCGATCTGTCTTTCACCGATGAGACCCTCGGAATCGGGGCCGGCATCTTTTTTTGGGGTTACTTTCTGCTCGAAATTCCGGGAAGCATTTTGGTCGAGAAGTGGAGCGCGCGTGGTTGGATTGCGCGCATCATGATCTCTTGGGGCATCGTCGCCGTCCTGATGGGTTTTGTGCAGACCAAGAACCAATTCTATGTGCTGCGATTCTTATTGGGTCTCGCCGAAGCGGGTTTCTTTCCAGGTGTAATTGTCTATCTTAGTCATTGGTTCCGATACCAAGATCGGGGGAAGGTGATTGGCTTGTTCATGGCAGCGCTGCCAGTATCAAACATAATCGGATCTCCGACGGCTGGTTTGCTGCTGAATGTGAACTGGCTCGGTATGAATGGCTGGCGCTGGCTATTCATAATCGAAGGAATTCCCGCGGTCATGTTTGGCATGGTCACAGTTTTCTATCTAACCGATTGGCCCCATCAAGCCATTTGGCTGTCTAACGATGAACGCGCTTGGCTACAGCTTGAGCTGGCCCGAGAGCATCAGGCGAAACAGGCGACGCATGGATTGCATATCCTGCAGGCGTTTCGAAATCGCCAGGTGATCGTTCTAACGGTTGCCTACTTTTTCATCGTCAGCAGTCACTATGGATTGATCTTCTGGCTGCCTTCAATCATTAAGAAACAAACCGGCGCTTCGACCTTGCGCGTTACTTTAATTTCCGCCATTCCTTACTGCGTCGGTCTGGTTGCGATTTTGGTGGTGGGCTGGTCATCGGATCGAACCAGAGAGCGTCGTTGGCATACGGCGTTGTCGATGATCGCGGTGAGTATCGGACTCTTTCTGGCGGTGATGCTGCAAGATCGCCTGGCGCTGAGCGTAGGCATGTTTTGTATTGCCGCCGCAGGAGTCTACGCGTATCTGCCCGGGTTTTGGTCTTTGCCGACAAGTTTCCTTAGCGGCACCGCGGCCGCCGCTTCCATCGGCCTGATCAATTCGATTGGAAATCTGGGCGGGTACGCCGGCCCCTACGCGGTTGGTTACTTAAGTACGTCAACCGGATCATTTTTTTGGGGCGTGCTTTATCTCTCGTTGTCGGCGCTGGTGGCAGCGGGACTTGTACTCTCGATTCGCTCTACAGCGGACCGAGCTGGACTCAATAAAAGCTAAGATTGTTGTGTCTTGGCGATGATGTTTTAAGATATGTATGAAAAGAAACCTAAATCTTATTCGACATTAGGGTTTGCAATTCTACTGGCCCCAACAGCATAAAAGTCAGGGCGGGGCAACTCCGCGGGATCACAAATGGCAAAGAAACGTATAGGCATACTCACGGGAGGCGGCGATGTTCCCGGACTAAACTCCGTGATTAAATCGGTGGTCTACCGCGCAGCAGAGCTTGGCTGCGAAGTGATCGGCATCCGCCGGGGCTGGGAAGGATTGACGCATCTCGATCTCAATGATCCGGCCAGCAAGGCGCAGTACGTACGGCCCCTGAATCGAGAAAACACGCGCACCATAGATCGCACCGGCGGAACAATCCTGCACACTTCACGCACAAATCCCGCCAAGATGAAGAAACTGCCTCCGGCTCTCGAGGGGCAGAAGTTCGAAACCAAAGAATCGACGAGGAGCGGCGTCACCAACACTGTCTTCGATGTGACGCCGGCGGTGCTCCGGAACATTGAGATGCTGGGTCTCGACTACCTGATTGCAATCGGCGGTGACGACACGTTGAGTTATGCGTCGGAGCTTGATCATCAGGGCATGAAGGTGATTGCGGTGCCGAAGACGATGGACAACGACGTCCACAACACTGAGTACTGTATCGGTTTCTCGACGGCGATCACGCGGGCCATGGACTCTATCGGGCGACAGCGTACTACGGTCGGCTCGCACGAACGGGTTGGCATCTTCCGTGTCTTTGGCCGCGATGCCGGCTTCACGGCGCTCTACACCGCGTACGTAACCGGAGTGCGCTGCTGCATTCCCGAGTACAAAGTTGATCTCCAGCACCTAATCGACCTGCTTATCCAGGACAAGCGCAACAACCCGAGCAAATACTCGCTCGTCATCCTCTCTGAGGGTGCGAAGTGGCAGGGCTACAAGGTAAAGGAATACGGTGAGCCCGACGCGTTCGGCCATCGCAAAAAAATGAGTGTCGCCGAAGACCTGAGCGATAAGATCAAGCGCGCGAGTGGTGAAGAGACCATCGTCAGCGATCTAACTTACGACTTGCGTTCAGGCAGCCCTGACTTCGTCGATCGCATGGTCGCATTCACTTTCGCTGGCATGGTTAT
>DASQYL010000305.1:0-4155 GCA_035639235.1 Pyrinomonadaceae bacterium | reverse complement strand
TCATCCGCCATCCGATTAATGAATTCGTAATCAAACAAGCCGCGTTTGCGGAGAGACGAATTTGAGATCTGTTGGGCCAACGAGTCGCCTTCCGCGCCGCGAAACCATTCATGTACCGGCGCGCCGAATCCGCGCTTCGGTTTGTAAAGCACGTCGTGAGGCAGAATTGATTCAAGCGCGCGCTTCAGGACGTGCTTGCCGGTCTGTCCTTTGATTTTTAGATCGCGCGGCAGGCTCATCGCATATTCGATCAAATGATGATCGAGAAATGGCACGCGCGCTTCGACCGAAGTCGCCATCGTGATTTTGTCGACGCGCATGAGCAGCAATTCCGGCAGACGCAGTTTCAATTCGAGATACGTCATGCGCGCCGCGGCGTCGGCTCCGGGACAGCACCGCGCGAACACTTCCTCGTACCCTCGCACGACGTCGTAGGTCGAAGTCCCGTTGTAGCGAGCGCGCGCGTCCCGCGTCAGCACGCGCGTTTTCATCGTTTCGTCGAAAACGATCGCGCCGCCCCAAAACAGCGATTCATTCGAACCCAAACGTCGCACGAGTTCGGTCGCGAGCCGCTTCTTCAAGACTTTGTCCACGAGCGGTTTGACCACCGCGGCTCCCGCGCGGCGCGCCACCATGGGAACGCGTTCAGCGTGTCGCCAGAAACGATCTTCGATGGCCAGATACGTGCGAAACCAATCGTAACCCGCAAACAGTTCGTCCGAACCTTCGCCCACCTGCACGACGATCGTTCCCGTCTCACGCGCCAACTTCGAAACGTAATAAAGCGGAATGCAGACAGGATCGGCAATTGGCTCGTCCTGATGAAAAACCAGATCGGGCAGGAATTCCTGCATCTCTTTGGGACCGATCATTACTTCGTGATGATCGGTTCCGAAGCGTTTGGAAATTTCGCGCGCTGAATCCATTTCATTCAACTCTTCACAATCGATGAAACCAACCGTGAAGGTGCGCACGGGTTGCGTCATCAACTCCGACATCAACGCAACGTTCGCGGACGAATCGACACCGCCGGAGAGAAACACGCCGAACGGGACATCGGACATCATGCGCTTGGCGATCGACTCGCGCAGCAGTTTCAAAATGTTCGCTTCGTGCTCTGACTCGCTTAGTTCTTTTAATCCCGTAAGAGGCAGCGCGTCCCAATACTGTTTGATTTGCACTTCGCCGCGTCGATCGATCGTGAGCATGTGGCCGGCCGGCAGTTTCTTGATGTCTTTGAAGAGAGTTTGCGGCGCCGGCGTGGTAACAAAAGTGAGGTAATGATAGAGCGCTTCTTGGTTCAACTCCGGCGTCACGCTCTTGTGTTCGAGGATTGCTTTGATTTCAGACGCGAAAATGAAGCGGCCGTTCTGATGATAGAAGTAAAGCGGTTTCACGCCGGCACGATCGCGTACCAGCACGAGTTGTTCGCGACCCGCGTCCCAAATCGCTATCGCATAATCGCCTTCGAGACGATCGACGAAATCCAGTCCGCGTTCTTCGTACAAATGCAGGATCGTTTCCGAATCAGTGCGCGAAGCATAAACGTGCCCGCGTTGCTCGAGGCCTTCGCGCAACGTCGCGTGATTGTAAATTTCGCCGTTGAATACCAGCCAGACGCGATCCGTGCAACCGTGCATGGGCTGATGACCCGCGGCTGAAAGATCGATGATCGACAGCCGGCGAAATCCAAATCCGCCGCGCGCGTCGTCGAAAATTAGTTGACCTGCGTCGTCGGGCCCGCGATGCGTCATGACGTCGCGCATCGACACGAGCAACTCGCGATCGACATTGCCGCGCGCCGCGCCGTATTCCCAAACTCCGCAGATGCCGCACATGCTTTAAAAGTCGTCCGTCTCCCTTCTCCCGCTGGGAGAAGGGCCGGGGATGAGGGCTTAACGTGCCTAATTAATATTGAGGTTCCACGCGAGAGAGGAATTCGCTTCGAATTCCTCTCTCGCAACATCAATAATTGGTTGACCTCAGGCTCAGGCCCTCACCCCAGCCCCCTCCCAAAGGGAGAGGAAGTTCACGCCCCACGCCCGATCGACTCGTCCATCTCAGGCAAATCAAATATTCTGCGCAACTCTTCCGCGTCACGCAGCAGCCAGATGCTCCGATCGTAGTTGACATTTCCCAGCTTGGCCGCAGACTTTTTCCAGCTCTTCCAGGTTTGTACCGGCGGCTGACGCGCAAGAAATGCGAGCATCCGCCCCGGATCTTTTTTCAGCGACTGCCTGCGCGACGGCAGCGGCAGACTGAGCAATTGATAGCAAATCTGATCGAGATTAGCGCCCGCGCTCTCGCGGTCGCGAAATTGGAACTCCGCTCCATAGCCGATGCCGATCACATCGCCGCCAAATTCGTACTTCATCGCGTAGCGCACAATCCGGCTCGGGGCGTTGATAACAACTGCGCAGTCCGCGTCCGACCGTTCGGCGCGTTGCAATCGCGCCTCGCCGTTTTCAATATTGATATTGAACGCGCGGCGCTCAGCGTCGTCGGAAATCTCGATACAGAATTTCAGCGTGGCGTTCTGAGCGCCTTCAATCGACCGCAGGCGCATGTTTATGTGATCGCGTAATTTGGCAGCGAGTTCTTCACCCTCCTCGGCGGTCAACATTTTCGGATTCTGTTTGCGCGCGATTTCTTCCGCGTATTGCTCTTCAAGCAAGTGCGACAACTCACCGTCTTTGAGGCGCGCGCGATAAGGCGACGCGGCTTTCAACTCAACGCCGTCGAGCGCATCTCCGGGATACATGGGCTCGATTCTTTGGTTATGATCAGCCTCTGCAAAATGCCGATCGAAATACTTTTTCATGTGCGCGCGCGGGAATCGCACGTCATTGATCCAACGTCCGGCCGTGCCCAGCAGTGCGAAGTCCGCCGCAAAAGGCACAGCGACAACGGGTTTAAGAGCAGCGACAACACGACAGAAATTTCGTGCGAACAACTGTTCGCGCACCTTGCCAATCGCGCGATCGTCTTTGCCGACGACGTGCAGCATATTCGGGAAATAACTGGCGCCGCCAAAACCGCAGAACAACGCATCGATGCGCGGCCAACGTTTTCTGATCTCACTTACAAAAAAATCGATCGTCGCGTCGGGTTCTGAATGCAAAGCATCATTGACGTCGACCAGTACCCGGCCGCCGCTTTCGATGACCATGATGTTGTCGTTGCCATTCGCAACGTATGTGAGCGAAGTTGTTTTCGTCAGTTGATATTTTCGCCGATTGATTGCTTCAGTAACGTTTGCAAACCCGAGGCTTTCAATAAATTCTTTCGCCCCGCCAAACCAGCTGTCGGGATAAAAAACGCGCGCGGTCTTGTTCGCCAGGGTACGCAAGGTCTTCGGATGAAAATGATCTTCATGGCCGTGAGAGATGGCGATCACATCCGCGGTCTCGACCGCCTCAGCGTTTACCGGCTTCGGAAAGACATACCACTGTTGGCTGTACGCCGGCCCGTCGAACCACGGGTCGGTGGCGATGCGCACGTCCCCGGTGTCGATCAGCAGGCACGCGTGAGATATGTATTCGATCTTCAAATCAACTCCCGTTACGATATTGGTCAGTACCATTCGCATCAGCGGATCGATCAATGACAAACTTTAATCCAACCGCTACGCGTCGGTACTGACTTTCATGATCCAGCCGCCTGGTATTCATCACGCAGTCTCGTAATCAGAGTGGGCGTCTCGGCGTCATCTTCGTCGCCGCGCACTGGAATTATCGCCCACCGTCTCATCAACGGAACCGTCACTTGCTCTGACCAACGAACAATCACGGACTCACGTTTCGCGCCGTAGTCGGTTGAAACAAAGCCTTGATCGAACTCGGGCTTTGGAGCATCGTTAAGCGGCGCCACAAACAACCGCGCGCGGTTCATCTTATCCCAAGCCTTGACGCTTCCGTCAGGACGCTGGACGGTTTCGATCTCCGGCGCAAAGTGAAAGCGAAATGAAAAATCGTGCGATCCCTTCCCAGTCAAGCTGTCTTCAATAATCCAGAAGCGTTCGCGTTTGTCGAACCGCACCGAGCGCCGATGCACCACCTGCGACAGCTTTTGATAACCGTAATGCTCGGCGACGATCAAATCTTCTTCCGTGTCTGACTTCCATGACAGCACGCGTGGCCTCGCCTCGTTTCCAAT
>DASQYL010000304.1:0-2332 GCA_035639235.1 Pyrinomonadaceae bacterium | reverse complement strand
GAGGTGATTTGATAACCCTGCTGCCTGAGTTGGCCCATCATCACTTCGCTATCGACGAGGTTCTTGGGACAGCCCAGGCTAATAAATCCAACCTTGTGCATAAATCATTTACCACAGAGGACACAGAGGAAAACAAGCACTGTAAAAGGGTGTAGAATTATTCCTCGCGTACCGCCGTTGCGTTGCCTTTTGCTTACGGCTTTTCCTTTTCCCTCTTTTGATTTCCTCTTTGTACTCCGGTGTTCAATTATCTTCACGCTTCTTAATCTGATAATCCGAAAAACTCCATTCGAAATTTGCCGATGAGCCCTGCGAAATCGTATTCAAATTGACTTTATGCAGAAGGTTCAATCCGTCGACGGTTTCATATTCCAACTCGGCCGTAACATTTGTGTAGACGCCATCAGTCCGGTGAGATGACGCACTGTAGCCCCTTAGTATCAAGCCCGTCAGCGTGTTTTCGAGAACCGGTTTCAGCGAGGACGTGCGGTCTGCCCCAGTAACTCTGATTTCGATAATCGCAAACTCGTTGTCCGTTTCGATGGCCACATCCAATTCACCTTGCCGTTGCGAGAATCGGTACCCACTAGCCAGCCGATCAATCGCGCAATTCGTTTCCGTATCGGGAAAGGGAGAACCCAAAAGGAAGATGGACCAGGTGCGAAAAAAGCCGCCGACGGATGTATTCACATCCTTGAATATCTTCTCGACGTAGTCGACTTGATTCGCCTGCAACGACTTCGCATCGTGGCTCAGCCGGAACTGGCCGGTCGCGTCGATTGAAATCCAAAAGCGCAAATTGTTCAGCGTGGTCTTCGCCTTCTCAGCCGCACTAGTTCCCGCCAACAACACGTCCCAATTTGGCTGCAGTGCCGCATGAACATCCAACAATCCCAGCCTACGCAGGTTATAGTAGCGCGCGCGCGCGGCCGTCAATGTCTTAGCCTTGTCCTCCGTGTTCTGTGCAGATCCGAACACGGGTGCGGCGCCGATCGATGCGGTGATCAGACCTGCGAGTACGCAGCGTTGCAGACGGGGTCTCAACCTATGCGCCCCTTCTCCAAATGGGTCAACGCTTCTTCAATCGCGCGGCGATCTGTCGCCGTTAGATCTTCATTCCCGAAGCGCACACGATTGTAAGCCTCGGTAATCGGATATGCTTCGCTTACACCACAGGCCGCGGCGAATTCCAACGGTGTTTGATACAACTCGCGACGAATGCCCCGCCTCTCAAGCGCTCTCAACCAGCGCGCGTAGAAGTCAACCCGCGTTCTTTCCAACTCTGTCGTTGTCTGCCACACGCGCACGCCTTGTCGCCAACCAAGCCTTTGCACTCGCCGGCCTACAAACAACAGAGCGATAAGAAGCCCCAGTGAGATCGCGCCAACTATAATGGGCCTCATGAGCCGTGGAAACGCATTGCGCAGTTGCTCTAACTTCCGTGACGAACTGCCTTGCAAATCAAACAGAGTCTTACGAAATGAAGTAACCAGCGAGCGCTGTTCATCCTTGTCGTAACCGACAACGTACTGAAACCACATCAACTCGAGCGCTTCCGAATACTTGCTCAATGCTCCAGCTAATCCTGTGCGCTCATGCGAGGTGCGGCCCGCCGGCGGCGTCGGATCGAAAGTCATCCACGAATTCGTTTGTGGAAAATAAACCTCAACCCATGAATGCGCATCGCTTTGCCGCACGGTGAACGCACCCGCGGCAGAGTTATATTCGCCCGGAAGGAAACCATTGACGATGCGCGTTGCTATTCCCTGCGTTCGCAGCATGACTGCCAGTGCCGTCGCGAAGTATTCACAATGGCCCTGCTTCACGTTGAACAGAAAGTCAGCCAACGGATCCGCACCGCCGGCCTTCATCTGCAAGCTGTATCCGTAGTTGTCGCGCAGATACGATTCAACAGCTCGGGCCGCGTCGTACCATGTCCGTGCGCCGCTTTTCCGGATAACCTCTCGAGTCAATTCTCCAATCCGCGGATCGAGATTCACCGGAAGTTCAAGATACCGCGCTGACTCAGACAAGTACTGCATTCGATCCGCACGCAACACGTTAACGTTGGGCTGCAAAGTATCCGAGAATGCCCGGTAGACCAGCCGCTTGTCTGCATGGAATTCGGTCTGGAGCGCGCCTTCGGAATCGACGTTGATCGTGTGTAGTTCCGCTTGCAAAGCCACGGCGCGCGGCACCGCAAAAATCACCGGCGTGTCGACGGGCTCGATGATGAAGGTCTGGGCGGTCAAACGTGAGATATCCTCAGTGGTGCCGAGCTTGAAAAACCCGCTCTCGCTGTCCCGCCTTTGCGGCCGCGCCCCGATCGATT
>DASQYL010000303.1:0-10254 GCA_035639235.1 Pyrinomonadaceae bacterium | reverse complement strand
GACTGCCGATCCGTTTTCACCGAAATCGCTACGGGGCGCGATGGGTTCGACGTTTCGGCTTCCGATTTGGCCGGATGTTGATTATGAAGGCGCGATCGATTGGTGCCGGCAAAAGCGAATCCGGGTTATATGTGCGGACGTGCGCGCGCAGGACGATTACACCGAAGTCGATTGGAACTTGCCAACGGCGATAGTCATGGGCGCCGAATCTGAGGGTCTGTCTCGCGAAGAAATCGCGAAGACTGACCGGGCTATTCGAATTCCCATGAAGGGTCAGGCAGAAAGTCTGAATGTCGCAGTCGCCGCAGGTATTTTGCTGTTCGAAACCAGCCGGGTTCGTGGCAATTAGCGTTTAGAGCGGGCACTTGTGGCCGCTGCCCGTACAGGTGCGGGCGCCAAACGGAGCACACTTACGAATATCGCTCCGATTCGTCTAAAATGATTTCGAATTGAGAGACTTGAACCTGACATGAGTGATGCTCGTATTCTGAATTATGGCCGACCAGCAGAACCAGTCACCAAAACCAAAGCGCGACACGATCCTGCCTGAGCGCCTGATGCGCCGAGTGCTTGAAGGGGTCGGCGACGTCGTCGATCGAAAACTTGGCCGCACGGCCGAGCCGGGAACCGCACCGACAACCGATCAAATCATCGCGCGGATGAATCACTTGATAGATGCGCGGGCGCGTGACGAGAAAGGTCGTGGGAAAATTGCTCCTCATCACCTTAAACTAAAGATGGAATGGGGCACGCACTCAGAGACGCCTGAGGATGTAACCAAGCGACTTGAGACAGAAATCCTCGCCGCCGCGATCGATCATATCAATGACAGCCGTTATCGCACCCTCGCGCCGGTGACGATCCAAACTGACGTCGACATTTTCACTAAGGGCATTTCCGTCGAACCGACATTTGGAGAATTTGAGGAGGAGTTTCAGCGGCAGGACCTCGAGAAGAAGCTTGGCAAGCCAATTGCCGCTCCGCACGCTGAAAAAGCAGAGGTGCCAATGCTCGCACGGATCAATTTGCCCGATGGCAATACAAAGGAGATCGAGCTCCCATTCATTGCGGGTGGGCGACGTATGAATGTCGGTCGCGGGACTGATAACGACGTGTACTTAAATCATCCGAGTGTTTCGAAGATTCATGCGGCGTTCAAGCTGGATGTCCAGCACAATCTATTAGTAGCTGATACCGGCTCAACCAACGGCACGCACATCAATGGCGTGCGCATCCCCTACGGTGAGGCTCGCCCGATCGAGGAAGGCGATGTCGTGGCGTTTGGCGACGTCGAGGTTCGCCTTCGCAAAAAGAACCCATGACATCGCTCGCGCTGCTTCTCTTTCAAACTCCAAGTTCCACGCCAGCCTCCCCGCCTGAGAAACTGCCCGCGTGGCTCACGCTGATTTATCTGGCCGGCATCGCAGTTGTCGCGCTGGTGCTCCTCATCTCAATCGCGCGAGCATGGTTCGGCCGGAAACCCACAGCGCACACAGCTCCCAAGAGTTTGCCCAAAGACATCCGCAAGCGTTTGGGTGCGACCACAACGAATCGCGGCCTGCACGTGTGGCGCTGGCTGTTCGCGTTGGCAGCGATCTTCATTTTTGGTTTTCATGTTTATTGGGCGCGTTATGCCGCCGATCGAAATCAAAAGTTCCAGGAAGACAGCTATAAGGATCTGCGGAATCGGCGACTCACCGAATCGACCTTGCGCGGATGGATTTACGATCGCAAGGGCCGTCCGCTGGCCTACTACAAAAAAGGCAACAACGGCGAAATCGATCGCACGTACGTAAATGACTCCGCCTTCGCGCACATCTTTGGGAGCGATCGCGGCGAACCGGGGCTCGAGCGCGCTTTGTTCGGCACTGAAAGCGGTGTTGTTCCCGAAGTCTGGCAAATCATCAAAGGACAGACGGTTGAGCAGAAGCTTAATAAAGACTACACGCTGACGATCGATCAGGACTTGCAGCAAGCAGTCGTCGATCAACTCAAAGGTAATCACGGCGCGGTGGTCATGTTCAATCCACAGACCGGCGAAGTCCTGGCGATGTACAGCAATCCATCTTATAGCCTCACGCAGGTGCAGAGTGACGCCGACTGGATCAAGCTCAACAACGATCGCAAAGAACGGCCGCTGTTGAATCGTTCGCTAAACGAATATTACGTACCCGGTTCGACGTTCAAGACGCTGATGATGTACACGGCGTTTCGCAATAACATGCAAAGCACGCGCTTCACAACGAGCGGTGGATTCACGCCTCCGGGTTGCGGACGCACTATCACCGACGACAATGGCGGCTGTGAGGCTTGCGGCAATATCGGTATCGACACGGCTTATCAAAAATCGAGCAACATCTTTTTTTCTTACCTGGCGACTCAAATGGGCGGGCCGAAGATTCAGGAGACTGCGAAGCTCGTGGGTTTGGGCGCTTACGACAGCGTCAGCGGCGAAGGCCAGGGACGGCGCGAGCCGGAGATTTGGAATGCGAGCAGCAAAGCTATTCAAAACGCAATCGCGCCAACTGAATCATGGTTGAAAGCCGGCCCGCACTCGACCCGCTGCGAATTAATGTATGAGGGTTACGGTCAGGGTTACGCGTCACAGATGACGCCGTTTCAGATGGCGATGCTTATTTCAGTGGCCGCGAATCTTGAAGGACGTTTGATGAAGCCGAAGATCGAAGCCGATCGTCCGCCTGAGATGTTTGCACAGGTGCTCACGCGCGATCAGGCAGCGCAAATTCGCGGCATCATGAATCTCGTGACCGAGGGCGGCACTGGCGACTCAGCGATGGCGCCCGTCAAAGCCGCGGGCATTCGCAGTGGCGGCAAGACCGGCACGGCGCAGAAAGATGTGCCCGTCATCGACCCAAAGACCGGCGAGCCAATGAAAAAGGTCGTTATCGAAAAAGATTTCAAAGGAAAGATTATCGGGCAACATGAGGAGACGGTCTTCTATGACAAGAAGCGCAGCGACGCGTGGTACTTGAGTTTCGCGCCGCTCGATAAACCCGTAATCGCGATGGCCGTGTTGCTCGAAGGCCCGGGCCCCGGCATCAGTTTTTATGGCGGCAAGAATGCTGCGCCAATCGCCGCGCAATTGATCTTGAAGGCGAAGGACCTTGGTTATTTCAGTGGTGTAGCCACGCAGGCAAATCAAGCGAATCAGAGACCATCGCCGACGCCGCGACGAAATCGATAATGCGCAATCGTTTTTCATCTCACATACTTTTGCTCTTCGCGCTGATTGCGACGGAAGTCGTCGGCTACTATGCGATACATCGCGCCGCGATGATTCGCGGCTACGAGACGTCTGTCATCGGCGCTGCCCGCGACATCCTCATGTATCTGCCAATCCTGGTGATGGCGCTGTGGGTCTCTGCGTTTCGAAAATTCAAAGGCAACTGGGTCTTGTTCACGACCGCCATCTTGCTTTTCTCAGTCGGGTTGCTGGTCCAATATCGTTTGTACAGCGACCCCGAATACAACGCGAAGAACAAAGCCGCGGCCCGCCAGGAAAAAACTGAGACGCTGCGGATGCGTTACGTAAATCAAAACTATGACGCGGCCAAGCGGCAGCTGATGGGGTTGCCGGCAACACCACCACCCGTCGAACAGGAAGCGCCGGTCAAAGAATCGAGCTACACGCTCGCGAACGCCATTACGTCCAGCTACACCTGGATTCCAGTCTTTTCGTTGATTGCTTTCGCGATCGCGTTCGTCTGCTGTGTCAACGACAGATTCCTTTCGTGGATTCAGCGAAACAGTTTTATCGTGGTGCTGCTGACCTTGATCCCATTGGGAATCGCGATCGTCACCTCGAGCGCGGGAAAAGGTGTGGGCAACACGACGCCTTGGGAGCCGGCGAAGGTTCCTTTCCTCCTCGGCTTCGCGGGAATTCTCACAGCGCGATACAAAGACCTCGCGCGAACTTATTGGGGCATCCCGCGAGCACGCGACATTGTACCGCTCGTGGTCATGGCTGCGATTCCGTTCATTCCCTTCTTCGCGCTAAAAGATTTTGGGCAGATGCTGATCTTCAGCGGCGCCTACGCCACGCTTTATCTCGTTGCCGTCCGACGTTGGCCGCAATTGCTGGTGTTCGTTGGATCGGTCTTTCTCGTGATTTCGATTCTCGTGGTCGGCGCGCTGCCGCGCGACATCCAGGAAAAGTTTCCCATGATTCCGACGATCGCGCGGCCGGTGCAACACGCTTTGCCTTCGCGAATTCAACAACGATTTCATTTGTGGCTGGACGGCTTCGATCCGCCGTCGCCGGAAGAGTCCTGGTGGAAAAAAGATTACGACGACGCCCTGGCCAAAGACCCGCGGATGAAAGAACTCGCCGATCAAAGCGAGGCAATGAAGAAAAGCGTCAACACCGACATCTGGTTTGACAAGCTTGCGTTTCAACCCGCGCAGGCGATCTTCGGAATTGCTTCGGGAAAAACGACCGGGCGCGGCCTCGGTCTGGGATTTCCGGAAGTCATTCCAATCGCCGATTCAGACTACGTTTATGCCGCAATCGCTGAGGAGACGGGCCTGATTGGCGGTGCTCTGGTCATCCTCGCGATCATCATTTTCGTCACCGTGGGTATTCGCACTTCAATCGAAGCGCGTGATATGTTTACGAAGTTATGCGCCGCCGGATTAACCGCGTTCATAGGCATCCAGGCGTTGGTAAACATCGGCGGCATCACACGCGCTCTGCCAATGACCGGAATTACGTTGCCGTTCGTAAGCCACGGCGGTTTTAGTTTGATCACGAGCTTCGCCATGCTGGGGATGCTGATGGCTTTCTCACATCGCAACGCGCAAGATGCGCGCGCTGTCGCGAAAATCGCGCGCGAACCTGAAACCTCTATTCCTCTGGAGGCAGTCGAATGAGCACTCCATCGCCGTCAAACAAAATTGAAGTTGGTTCGATTTCCGATCGCGGACTCAGCGAGAAGCGTCCGCTGAATGAAGATTCGTACCTGGCAGATGCGAGCCGCGGCATTTTCGTCGTCGCCGACGGCGTAGGCGGCGCGGAAGCCGGCGAAGTCGCTTCGCAAACCGCGGTAGACGTGCTCAACGACGCCTTTCGGCACAAAGTCAGCGACGGTGAGGACGTCGAAGACCTGATGGAGCTGGCGATTCAACGGGCTAACGCCTCAATTCATCAGATGGCCCAGGACAATCCGCGCTTCTCAATGATGGCAACGACCGTCGTCGCGCTGCACCTTGACGGTAATCGCGCGACGATTGGCCATGTTGGCGACTCGCGGCTATATCGCCTGACACCAGATGGCAATCTGCACCGTGAGACAGACGATCATTCGATCGTGGAAGAAGAGGTTCGCGCCGGACGCATGACGCCTGAGCAAGCTGCGAATCATCCGAGCAAAAACGTCATCAGCCGCGCGCTCGGCGCCGAAGATTCTGTCGAAGCTGACATGAAGACGATTGAAGTCGAAGACGGCAGCGCCTTCCTGCTCTGCACCGACGGCATTACGCGTCACATTCCAGATAATGAATTGCGCGAATTGCTGACCAGCGACGGCGCACCCGCGCAGTTGTGCGAAGAGATGAAGCGCCGCTGCTATCAACGCGGCGCCGAAGACAACTTGACGGCAGTGATCGTCCAGGTTGGCACGCCGAAATTCGAGCGACATGCCATCGAAGACGAGTCCACCATTTCCCTAGACGACACGGAACCCACTTTGGTTCCGACCCCGCCCGCTGCCGTTTCTGAGGACAACGCGACGCCGCTGACGCCCGCATCGCGCGTCGCTTTTCCTGCGCCGTCGCCTGTCGAGCCAGCCGCGCCTCCAGCCGTCGTCACAACTACGCCGCGACGTGGCCGCGGCACACTGCGATTTCTACTCTTCATTTTTTTCATTGTGGCAGTCGGCGGCGCGTTCTACGCCGGTATAATCTATCAGCGACAGCGTCATGTCACCATGGCGCTCGCCAACGCACAGCCCAACCCATCGCCGCAATCAACGATGGCCGGCAAGCGGGCTGCAGTTGATGCCGATCCGCAGAAGTGGATTAGCGACAATGTCCCGGCGCAGCTTACGAAAGAGTCGATCACGAAACCGATCGATTCAAACGATCCTGAGTTTCTCTATCTTTATGGTCGTGCGCTGACTCAAACGGGCGATCATCGCGGCGCTTCCGAAGCGTTTCAATCAGCCATCAATAAATTCCGATCCGATAACCAGACTTCTTTGTCTCTCGACTCCGAAGCGAAATTGGCCGACGCCGCTGCCGCCTTGAAGTTGGACAAAGCCTCCGCGAGCTCGCCTTCCCAACAAACCGCAATGGCTGAAGACAAGGCCATTCGCATTCTCGATGAGACGCTCGGACTCAAGCGCGAGGCCCCTCCGAAGTAAGCCGCTCACGCGCGATGACTGAACTAAAGCTTCTTCAATGCAGACTTGATGGTCGTTATGACGTCGAAGACTGCTTGGGACGCGGCAGTTACGCCGAGATTTATCTCGCCCGCGATACCGCGGCGACGGATGAGCGCTTTCGGAATGTCGTCATCAAGGCACTAAATGTTTTGCTCCAGGGCTATCAAGATCCTGAACTTGAACAGACGCTAATCCAAAACTTTCAGAATGAAGCCGTCGCTCTCGATCGGGTGCGGCATCCGAACATCATCAGTCGCTTGGGTCATGGCACCGCAATCGATTTGAACGGTACGGCCTTTCATTACTTGGTGCTGGAATATCTCGGCGGCGGCGATCTGGCGAAACTCTGTCGCAACGAACCGTTGACTCTCGAACGTGCGCTGAACTATTTGCAGCAAGTTTGTGCGGGGCTGGCGCACGCGCATGAATGCGGCGTCATCCATCGCGACATCAAACCTCAAAACTTGCTGCTCACCGCCGATCATCAAACAGTGAAGATCGCCGATTTCGGCGTGGCGCGCATCGAAGCGTCCGAGGGCGCAATCACGCGAGTCGGCACGAACATCTACGCCGCACCGGAACACAATCCGCTGGTGCAAACCGCGCAACTCGACATCACCGGCGCGCTGAGAACGCCGTTGACGCCGGCGGCCGACACCTATTCACTGGCGAAGACTGCCTACACGATGATCTGCGGTGTCTCGCCCCGCGCGTTCGCACATCAGCCGATTACGGAATTGCCTGCGCCAGTATCGTTTCAGCCGTGGGCCGGGTCTCTGCTGCGCGTCTTAGAACGCGCGACGCAGACGCGACCGTCAGATCGTTACCAGACAGTGCCGGAGTTTTGGGAAGACTTGAATGACGTAACGATGCCGGTCACGCAACCGCTGAGCGGCGTGCAGATGCAGCGCCGGATAAGTTCGGATCTGAAGGTCAGTGAACCGCTAACGGCGGTGGCCCCTCCGCGGCCTCGATTCGAAACTTCGCGCGAGTTGCAGCAGCAACAATCCACCGGCGAGGCCGCATCGCGACCGCGCATAGTCGTGCCGATTCGTGGCGCCCAACCTGATGCGCTCGCACAGGAACTAGCTGCGTTCGAAGCAGGCCGCATCAACGTAGCAAATACACGAAACGGTTCGCCCGAGCGCTCGCCCGCGGCGGTCGCGGTGGCCACGTCACGCAAACGCGGCCGGAACTTCGTCGTCGGGCTCGTGCTTGTGTTATGTTTCGCGGGATTGCTCGTCGCTACCGGCACATACGTTCGCTCCTTGATCAGGCAGCGCCCAACACCGCAAGGCATGACTACGAGCAGCGACTTGGGAAGACAGGCAGTGACGACGACCGACGTTAATTTGCGCGCTGGTCCGAACAAGGCAACCGACAACATTGGCTTGGCTGAGTCAGGCTCGCGAGTGCAAATTCTGACCATGAATCCAAACAGCAATTGGTGCGAAGTTCAGGTGTTGCAACACGCGCGACCCAAAACCGATCCATCGTCTGCAGATCGTGGTTGGCTGAATAAGAGTTTTTTGAAATTTGATTGATTGATGATGAGGTCAGTACCACCTGCGTAAGCGGGTGGGTTAAGGGTCGATTTGAATTGCTAGTGTCGCTTGATCCCATCCGCTCACGCGGATGGTACTGACTTTTCTATTTACGATTCACGATTTACTATTCACTAACTCATGGGCCTAATCGAATCAATCCGAAAGTGGATCGACGGCGAGACGACCGACGATATTCTCGAAGAAGCGGACGAGCACACTAAACCGCGCCGCGTCTGGGAAGAATTTCTGGTGAAGATTGCGCGCGAGGTCGAGGCCTGCATGCAGCGTGAGATGTTCACACCGCCCGGGGGCCCGACTTACATTCCGCGCGAATATATCGTCTATCTGAGCAACGACGACGACAAGGATTGGCAAGGCGACAAACGTCGCGGTCTGGAACAAGGTTTATTTCACGTGTTGTCTGAACGCGCCCGCGAACTGGCCGGCGCCGTGCAATTGCAAACCAAATCGTTCGCGATCGAATTGCGCGTCGACGGTACGCTGAACAAAGGTGAGTTTCGCGTGCAGCCTGTCTGGGACGAAACCGAAACCGGCCATACGATGGTGACAGCGCGGCCCGCTGCGACGACCACCACCGCACCTCCCGCCGCTGCCATGACCACAGAAGCCGTCGCCCCCGACGTGGAAGACACCGGCTCCGGCAATACTGAAGGCGAAATCACAGTGGTGCGTCCGCGCGTCGTCGAACTTTACTCGGTCGAACTTTGGCGCGACGGCGTGAGGCAGAACGTCGTCAAGGTTACGAAACCCGACATCACCATCGGCCGTGGCTCACGCTCCATCTCTGTCGATCTTCCACTCAAAGGCGATCCCGAAATCAGCCGGGTACATGCAACGTTGATGCTCGACGATCAAGGCAAGTACTGGCTCACGGCCAAAGGCCGCAACCCGACTCTGATCTCTGGCCGCGAGATTCCCCGCGAGCAACGCACCATCGTCCAGCCTGATGAGAAGATTGGCATTTGTAGCTTTACGCTGAGAATTCAGCCGAAGTGATTGCTCTCAAAAAGTCGCGGAGCGGCGACAGATAATAGCCCCGGGTGAGCGAGCGCAGCGAGCGTAGCCCGGGGATCACGCTCCGAATCGACGGCAGCCCGCAAAGCGGGCGACAGAATCATCGTTACCAGCGCACGACGTCGTTTCAATTGCGTCCCTCGAAGTTGTTCGCTAGAGAAAACAGTTTTCCAGCAAAGCCCCTCAACCCAGGTTTAACGAACTTCGTCAAGCGAGGACATAATGAAACGCTCTGTGAATATTTCCGATCGTTTACGCGCTCAGATACCAGCCCTGCTATTCGCAGTCGCATGCTCTTTCAATATCGTCGCTCAAACTATTGACCGCGAACCGCTGCGCGATAATCACTACAGCGCGGCTCAGACTGGTCCAATAATAGTGCCTCAGTCATCTATAGAAAGTGACCACGTGAGTGAGCCACACGAACCAAATCCTCTCGCTTTCCGCGCACCTACGAGCCAGGGCACGAATAGCAGCTATGTCTTTCCCACTGCCAGCAAGCGATTCAAACGCTACGTCTCCGATACGATCGGCCCATGGGCCCTGGTTGGCGCTGCGGGTGGCGCCTTAGTCAACCAGTGGGATAAGAGTCCGCCTGAATGGGGCCAGGGCGCGTCAGGATTTGGCAAGCGGTACGCATCCAGCTTTGGCCAGAATGCAATTCAACAGACAACGAGCTACGGGCTCTCGGAAGCGTTGCGGCTGGACAGCGGCTTCATCAAGAGCACTCGCCATGGGATAGGCGCTCGGCTGGCGGATGCGCTCATTCAGAATGTTACTTCCCGAACCAGAAGCGGCAAACGGGTTATCTCTGTACCGCGCCTGTCTTCATTCTATGTCGGCGGAATAGTTCCGGCAGTCACTTGGTACCCGTCGCGGTTCGGCGTCAAGGACGGATTCCGCGAAGGAAATTATTCATTGCTCACTGGCTTTGCGGTAAATATCGTGCGCGAATTCATCTTCAGGAAATAGATCAAAGCAGTCGATTGGGAGCGCGTGTCAGAACCCGGAGCGGTAGCGACGGGATCAAGGCGCAAGTTGTGTCGCAGATAATCCCTCGAACACTCCGTTCTCGGTGTCATCAGAGTCGTCTCTTGATCCGGTCGCTATGCTTCGCCCCTCACCTCGCTCCTCTCCCAGAGGGAGAGGGAGTAAACCGCTATGGCGTAGCCGGCTTGCCGCTGCCCGAATCCTTGCCTTTGCGCGACAGGCCGGACTTGCGTTCGCTCTGCCGCGTGTAGCCCATGGCTTCGTACAGACTGCTATTTGGG
>DASQYL010000302.1:0-6931 GCA_035639235.1 Pyrinomonadaceae bacterium | reverse complement strand
CAGACCGCCGTCTGTGGAACGCTGGACCTGAGAGACAGCCGGTTCAAGCGTGCGATAGAAAAGATATACAACGCTGTTGCCGAAAAATTCTTCCCATTGACGATCGTCGGCACACGCGCCTCCGCTACAATTACCGAGATTGTTCTTGGTAAATGTTTGACCTATATCGGCTGACCTAAAGGTCGAGATGTTTGCCGCGATTAGACTCGAGCCTGCGAGAGTCGGCGGATTTGGCACTGTTCCATTTGTGGGATCAGGCATCGACACCGCGAGGTCAACGTCGCCGCCGCCGTCGCCGCCAAGGTCGGCCTGGCTCGAAGGGCTGAACGAATCGGGCTGCCCGCGATAAATATAATTGCGCAGATAGGCGTCGAAGTTTGGATTCGCCGCGTTGTTTACGGTAGGACGAAGGTCGTTGTACCAGAGGTCGACGCCAGCAGGAAAACCCCGGATACCGACCGAGTAGTGATTGCCCTGCACGTCGGTGCGGTTCGACGGCTCGCCGTCGCGGTTGGCGACGGGCGCTTTGACCGCCACGCTCGGGCTGAACGACATACCGCCGGTGATATACGTGGCCGCGCGCGTCGCCGTCGTCTTGCTCTCGAGCGTCGCGCTCGCTTGATATTGATCGGGCGCCACCGTGAAATAGACCACATGAACTGTATAGTCGGTTGCAGCGGCTACAACCCCGCCGGGATCGATAGCCGCGCCGTCGGAAGTTCCCGGCGCGCCGCCGTTCTCACCCTGCGCTGCCGTTGGGCCAGCGTTACATTGCGCGATCGTGGAGGCGGTCGTGGGACATTTATGAATATATAAATCGTAATCGTTCGCCGGAATTCCCCACGAAATCTTGATCGAAATTTGCTTACCCGTGTAATCACCCGGCGCCACGGTCAGGCGGAAAGTGTCGCAGTTCGTACCCTCGACGCAGGTGCTCTCACCGTTCGGCGATGATCCTCCGGTTGCCGTGCCTGTCCACGTGCCGGTGAACGGAGCTACTGGTCCCGTCGTAGCCAGGGTGCCGCTGGCCGGACTCGCCGCACGCGTCTTTCGCAAGGTGGCGACGGATGCCACGACCGCTGTAGTCAGACACAAAACGATGAAAAGATAAGTATGAATTTTGCTGAGACGATTGTTACTGCGCATGAGTGCCTCCCGAAATTGCACTTGATCGATATGAATGCCGGGGAGAAACCAGTTTTCGTTTTGAGGGATGATTGATCGCGGGGGTTGAGAAAAACTTGAGTCCGCGCGGGTCGAAGAATAGCTCAGCTATTGATCATGCAAACGAAAATGAATCGCAACATTTGTCCGCCGACAAAAATGCGTGCAACTCAATTTCGAAACCGGCTCGTTGTCAGGGGATTGTCTAAATATGGGGTGAGACGATCTAACACCCAAGAAGTTCCGATGTCAAAGCATCGCTTTAAATAGGTGGCACGCGCAGCTTGCGCGTGGACCGACGGGCGCGGCACGCGCACGCCACGGCAACCCGCAAAGCAGACTTTGTCTTGGGAGCGCAATCGTCACTTAACATTGTGGTGGACTTCAGACTGTTCCAGTCAGTGGGCGCGATGATGACATGTTTGAGCGATTCATCGTCTTGTACGATCGATGATCGCAAGCCGGTGGCAATGCGATTGCGGCGCAGACGGCAACCACGGCAAAGATGATTGTTTTCTTCACTCCCATACAACACATGACGAGGTGTTTTTGTTCCGCATAACGGTGGAGTTGACGCGGCCGCGCGGAAGCGCCAATCCCGATTCATCGGCGCCGCTCGCGTCCAACGATTTGTTCGGCAGCCGTTAGGGTGATTGTCTCCGGCACGTCGGAGTACGATGCTTGACCCTTTTATCTGCGCGCTTCCTTAGCGACTGTTACTCTTTGTAAAGTCCAGTTAGTCAGTAGCTCAAGAAATCCTTCCGCCCAGCCTGCCTTTCCGTTTTCCTGTTGCACTTCCAGATTGTGATCGGCTTTAGGAAACACGCGGACGGTGTAGTCTTTGTTTCCGGCTGCTCTTAAAGCCTCCTCGATTCGGGCAATACCCGGTGAAGGATTATCGCGCTCTCCGTAAATTATCAGCGCTGGACATCGCACACGTCGGAACGTCAGAGCCGGATCATAGCCTGCGTTCAGCCGCCGCTGCTCCCACACCCAGTTGTCTCTCGGCAATCCGCCGATTGTGCGGCTGAACCATTTTTGCTTTCGTGCATTCGGCAGCGCGGCTTGCAAGCTCTGCCACGCTTCGCGGCTGTGCGGGGCTTCGTAGGTGAGTTTCACAAATCGTCGAGCTTCTTCAATCTCAGCATTAGAAAACCCGTCGGCGCGCATCTTCGCCAGCAAACTAGCAGTATCCTGTTCCTCGATGGTCCCTGCGCCGGAAGCGGAAATACTAATAATGAAAGCTACGTCTTTCGACTTAGCCGCTGCGAGCGAAGCAATCCAGCCACCCTGACTCATGCCCCTAACCCCGATTTGTCGAGCGTTGATGTCGCGCCGATTCTTGAGCAGGCGGACGCCAGCCAACAAATCATCGGCTAAATCCGTGTAAGACGATGTGTGCCAATCTCCGGTTGAACCGCCGTCGCCGCGTTTGTCGTAAAGCAGGACCGCAATTCCGTGTTTTAGGAACAGGTCAATGGGGCGCGAAAACCAAGTATCATCTCGCGTCCAGTCGCCAGAGCCTTCGTGGAAAATAATGGCGGGATGCCTGCCTTTGGTCCGAGGCAAAAGCAGCGTTCCAGCGAGCGTGACGTTGCCGTTGCGAAATCTGACCCGTTCCTGTCCGTAAAGCTCAACTTTAGGTAAGGTCTTGTCGGGGATGTTCGGTTGACGAATGGTTAAGGATGTCAGCGAACCGGAATCATTTCTTGTGAAGCTGACTGTTTGCTGAGCGGTCGTAGAGCCGACGACATTCGCCCCGAAGAAGAATGTTGTTTCGGACGACGGGAACAGGGCAACGCTCGTTCCTGAGTCCGGATCAAGAAGGCGCAGATGACCGAATGCTCCCCAAGTGATTAAGAAAAACTTATTCGGCTCGCGTTGATAAGTGCCGATATAACTATCGTAAAGGCTCGGATTGACGCGAGCCACAAGAACTAAATGAAACGCGCCCTGCTCATTACCGCGTCGTATGGTTCCACGAATGATGCCGTTCTCCAGCCGTGCGTCGGCGACAAACGGAATGCCGGTATTCGACGGTAGCTCAAAGTGCAACTCCGGAGACTGAAATCGAACAAGACTAAAGGGGCGACGCACGGCCCCCCACGCCATGCTGTTGAAGTTTCCGGTTAAGCCTGTACCCGCCCGCTCGAATTTAGCTTGGATGAAGACCTGATTGCCGAAAAGGTTAGAGCCTCCGACCCACTCGCCCTCGACGGGCTGTTGGGCAAAGCAGGGTAGCGCAAACAAGAATATAAGCGCGTTGATTACTGCTAACCTTCTCATACCATGACCGCCATTAGAATTTATGGCTTACATTAAGTGAAGCTGTCGAACGTCTGAGTTGACCGGGCCACGGCGTTACCGAGCAGGTACGCCGGACCAATGATGATGCGAAAGTCGCTGCCCGTGGCTCCGGTCCAACGATTTGTTGTGCGCGTCATCAGATCACTGACGCCGCGCGATAATAGTCGTGCATGATGCCGTGTTAGGGCAACCTCGCGACACACCTTCGACGGTAACCTTAGCGGTCAGGCTGTTGGGCGCTCGTCGGGGGAGCGATACAACAATCGAAGGCGTGCCCTGGCCAGATTTTATTCGGCCCTTCGGGAAGCCACGCGGCCAATCAACGAACCAGAAATAGCGTATTTTCGAATGAGGAGAAGACGCCGCGCGCGTGATGTTCGCCTGGAATTTGGCGTCGGAGTATCCATCAACAGTTTCAGGACAAGCGACCGATATAGGCTCACACACGTCAATCTGTGACTTTGTGGATGCGAATCCGCATGACGACTCACGAGCCGTGAGATTCGACGTCAGTAAGATGACGAGAATGGCTAGAATCTTAGGCATCGGGTAGCGTCCAACGATTTGTTCGGTCGCAGTGGCCCACAGGCGAATATTAACCACCCTTTCACCCGTACCTCAAAATCAGATTAACGCTCCGCACCCAAAAGCACTTACTCCGTTGCCCACTTCTGGAAAAATTCGCCGAGCTTCTCCATCGAAACGAGCGGATGAGTCGTGACATGGAAATTATCCACCATCGTGGGGCTAATTAGATCCATTAGTTCTTCAGCCGACCCGACCTCAATTACCAAGAACCCTCCGCGTTGGTCCACAAAGATGCCGCTTGCCGTCACCTTTCCCGAGCCCATGATGCGTTGAATCAATTCCCCGGCTTCCTGTCGGAGGCCTGGTACCGCATCACTAATGATAGTGTCAAACGCTTCAAAGCCGACAAAAATTTGCATTTTCCTTTACCCCTCTTTTGCAATCCCAACACGCAATGGGCACTCCTGCGCTGACTTCTTTAACGCCCTTTGCCGAATTGTCAAAGACTCATAAGATTTCGGCAACCGAACGGTTGAGTTGACCGGGCCACGGCGCTACCGAGCAGCTGCGCCGGACCAATGATGATGCGAGAGTCGCTTCCCGTGGCTCCGGTCCAACGATTTGTTATACGCGTCCTTTATTTAGCACGCTTCGTGATTATGTCGAGTTCCTTCATGTCTAAGTGCGGATCGTTACCATTCGACCGATGCAGGAACAATACCGTGCGATTGCACCATCCGACGAAGCTAAGAGTCTTGTTGTTTGGAAGCGGGTTGCCATAAATCAGGTACGTTTCGTTGAGTTGTGGCAGTTCTGGGCATTCGTAACAGTTTGTTTCCCATAAAACTGCGAGATCCGTCGCGTCAGACGGAAGCCCCTTCCAGGTTTTATGGACTTTGAATTTGATTGTATAGGCACGATCGATTTGCGGGAGATTTTCGCCGCCGATTTTTGGTTCGATGATTTCTGTTACCTCACCTAGAAATACAACGCGTGCCGTTTTCAAAGAATCGGGTACTGTTGGAGGGATGCAATAGCACGGCGGTCTCGGAGCGCCGATTGCCAAAGCTCCAATTGAGATAGCGATAAGAAGGGGCCTAATCATCGCGCATCGCCTTGCATACATTAAAGCGAATAACTATGTATTATACGAACCCGTTTCGTTTAAGCACCTTATACAGCGTCTTATACCTACCTCCGCCTCGGAGCGCAAGAAAAATGCGGCGAGCCGTGCTTCGCTTGGACTCGCCGCGGAGTAGAAAAACCGAGTGCACTCACAAACCCTGTCAGTAATTCAGCCTAATTCATAATTGTTCCAATCGGGCTCCACGGCCCGGTCGCTACTGCTCCCGGTAATGACCTGATTGCGTCACATCACGGGCCGAACCGTTGGCGATATTCACTCGACGAGATGAAGGCTTTGACCATTTCCGCCGCGATGTAGTCGCCGTGGAATTGATTCAGCTTAGTGAGCCAGAACTCGTAACCGGTGTAGTCCGTGTCTTGCGCATCGTTCGGATTACGACGCAGATATCCGAAGTATTGCATCAACACAAACGCTCGATTCGATTCGGACGCGGCAAGATTCGGATGTTCGGCAATCGTTCTTAAGGCTTGCGCGCGCGTCTTGGCCGTGCTGTCGAGGTCCGCCACCAGTTGATTGCGCTCCGCCGTTGACAAAGGATTGCCGGCGTTCGCGTTTAGCAAGGCAACGAACGTAGCGTTAGTCAGCGATCCATAGGCGCTGATAAACCGCGGGCGCTGGACGAAAGCGGCGATAAACGCCACCTTGTTGTTTTCAAGCTGCTGTTCCCATCCCGGCGAATTAACCACCACTCCCTGTCCGATTGTCTGGCTGTCCGCCAGGAACTCATTCAATCGGATTACCGGAACCGGCAGCGTGTGCGCAGACGGAGAAGTCGAATTACCAACCGCGTCGCCGAAGGACGTCTTGTAGAGACGCTCAACCAGATAACCTGTCTGTTGAAATTCGATTGATACGAAGAAGGCGGCCGATACATTTATGCGTCTTACGTCCCGGCACGCCGTATTGGCGCCGCACGATTCGATCTCGTTGGTCCAGAACTGTAAACCGGCGGCGTCCGGTTCGCGATTCAGAAAATCAAGATAGTGTTGTCGCACGAAAGAACTGGATTGATCGGCAGGATTGGGCCCGTTGGCAGCGTCATTATCGACGATTGTTACGACGGCGGTCCTCGGCAAATCAAGCACACCGCCACTTGCATCGCTGAGCGTTATGGTAAAGCTCTCGTTGCCGTCGGCATAGGAATCGTTGACGATCGGAATGACGATCGTTCGCGCGATTTCGCCGGGCGCAAATCGCAACGTGCCTGCGGTCGACTGGTAATCACAGCGCGGGGATGCGACCCCGGTTTTAACCACGCCGCAACCATTTAAGCCGGCGCTATCGCTGGTTGCATATTGGACGACGGATTCGCCCGAGGTATTACCACTGCGCGTAACTGTGATCGTGACGTCCGTGCTCGACTCGCTGACGGAATACGCACCGGCGCTGAAACGAATCGCCGGGGGCGTCGGTGTGGGTGTGGGCGTCGGTGTGGGTGATACCGCAGCAACCAGCGTCAAGCCCGTTATGTTCGTGAAACCAGTCGCGCCCACCAGAGTACTCGCGCCGGTTGCGGGATTAATTCGATAGAGATTGCCTGTGCCTCCCGTACTTCCGGCATAGAGCGCTCCGTCGGCTCCGAACTCAAGACTGCCACCGTTGAATCCTACGGATCCGATTACCGTCGCCGCGCCGGTTGTGAGATTTATCCTGACCAGATTGGATGCGCCGCCACTGGCGCCGCCGGTGAGACCATACATAGTTCCGGACGCATCGTTGAAGGCCAAGCCGGCGATTGGATCGTTGATGCCTGTAGCACCGATAACAGTTGAGCTTCCGGTTGTA
>DASQYL010000301.1:0-11619 GCA_035639235.1 Pyrinomonadaceae bacterium | reverse complement strand
GGAAATGATCGCGCCGATTGAAATGATCGCGCCGCCTGCTACGCCCATAAACTTGCTGCCCGCATCGGCCAGCGGTTTGGTTGAATTTGCCAGGCCCGGCAGCGTACCGATGCAGACGATTTGAATCAGAATATACGTGGTCGCAATCACCGCCATTGCTAAGAACAACGCCCGCGGCAGATGCTTTTGCGGATCGCGAATCTCGCCTGCCGGAATCACCGCCATCTCAAATCCGGTGAACGCGTAGAGCAACAACAGCACAGATTGAGAGAACGCGCCGGCTGATGGCCGTGGGCCAAATGTGTATGCCTGCGGATTGAGAAAGAAAATGCCAACCGCGATGAAGATGAGCATCGGCAGGAGTTTGCCGACCGTAAAAATGTTGTTCGCAATGGTTGCTTGGCGCACGCCGAGAATGTTCAGCGCGGTCAGGGCGAGGACAACGATCGTGATAATGGCGGCGCGGATGAATCCGGTATTCGCCGGCGCCCAAAAAAAAGAAAGGTAGCTCACCATCAGATTGCAGTTCGCGGCGAAGGCGGTGAGCCGCGCCAGCCAAATCAACCAACCGACTTCGAACGCGACTGTGCCACCGAATGCCTCGCGGGCATATAAATAAGGACCCCCAGTTTCATCGAAGCGGCTGCCGACTTCCGCAAAGCACAGAATGATCAGCATCACCACCAGCCCGCACGCGACAAAAGCAATCAGGCTATAACCGCCGATTAGTCCGTAGACCTTCGACGGCAAGCCAAAGATGCCCGCGCCAATGATGCCGTTGATGGTGACCGCAACCAGGTCCCACCTGCGTATGCCACGTACCAGGCCCTCGTTGGAAACTGAATCGTTTGTCATTGGATTTTCAGCGCGCACTCGTTGCTTGACGGCGCGGCGCACTCTAACCCACATCGACGGATGGCGCTCTTGACTGTGGATGCGGGCTCACTTAGGCTAACCGTTAATCTGAAAATGTTAGCTTCTGCTTGTGGCGGCCAGGTACGTGTCGCCAGTTCTAATATTCTCAATGATCAAAACGGAAATTGTTAACCTTATAAAAGATGGACGCGCGCGCATTGGCGTGATCGGACTTGGTTATGTCGGGCTGCCGTTGGCGGCTGAGTTTGCGGCGCGCGGATTCAGCGCGACAGGTTTTGAGGTCGACGAAAATAAGGTTTCTGAGATCAACGCCGGCCGGTCTTATATCGGTGACGTCGGTTCTGATTTGGTAAAGCAATGCGTTGACGGCGGCAGACTGGCAGCGACAACTGATTTTTTGCAGCTTAAGACTTGCGACGCCATCATCATCTGCGTTCCGACACCGCTACGAAAGACCAAGGAACCGGATGTTTCCTATATTCTCGCCGCTGCTGAAGAGATCAAACAGAACTTGCGTCGCGGCCAATTGATCATTCTTGAATCAACGACATACCCGGGCACCACTGATGAAGTGCTGTTGCCTATGCTGCAAGAAATCGGATTGCAGCTCGACGAAGATTTCCTGCTGGCGTTTTCGCCCGAGCGCGTCGATCCCGGCAATCCGGAATTCAAGACGCACAACATTCCAAAGGTTGTCGGCGGCGTCACCGACGATTCGACTGAAGCCGCCGCAACTCTTTATTCGCAGATCGTCAACGATGTTCACGCGGTTAGTTCGGCGCGCGTCGCCGAAGCCGCGAAACTTTTGGAAAACACGTTTCGCGCAGTAAACATCGGCATGGCAAACGAGATGGCCCGGCTTTGCTACGCACTCAACATCGACACCTGGGAAGTCATTCGCGCCGCGGCGACCAAGCCTTTCGGTTTCATGCCTTTCTATCCTGGACCGGGAATCGGGGGGCACTGCATTCCCCTCGATCCGCATTACCTTTCGTGGAAAGCTCGGCAACACGGATTCGATTCGCGTTTCATTGGTCTGGCTGAAGAGGTCAATTCTCGAATGCCTGAGCACGTGGTCCAACTCGTCTCCGACGGCCTGAACGACGATCGCAAAGCGATGAACGGCGCGCGGGTGCTGTTGCTCGGCGTCGCTTACAAAAAAGACATCGACGACGTGCGCGAGAGTCCGGCCCTTTCAATCATCGATCGCCTGCGCAGCAAAGGCTGCGACGTGCGTTATCACGATCCTTACGTCAGCGAACTGCATTTCGATGATGCACACACGCCCGGTGGGGGCGAACCATTGACTTCAGTTGAATTGAGCGACGAAGAGATCAAGACATCGGACTGTGTGGTTATCGTCACCAATCACAGCAACATCGATTATCCGCGGGTATTGAATCTAGCGCCGCTGGTGGTCGACACGCGCAATGCTCTGAACGGTGACTGGCGCAAAGATAGCGCGGCCAGAATTATCAGGTTGTAGGAGAGAGTATGGAAGAAATGATTTTTATGGTCGAGGACGCGCCCGAAGGAGGATATACAGCGAGAGCTCTGGGTGCGTCGATATTTACCGAGGCTGACAATTTGGACGAGTTGCGGGAACAAGTCCGAGACGCAGTTAAATGCCACTTTGACGAAGGTCAGGGTCCGAAGGTCATACGCCTTCATTTTGTTCGCGAAGAGGTAATAGCCGCGTGAGACTGCCCCGCGATGTTTCAGGCGCAGAATTGGCGAGCTCCTAAGACGTGGGATATGACATTACCAGACAAGCTGGCAGTCACATGCGGCTCACGACTCAACAACGAGGCGAACATCACATCACTACCCAAATCACGACCCATTGAGGATCGGACCAATGTCAGGGATTCTTGCGGACGTAGCGGAACACTTTCAAATCGCTCGCGACGAACTCGCATCGAGACTATTCGGTTCAACGACGATCAATCGATGAACGCGCGCATCCACAATTCCAGATTCAAAAGCTGAAACACCTGCAAGTTGTAATCTTCTCGGCCCGACAGATTCGAAGCGATAATTCGTTTCACTTCTTCGGGCCGAAACAAACCACGACGTTTGATTGTTTCTTCGGATAATAAATCGTCAACCATCGGACGCAACGCGCCCCGCAGCCAGGAACGAACGGGCGCGCCGAAGCCGGCCTTCTTTCGCCAGACAACGTCGTGCGGTAAAAACTTTTCCGCCGCTCGCTTCAAAATGTATTTTCGTTTGAGCCCTTTCAGTTTCAAATCGGGCGGCATGCGTGCTGCGAATTCAATCATGTCGCGATTCAAAAACGGCACGCGTACTTCCAAATTCGCCGCCATGGAAGTCTTGTCCGTCGTCATCAGATTGAGGCATGGCAGAAACGTCTTCATGTCAACGTAAAGCAACTGATTCAACGGCGCTGCATGTTTCGTGCGGTTGAAGTATCGACGATGCGCTTCATAAGGATCGATTCCGCGCAAATCCGCGCGCACCTCATCCGTGTAGAGTTTCTGCTTCGCCTCATTGGTGAAATAAGTTTGATAACCGAGGTAACGATTTTCGAAATCGAACGCCGCACTGCGCGCAAATTTTTTCGCGTTGCGCAACGGCGCGGTAAGCTTGCCGGGAATTCCGCCGGGCAAAGCATATGCAATTGCCTGCATCACGGGCCGGCGCAATAGTTGTGGGACAGGATCGAAGGCCCCGGCGATTTTCATAGCCATCTGGCGCGGATATCCGGCGAACACTTCGTCGCCGCCCATCCCGCTCAGCATGACGCGCAAGGTCTCGCGCGCTTCACGCGACACGAGATAACTCGGAATCGCCATGTCGATGGCCGGCTCATCCATATGATAGACCAGCTTCGGCAACAACTCGGCGACGTGAGGGTTCAAAATGATCTCGTGGTAATCGGTGTCGAGTTGTTGATTGACTTTGCGCGCCCATTGAATGTCGTCTGGAATGATGTCGTACCGCAAGTCTGCGGCTTCCATTCCGATGGTGTAGGTTTCGATGCGCCGGCCATCGCTGTGGTGCTTCATGGTCGCGACGATCGAAGATGAATCGATGCCGCCCGAAAGAAAAGATCCCAACGGCACATCCGCGACCATTTCGAGATTAACCACGCGGTCGAGCGTTTCCAACGTGCGCTCGCGCCACCATTGCTCGCTTCGATTCTCTTCAATTTCGTCGAACGAGACATCCCACCATTGCCGCGTCGTTATCTCGCCGTCTCGCCACTCGACTAGATGTCCCGGCGCTACTGTCTTGATTCCGCGAAACAAAGTGTTGGGATCGGGTACCCAAAGAAACGTCAGGAATTGGTGTAGCGATTCATGATCGAGTTCGGCTTTAATTAATCCGCTGGCGAAAATTGATTTGACTTCCGATGCGAAGAGCAGTTTGACAAACTTGAGTTTGTCGTACACGGGCGCATAGTAGAGCGGCTTGATTCCAATATGATCGCGAATAAGAAACAGCGCGCGCTCCTTCTCATCCCAAATTGCGAATGCAAACATTCCATTCAGTCGCGTGAGGGCGCCTTCACCCCATTCCTGCCAGGCGGTGAGGAGGACTTCCGTGTCGGTCTGCGTGCGAAACACATGGCCTTTGCGAATCAGTTCTGCGCGCAGCTCGCGGTAGTTGTAAATCTCGCCATTGAAAGTGATGACGAACCGGCCATCGTGAGAAATCATCGGTTCATGACCGGCACTGCTGGTATCGATAATCGCCAGACGCCTATGACCGAGACAGGTCTGCTGGGTATCGACAAGCGATGATGAAGTCCACACGCCTTCGTCGTCACGACCGCGGTGCTCGATCGCTTTGAGCATAGCGCCGATTCGCGCTTCAGGATTTGTACAAATGAGTCCGGCGATTCCGCACATCTTGTTCGGTAAACTGAGAAATAATATTCTGTCGGTCGTTTAGAGGCGCGCTATTGCCCGCCTCGATTTTCTATGCAAAAGTCACCCACGGCCAGTTGCCCTCCTCTACACGAGAGTGAAAACAGTATTCCCCGTCGTCTCTCTTCGCGTCTGCGAAGTCGTGTCGCAATCGGCATTTCCATCTTTCTCATCGCCCTCGGCGTACGTCTGCTCACTTGGCATGATACACGGCTCGATGTTGGAAAAATACAGACGGCGGTCGTCGCTGATTATCATCGAGTCGCACAATTACTTCATGAAGGCGGCCTCGGTTCATTTGTTAGCAGAACATCGCCACTCGCGGATTTGAATAACCTCGGTCACCCGCCCGGTTATTCACTGCTCATCGCCACGGTTTATTCAATCAAACAATCTGATGCCTCAGTCCAGTCTGTGCAGATGACAGCGGATGCGCTTTCAGCGGTCTTGATTTTCTTGATTGTCGTGGAACTGTGTTCGTCAGGCGCCGGGGTCATCGCCGGATTGCTTGCCGCGTTGTCGCCGCAATTGGCGTGGAATTCGGTCTTGTTGTTACCCGATTCGATTTCGGTTTTGCCAATATTGCTCGCGATTTACTTCTTGGCGCGCGCTATCAAGAAACCGCGATTGCCAACCTTCGTTATGATCGGAGCGCTAATCGGAGTGTCGTGTTGGCTGCGCGCCAACGCAATGTTTTTGACTTTCTTCGTCGCGGCCTCGGTAGCCGTATTAATAACGGCCGCCAGCCGTTGGAAATTTGCTCTGGCCGTAATTTGCGGCACGCTTTTGATCGTTTTCCCGCTGACGATTCGAAACGCGATCGTATTTCATCACTTCATTCCGCTTTCGCTCGGCGCGGGGCAGACTCTACTCGAAGGAATTGCCGACTACGATAAAGCAGGACGCTTCGGCGTTCCCGAGACTGACGTCGGGATCATGAAACAGGAAGCACAAATTTATCAGCGGCCCGATTATTATGGGACACTGTTCAATCCCGACGGCGTCGAACGCGAGCGGGCGCGGCTTTCGCGCGGTTTTGCGATCATCGGCGCGCATCCGTTTTGGTTTGCCGGCGTGATGGCCAAGCGCTCTTCATCTATGCTGCGCTTGGAGCGCACACGATCGATTTCGACTGAGCCCGCCATTACCCATCCGCTGAATCAATCATCACAGGCGGTAACCCCAAAGAATGCCGACGGTCCTCTTAGACAGCCGGCTCTATTGTCTTTCAGCGCAAAACTACAAACGCAGCCAGACAGCAATGAGCTGACGATCACTGGCGACAATTCAAGTTATGGCGCACAGGCGGCTTGGCCAATCGAGGGATCACCGATTCGCATGTCGGATGGCAGAGGAGCGCCACAATCGGCCCACGCCGATCTCGACTACCTGGTGAAGGTTCCTATTAGAATGGAGCGCGGAAGAATGCGACTGTCGATCGTTAACGGTCACAAGGTGATCTTTTCGACTGCCGTCGTAGAAACGATTGAAGGATTACCGCCGGCCAACCAGCCCGTGAATTCGGTTCAACTTCCATTTGTCGCCGACGGTTCTGAGGCGCAACTGGTGATTAGCAACGAAGGGCCCGCAAATTCACAAGCAGAAATCGGACCGATCGAAGTATATGAACTCGGCCCCGCGCGGTTTCTATGGACGCGCTACCCGCGCGCGATTATCCACGCGATGCAAAAGATTTTTCTCACGGCAGTGATGCTGCCGTTGGCAGTTATCGGTCTGCTGATTCTTATTTTTCGTAAACAAGGCGTAACGCTGCTGGTGCTTTCCGTGGTGCCGATCTATTTCTTTCTCATGCAGTCGCTCGTCCATACCGAATATCGTTACGTTCTGGCGGTAACCTATTTTCTGTTCGCGTTTGCGGGGATCGCCGTGTGTGCGACTGTCCATTTCGCGTTTGCGAAGATCAGTTCCTGGCGCGCAGCGCCTGGTCGATCAGTTCACTAACCCGCTCCGCCCGCGCGTCCCACGTTCCCTCACGCACTGCGTCCTGACGAGCCCAGACTCGCGCATCGTTTTTTTCGACTAAGGCATCATCGACAAGCTGAAGAAATTGCTCCCGCGAGCGGCCGATTCGCAGCACTTCGCTCATTGATTCGTATTCCGGCAGCGGGGAAATCACCACTGGTTTTCCCGACGCGAGATACTCACGTACCTTGATCGCCGAGCCGTAGCTGGTAAACGGCACTTCGGTGTTCCACGGCAGCACACAGACATCGAATCCCGCGGCGTACGCCGGCAATTCTTCATAAGAAACCGGCGGCAGGAAGTGGACGTTCGCCAGTTCTTCGATCCCCAAACCGCGCGATTTGTTACCGATGAATATCCAATGCCACTCAGACCGTTCGCGCGCGGCTTGCTTGATCAATTCCTGATCGATCAACCACGGTTCGATCGCGCCAAAGTAACCGATGCGCGGATGAGGTATCCGATCGATTGCTTCAGCTACAGCGACTTCGCCGCGACCGATCGGCGACCAATGATCGAAATCAACTGCCTGTTCGAGCAGATACGATTTCTCGCGACCGCGTTCCGCTTCGTCGAACAATTTTCGGCTTGAATAAAACACCAGACTCGCGGCGTCGATGGCCCGCTCGTGCAGTTTGCGAATCAACGAAGGATCGGTCGCATGGTCCATCGTGTTCGCATCGTATTTGTCCGACACCTGATAGATCACGAGTTCTTCATTCAGGCGACCGACTACTTCCACGGCGGTCGGTATCGCAATCCAAACGATCGGTCGCTTCATTTCGCGACGCTTCGCGAGCCTCGAGATTTGCGCCGCCAACAATTTTCTATTTGTCGCCGCAACCGCGCGACTGCCGAAAAACGGCACGACCGCCGGCGACACAACGGTAATTCCCTCTTCAGTGGTGCGCGCGAGTTTTGCGTAGCTTTTTAGTTTACGCCTGATGCGGGGCACAACCTCTCCGCTCCTCATCGGCGCGAGCCCCATTGAAATTGAATTAACAAAGATGACTTTGTTGCCCGCGCGCGCAAACCGGCGCATCAGATGGTTCTTCGAATGCGGATGGTGATACCACCAATCTTCGCCGCCGAAACAGATGATCGATTTGCCGTGCAGCATCGCGCGTGATAGTACAATGTCAGAACCGTCTGCGGTAGCGGGCGGTTGATCGCTAATGACTATTGCCCCCAAAGATCAACGGCCCGCTGCCGCAGGCCGTTCTGACCCAACCATTCATCTCGCACTCACGCACGACTGGGAAATTCGCGGCGACGGATCGGGCGATATCGAAGAGATTCAGTTCGCACCGATGCGTCGTCTGCTTTCCCTCTATCGAAAATCCGGCGCGCGCACTACGTTCATGCCGGATGTAATGCAGCAGCGCGCGTTTCGTAAATTGCAGCAGCAACACGAAGTATTAGCTCCAGCGGCTGAAACCTGGGAAGGGATTGTGCGCGAGGCATACGCGCAAGGTCATGACATTCAACTGCACCTCCACTCGCAGTGGTCGCACGCCGAATACGCTAACGGCCGATGGCATTTGAAAGGCAGCTGGTCACTTCTTGACTACGATCAAGAGCGCGCCGCGCAAATGATTGCCGAATCCAAAACGTATCTCGAAGATTTGATGCGCACCGTCGATCCTGCTTATCGCTGCGTCGCCTTTCGCGCCAGTGCCCTCGCACTCGCGCCTTCTCCACATTTGTTGTCGTCGCTGGCAAGTTTGGGAATCGAGCTCGACGTCAGCATGGCCGCAGGTTTTTATCTTAACAACGAAACTCTGCAGCTCGACTATCGAAAATGCGAAGAGACTTTTCTGCCGTACTACCCGCGCATGGAAGATGCACGGCGTGTATCGGCACAGCCGGAGCCGATTGTGTGCGTGCCTCTGAATCATTTCTATGGCTCGCGGCGCGAAGTGGCGAAACAGAATCTCAAGCTCGCCGCCGGAAGAATGAGTCACCGCGGCAATAGTTCGCCAACGCCGCGCGCGCAACTCGACACGCAAAGGTCAGGCGTGGCACGGGTCTTTGAAAAACTGATCGCGCCGGCAATCAAGCAAAAGTATTTCGTGTCCGACGTCAGCCGTCTGAATTATCGGTTAATGAAAGAGATGCTGGCGTCAATTCGTGCGCGCGCGACAGAGAGTGGCCTTTCGAAAATTCCCGTAGTGCTGACGAATCATCCGAAGGATATTCGCGACTGGGACGCGATCGAAAAGTTTGTTGGTGAACTTGCCGACGCGAACGACATCGAATTCATCACCCTGGCCGATTTGGCAGCAAAAATAAGGAGTGGTGAGTTTCAGGTTAAGAAAAAATAATCGCCACGGATAAACGGTGATGATACCCATAGAAATACAATCCAAGCATTTTTCCCATCTGTGTTTATCTGTGTGAATCTGTGGCCGGCTATTTCTGTTTCCACACCGATCTTGGATAAGCAATAATCCCTCGCTTTGCCAATTCCATCATCTCGGCAAAGAGCTTCGCCGCATCGGCGCGAAAGAATTTCATTCCTCGCACAATCAGATCGCGGCACGCTTCACTCGAAACGTATTTGCTCATCCACTGCGGCATGTCGGGATGGACCGTCGTGTTCATATCGTGGGCGTAAGTATTCACGATCACCCGCTCACCTTGGTAATTGATGCACGGCGCGGCGAACACTTCATTGTGATAGACGCGCACCGGAAAATTTTCTTTGAATGCATCATCGACACAGTATCCGAACGAGATGTGATTCGTAGTCGCGCCGAGCCCGATAATCTTTCCACCCCCCGCGATCAATTTGTAATAAGGACTGTTGGTGTCGTACGGGTAAGGCGAGAGTTGATGAGTCGCGGTAAGATCTTTCGCCGCCCGTCCAATCGCGCAGACTGATTTCGTCGGATGCAAACTGCGAAGCGCCTGGCGTTGACGCCGGGCAAACTCAGTCAGAATCCCGGTGTACGAAGGCGTCCGTCGAATATCAAAAATATTTCCCTGTCTCAACCATTCGTAAGAAGAAATGCGGTGGTTTGGATAAGTTGGAAAAACCAGCGTGCCAGTCGGCCCGATAATTTCCTGGATCAGAAAGAGAATGCGATAGAACGGAAAACTGAGGCTCAATCCATCCATGCCGCTGTGCACGTAAACCAGATCGCCGGCTCGCAGATTGAGACCGTCGACGAGAATATCGCTGAAGTCTTTTTCCTTCAGCGGCGGCAGAGCAGCGACGCGGCGACGCTCGCGCCCCCATTTGGCATGACGCAGCGAATCGAACGCGCGCTTTGGGAGGATTTTCTTGGCGAGTTTTCCAAATTCCATGAACCTTCAAACCAGGTGCGGCAAGATCAAATTCCCTCTCCCTCTGGGAGAGGGTTAGGGTGAGGGCCTAGCGCGGAACCAAACTAGAATATGACATGCGAGAGATGAGTTCGCCTTCGAGCGAACTCATCGCTCTCAATCAAGACAAGTAATAACGCGTCGCTAGACCCTCATCCCCGGCCCTTCTCCCAAGGGGAGAAGGGAGAAAGCCGCTGAGTTCGTACAGTTCAAGTCACCTCAACGATCGTCGCACCCCAGGAATATCCGACTCCGAATCCAACTAACGCAACTCGATCACCCGGCTTCACGCGCTCTTGCCCCAACGCCTTTTCGAGCGCAATCGGAATCGTCGAAGAGACCGTATTCCCCGAATCTTCCATATCGATCCAAAACTTCTCTGCCGGGAATTTGAGTTTGGCGCGCAGCCGTTCGAGCACGAATTTATTCGCCTGATGCGGAATGATGAAATCGATTTGATCCATCGTCAGCCCGGCTTTTTCCAATAACTGTTGCAGCGTCGGCGGCACAGTCCGCAGCGCGAAGCTGAAAACGTCCGCGCCGTCCATAAAAAGATTTTCGTCCGAGCGCCAGTTACCGCTGCTGTCCTCTTTTTCGATCTGTGTCTCACTCGTTGGGCGGTGCCGCAGCCCGCCGGCTTTGACAATGATTTGACTCGCGCCACGGCCATCGGAACCCAGAACGAATGGGCCAATCAATTCGCGCTCAGATTCTGTCGCACGCACCAACGTCGCCGCCGCGCCGTCTCCAAACAGTGTTAGCAAAGACCGATCGCGTGGATTGATAAATTTCAGATAGGTGTCAGCCGTGATCAGCAGAACCGTCGGGGCCGTTCCGGCTTCGACCAGGCTCTTGGCGAACGCCAGTCCGTAAATGTATCCCGAGCATCCCTGGTTGATATCGATGGCGCCGCAACTGGTCCGCAGACCCAAAGCATCCTGCATGACGCAGGCCGTCGTCGGCGTGAAGTAATCGGGACTCTGCGTGCAGAAGATCAAAAAATCAATTTCATCGGGTGAGCACCGGCCTTCGTCAAACAAACGTTTTGCCGCCGCGACGCCGAGATCCGACGCGCATTCATCGGGACCCGCAACGCCACGCACCGCGACGCCGGTCTTCGCCAGAATCTGGCTGGCATGCCAGTCGCCAAACTGCTCCGCGAGTTGTTCGTTAGTTAATTTGTTTTTGGGAAGAAACGATTTGACAGCCTTGATTGCCGCGCGCTGGGTCATGATTGAGGATACTATACCGCAATCGATCGCATCATTTCGCCAAACCTCGCATCATCTCTCAACAACTTCAAATTAGAATCCGTTTCAAACCACGGACGGTTTTCGTTGCCCAGCGCCATCGATCGTCGCAACCACTCAAAAGCTTCGTCAACCTCGCCGCTGATCGCATAGACACAGGCTACGGCGTAGGCGATATCGGGATCTACAGACGCCGTTCGCCTCACGTCTTCGTTCAACTCCGCCAAGGCGGCCGCGTGATCGCCTTGCGCGCTGAGGCACATCGCCAGCCAGGGCCGCACGCCGTGGAG
>DASQYL010000300.1:0-4656 GCA_035639235.1 Pyrinomonadaceae bacterium | reverse complement strand
GCGTTGGCGGCGATAACACGGCGCCGCGGGGTGGCGGCGGATTTCCGCCCGTCTGGTCGGCGGATGGCAAGAGCATCGTCGCGTTGGTCGGGAAGCAAGGCAAAGCGATGCTCGGTTCATTCGATGCCGCCAGCGGAAAAGAGACTGACGTCACTTCGAACAACGAAGCAATCGTCAGCTTTCGCGCGACGCCTGACGGATCGAAATTCGCGCTGTTGATTTCTACCCCGACAAAGATTGGCGATCTTTACTGGTTCGACAAGTCGAGCGGCCAACGCAAACAACTGACGCACATCAACGACGATCTGTTTGCGAAATTGAATCTCAGTGAGCCGGAAGAGATTTGGTACCCGAGCTTTGACGGCAAGAAGATCCAAGCGTGGATTCAGAAACCGCCCAATTTCGATGCTAAAAAGAAATATCCCCTTATACTTAACATTCACGGTGGACCACACGCGGCCTACGGCTGGGTGTTCGATCATGAATTTCAATACATGGCGGCAAAGGGTTACATCGTGCTTTATCCGAACCCGCGTGGCAGCACGACCTACGGTCAGGAGTTCGGTAACATCATCCAGTATCATTATCCCGGCGATGACTTCAAAGATTTGATGATGGGCGTCGATGAACTAATAAAGCGCGGTTACATCGACGAAAAGAAGTTGGGCGTGACCGGCGGCAGCGGCGGCGGTCTTTTGACCGACTGGACGGTCGGCCATACGACGCGCTTCGCGGCGGCGGTAGCCCAACGCGACATTGCGAGCTGGGCCGATTGGTGGTACACGGCCGATTTCACTTTGTTCCAGGCGACCTGGTTCAAGGCGGCGCCCTTCGACGATCCCGAAGACTTTAAAGCGCGCTCGCCAATCACCTACATCAACAACGTGAAGACGCCGATGATGTTCATTCTCGGCGAAGCTGATTGGCGCACACCAACGTATGCCGGCGGCGAGGAATTCTTCCGCGCGCTCAAATACAAAAAGATTCCGACAGTGATGGTGCGCTTTCCCGGTGAGACGCACGAGCTGTCGCGCTCAGGCCAACCCTGGCATCGCATCGAACGCCTCGAACACATTGTCGGCTGGTTCGATCATTGGCTGATGGGCGTGCCCAAACCGGAGTATGAAGTGACGGGGCAATGAAAGCGGGGGAATCAACCATGAAGACCTTCTCACGGTTCCTTTTTGCGGTTCTTGCGTTCGGTTTTTTCCTGGGACTAGTGTCCAATGCGAACGGCTGCTCGTGCCAGGACTTTTACGTTCCCGTTTGTGCGGAGTATTGGAGGGCTGACGCGGTTTTTGTCGGGTACGTCAAAACGATAACGGAACCGAACGAACGCTCTGACAATGTGGCGCGACTGCATCTAATCGTTGAGCAACCCCTTCGAGGAATAACGGAAGCTGAAGTCGATGTACTCACCGCTTGGAAAACCAGTTGTGACATAGGCTTTAAGGTCGGAGAACGATGGCTGATTTACGCCTACCGTAATGAAGACACACAGATGCTCGGAGCAGGTGCATGTAGCTCGACCAAGCGCTTCGAGGATGCTGAGGAGGATCTCAGTTATGCACGGAGTGTCAGCGAGTCCCGAGCTGGACAATCGATCGTAGGCTCGATCGTTGAAAATATGTGGACACCATTGAGCGGCATGAAAGTCGCTCTTGAAAGTGCCGACCGTAAGCTTGAAACAGTTACGGACGAGTACGGCGGTTTTGATTTTCGGGATTTGCGGCCCGGCAAATATTCGATCCGTGCCTACGTGCCGTTTGCTGCTGATTTGGAAAACGAGACCGAACAAGGCGTCGAAGTGAAGTCAACCGATGAGCAGTCCGCCTTTAACTATCAGGTCGATCTAACAGATGGCCGATGCCAGTATCGACAACTAGACTTGTTCAGAGTGAACCTCCATGCTACGGCTCAAGCCAGCGGCCAAGTCCTACAGAAGTCCGGACAACCTCTGGCTTCCGGCTATTTATATCTGGTCAATGCGGAAGATAATCGAGACAGGTATTTGGGTGAAATAGACAAGTCAGGAGACTTCAAAATTGGTCAGCTTCCGCCGGGCCGATATTTTCTTGTCATGAATCCCGACGATGATGCTCCCGATGGAAACAACGTTCCTTACGCACGCAGGTATTATCCGGGAGTGTCACGTGTTAAGGAAGCCACGCCCATAACATTGACCGAAGGCGCCAAGCTTGAGCACCTTGACTTGCGGTTGCCCGCGCCGCTCAAAGAGCGCTTGCTTACCGGAACTGTAAAGTGGACTGATGGCCGTCCCGCGGCCGACGCTTATGTATGGATACGATTAGCGGAGACACGAAAATCCGTTCGCATGGTTCGGACGGATGAAACAGGTAAGTTCTCGGTACCAATCTACGGAGACTTCAAATACGAGATCGAGGCTGAAAGCGAGGCCGAGTCTGACAGACATGGCCGGGGCGAAAAGGTGAGAGTTTCGGACGGCGATCGACTGAGGCGTTTCAAGTTGGTGATCAAATCGGAGCCGTACAACTAGTCGCGTTTCCTGATTCTTTCTCGAGATTGAAGGCCCATATGATAACTGGACTTTCTATGCATCTGACTACCGAAGAACTGCTGGCCAGATTGGATCACATCCGCGATTCGCCAAAGAATGAAGGCCTCCTGGATTTAATTGTGCGCCGGCAAGCCATCAACGAGAGAGAGGTCCTGGAACAGGCCGAACTCGATCTGGTTCAGGGCCTGATGGGCGATACCTGGAACCGTCGTCGTAGTAGCAGCACGCCTGATGGCTTACCAAATATCGAAATGCAGATCACGGTGATGAATTCCCGCGTGGCGGCGCTGGTGGCGCAGGAGAAAGAACGCTGGCAGCTCGCGGGCGATCAACTCTATCTCGATTTGGATTTGAGCGCCGAGAATCTTCCAGCCGGAGCGCGCATCGCAGTGGGTTCGGCTCTGATTGAAGTAACAGCGCCACCACACCTCGGTTGTCAAAAGTTCGTGGCCCGCTTTGGATTGGATGCCATGAAGTTCGTTAATTCAGCGGTCGGCAAACAGCTTCGGCTGCGTGGAATTTACGCCCGCGTCATCGAGCCAGGTACGATTCGGATGGGTGATGTGGCGCGAAAGGTTTGAAATCGGCGCAGTTGAAGGATCTGAACTAGGACCAAGGCATGAGCGATCTCATTAAAGCTCTGATTAATGTCAAAGATCCTTTCGCTTTGCTGGCATTCCTGAGCGTCGTGCTCTTGCTCATGCTACGAGTCAAAGCGGTGCCGGCGCTGTTCTTTGGTCTGTTGAAAGACAAACTAACGAAAGACAAATTTGCCTTTCTCCTGCACCGCGTGATGATCTACGGATTAGTCGTCTTCGTTTTGCTGGCGGGTTTGGCAGTGGTTGGTCAGATTCTCGCGTATAAGACCAAAGCGCAACCGGCAACTCTCGCCGAGATTCAGACGGAGCTACAAAGCACAACGGGAGATGACGGCGCCAAGCAGAAGGCACTTCAGCAATATCAGAATGGTTTGGCCCTGATCGATCAGAACAAATTTGATGAAGCGATCGAATCTCTCAAGGCTTCGCTTCAGCAAGTGCAGACCTTGTCGGCTGAATACACTCTCGCCTATCTGTACGAGCGACAAAACAAGCCGGAAGAGGCCAGACAGCATGCCGCGAAGGCGCAGGAACTCGCGCAGCAGCAAGGCAGTTCATTAAGCCAGGTGAAGACCGCAGATTTGTCGAGGGAAATAGCCGCGAAGAGCGCCGCGCCGCCGCCGGTCCTATCGGCTGATAAACATGCACTCCCGATGGGTGGAGATAGTCTTGAACGCGCGGTGCGAATCTCTCCCGGCGCATATCTGGGCCAGGAAGATTGGCCGAAGAAGTATTTTTCAATCGCGCTTAGAGCTAATCAGACGGTAAAGATTACTTTCATTACGTCTGACGACCAACCAGATATGAGCAACTCGACTGTGCGCTTCTACGACCGGGATGAAAGCTTCCTTATCGGTAATTATACCTCCGGCCGCAAGAGCAAGGGGATCGTGGAATACAAAGTCACGGCCGACGGTACATACTTCCTATCTCTGGAAGGCAGGGTGCGCGGCACCGATTACGTTATTTCAGTGCAGTAGTTCGACACACAGCGTCATTGTTGCGCCAGATACTCGCGAATAAGTGCGCGCTCTTTTTCATCTTTGATGCGCGTGAAGAGCTTCGTTCCCAGTTTGGTAATCGTTTCAGCTTTATCGAAAGGAAGCTTTTCGTAAACTTTACCGCCTTGAAAGTGACACGGCTGGCAGCGTGCTTGAAAGATTGGTTTGATTTCAGTATCAAAATCAGGCTTCTTAATTGGCGGTACGAGCTTGTCCCAAGGAGTGTCGGGCGGTTCCGAGTAACTGCCCTGGCAGGCCTGCAAACTCAAAGTGAGTAACCCGATCAATAGCAGCGGCATTAGCGCAATGTACATCTATGAATGAGAATCTGCCAATAGCTAATCTTGGTTTGACCGAAGCCGAAGCTGAGGGTCGTTTCGGTGAGTTGCAAAAGAAACTAGTGCCGCTCTGGCGATCGATTCAATCGTTTAATCAGGACGAGCAGACGATCGTCGTCGTGCCCTCGATGACCGTCGAGTTCGAATGTTCCAGCGCGGAATTGCAAGCTTATGAGGAG
>DASQYL010000299.1:0-4922 GCA_035639235.1 Pyrinomonadaceae bacterium | reverse complement strand
ATCCGGCGGCATCGGAGAGATGCTCACGATTAAGAACACCTGCGTGCCCAGGCTGTAGTTGAAACTGTTCTTATCGATGCTTGTCTTTTTCCATCCCGGCGGCAATGTCCACGACATTCCCTGCTCCTCCCATTTAACTTCCTCACCGTTTTGCAGCGCCGCGATTTGTGCGTCGGTGGGCGCCGGCTTCTCGACCGGCTCGTTTCCTATTTTCGTTGGATTACCAGATGAGGATGACGATGATGACGTCGATGAGTCGCCGTTCTTGTTTGATTTCAACTTGCTGCTTAAATTACACGCGGCCACCATAAACACGAGCAAAATCAGAGCCAGAATATTTTTCATAGCTAACGTTTCCTTTTTGAATTGAACACACGCGCCTTTTACCGGAACCTGGCGCGTGAGTCAACAGCGACGCGAAGCGCGAAGCTGTGCTATCCTGCATTCGTTCCCCTTCAGTTCGTCCAAAAATAAAGCATCTGCAACCGCAGAGGCTGACAAGAGGTGTGTTATGAGACAAATTAAGCATCTAACTGAATTGGGAATTATCGCCGCGATGGCGTTGCTCGCATTCACGTGTGTACCGCCAAAGAACACGAACTCGAATACTAACGTAAACGCCAACGCGAACAGCAACGCGAATATGGCGATGGCTAGCAACGCCAACTCGAGTTCCGAAACGACCGGCTCAACGATTAATACGCGCGAGCCGGATAAATACTCGGCCACGCTGGTTTTTAGTATTCAGACGCAGGGAGGCGACAAAGCGATCGGCGTTCCGCCACTCAGTGTGCAGGTCGCGCGCAGCGGCGACGACCGCAGATTGGAATTCAAGTTGCCCGACGGTTCACCGCTGGTATATCTGGAGCACGACAACCATCATTATGTGATTCTGCCGTCACGCAAGCAGTATGCGGAACTAAATAAGGAATCAACCGGCGTCGACTTTCAAAAGATGATGACACCAGGCCAAGTCGTCGAGAGCTTGAAGAATATGAATGGCCTACAGCGTGCCGGCGATGAAACCTACAACGGCCGCACCGCCGAAAAATATCAGTACAGTCGCGCCGCCAACACGAATACCAAGGCCGGCGAGGTGCAAGCGAACGCCTATGTTTACGTCGACAAAGAAACCGGACTGCCGCTGCACGCGGAAATCAACGCTTCAAGCTCCGGCGACGTAAAAGGTATCAACTCCGCGCGCGTGGTGGCTGAGATGCAGGACATCAAAACCGACATCGATCCGGCGATGTTTCAAACGCCGAGTGACTACGCTCAAGTGCCGCCGGAAAAAGTGAAACAGCAAATCGATGCGTTGACGGGCACCGTGGCCGCGATTGTCAAGGCAATGGTTGCCAACGCGTCGAGCACTCCGCCGGCATCGCCTGCGGCTTCAACCAATCCGTAAAGATGAAAAAAGCGATTGCCCTCCTGATTGTAGGTCTCCTGGTTGGCGTGCTCGGCACGATCTTCTTTCTTGGCTCACCGCGCATACGCGGGCGGGCGGGCACGCCTCTGAAACCGCCGGATCGAAACAACGATTCGTCAGCAACCGTCACGGTAGCTATCGACGAAAAATTCTTCGATTCGCTGCTGGGAACGATCTTTAACAAACTTGGCCCACCGCAGTTGAAGCTGTCGCAGAATCAATCGCAGACCTTTTTTCAACCCGCGGTTTTTCAAGGCGACTGCAATAACACCGTCGTAGTGAATTCTGAATCGGGAGACGTGAAGACCAGCGTGCGCTTCACCGGCGGAAAGATCATCGCGCCGCTCGCCTTCTCCGGTAGTTACAACGTGCTGACGCAGTGCATTCAATTCAAAGGCACTGGTCAGGCCACCGTCGATCTGTCCTTCGATGCCGCGAAGCAAACGGTCTTCGGAACGCTCAATGTTGAGCAGCTCAACCTGGAAGGCGTCAATCCACTGGTCAGCACCCTGGTTACCGCCTTCGTGCGCCGCGCCATCGACGAGCGGCTGAATCCGTTTCCCGTCTTGCCGGTCTCACAGCTTTCTTTGTCAGTTCCCGTTCATGTCAGCGGCGGCACGCTAAAAGCGAGCGTCAAAGACGTGCGCTCCGAAATCCAGGAAGGCTCACTCAAACTTTATCTCACTTACGACTTCAGCGCCGATTCGGCAGCCCAGTCAGGCAATCCCAAAGAAAATTAGCCGCAGACACACGCGGATTTACGGGCCAGTAACTTGTTTTCCTTTATCCGCGTCGATCTGCGTTAATCCGCGCTTGTCCATTTTTCCATCGCTTTCAAGATTGCGATGTAACGTTTCGCCTCGTTTCATCATTCGCCGTCGAAATTGAACATCGCTTCTCTTCGAAGCGTACTTACGGAGGACGATCATGACGATTAAAATTCTTGCAGTAGCATTGTTCGCGCTGGCTTTGACGGCTTGCGAATCCAGCACTGAAAACACGAACAGCGGCAACGAAAACAAGCCGGCCGCGACGACGCCCGCGCCGGCGACACCAGCGGCAACCGCGGCGCCATTGTCGAGTCCGGCAAACGCGAGTCCGGCCGCAACACAACTTAAAGCCGGCGACAAAGTGAAGGTCATGCTGAATGGCTCGTCGAGCGACGCAACCGTCGTCAGCGTTGACGAGAAAGCCGGTAAAGTGACGGTGAAGATTCAGGGCCAGAAGGAAGATAAGACGGTGGCCCTGGCGGCCGTGACCAAGCAGTAGGCGGTTGGGACCACCGCCTTTAAAGCCGGCAACTTAAGCCCTCTCCCTTTGGGAGAGGGTTGGGTGAGGGCGTGAGCCATGACGGTGACTTGCTCCTTAGATTGCGAGAGATTGCGAGAGAATTCGCTCGCGCGAATTCATCTCTCGCACACTCGGTACTGGTAATGTCTGCGACAGTCCCCCCACCCTGACCCTCTCCCTTTGGGAGAGGGAACATTTTGATATCGCAACGATAATCATGTCAGCTGTGAAGCACCTCAAGGAACTCGGGCGTGAGGATTTCGATCGGCTATTGTCCTGGCTCGATGCCGATCGCGAACGTGCCGGGCAACTGTACGAGAAAATTCGCCGGCGACTGGTAATGATTCTCGCAGCGCGTGGTTGTCCGCTGGCGGATGAACTCGCGGACGAAACCATCGATCGGGTGGCCCGCCGTGTCGTTGACATTCAACCGACCTATGTCGGCGACAAAGCGATCTATTTCCTCGGGGTCATGAATAACGTGCATCACGAATTCCTCCGGCGGCCGGCAACGCCACGGTTGACGCCTGTCGACATTGACAGTCACGAACGTGAGCAGGTCCACGTTTGCCTCGACAAGTGTCTCGACAAGTTGGCGCCGTACTCGCGCCGATTGATCGAGCGATATTATGCCGCGGATAAGAAAGCCAAGATCGATTTGCGAAAGCTGATTGCGCGCGAATTAGGATTGAGACCCGCGACGTTGCGAATACGCGCGCTGCGTATCAGAGAAAAACTTCAAACGTGCATTGAGGCCTGCGTTAACAACGTGTCAGATGGACCCCGGCTTAAGAAGGCAAGTTAGGACCTGGAATGATCGACGAGCTGCAACCAAAATACTCCGACGAGACCATTCGCCGATTCCTGCTTGGCCGGCTAGATTCGACTGACCATTCGCTATTCGAGCGGGGGCTCTTCACCGATGATGAACTGGAAGAACGCGTACGGCTTGCCGAACTCGAGCTGGCGGACGAGTATGCCGCCGATCCCCTGGCCGCTGCCGATCGAGAAATCTTCCGCGATAGATTTCTGGTGACTAAAGACCGCGCGCGGCTGCTGTCCGTATCAAAAGCTCTTCATGAAAATCTCACCCCAGCGCCAGTGGTGCGAGACATCGCCGGCTTCCGTATCGGCGAATTCTTTAATTTGCGGCGACATGTTTGGAAGTATGCGTTCGCAATGTTGGTGCTGCTGCTTTTGCTGACCACGGCATTGCTCATAAAGAAAGAACGCTCGCTAATCGTGCGCCGCCATGAATCGCCATCGCCGCGAAGTTCACCGCCGCCGGCCACGGATCAGACTCCGCGAATGATGAGTCACCCGAACAACTCGGCCCAACACACGCATAACGAAATCTCGCCGAGGTTGCCTCTACACGAAGGATTGACCACCAGCGTTGTGCTCGTCTCGGCGACGCCGTTAGATTCATCGCCGGTAATTTCGATCAGCGGCGAGGTGTTGACCGTCGAATTGACGCTGGATCAGCCGCTCGCAGTTTTTTATGACGTGAATGTTATGACGATATCGGGTGAGTCGGTTTTTTCTGCCGGCGCATTGAAGCGCAACGACAGCGAAACTTTGGCCTTCGACGTGCCGGCCCAGGCCCTCGCCTCGGGAGATTTTCAGATTAGCTTGACGCGCGTTGACGGCGAATCAAAAGAGAGTGCAGGTGTCTATTACCTTCGCATCAGATAGATCGAAGAGACGCGGCGTTCAGAGCCTTTTCAGTCGGGCTTTTTCTTCGTGAAGAACTGAGTTGGTACTCTCTGGCGCAGGCTACTTCACACGACTCTGGCGGCGCCGCAGAAAATCAATCAGCACAAATTGCGAAAGGTTGTTGGGATTCGCGAAGTAAGCCTTGCCGTTGGTCATCGCGGTCATCTGCTTCACAAATTCGACGAGATAATAATCGCTCGCCAGCATGAATGTATTTATCATGATGCCGCCTTTGCGACAGGCCTGCACCTCGCGAAACGTTGCTTCCATCACCCAGGGGTCGCCACCCATCGAATTCTTGTAGAGACGTCTTTCGAGCGCAGGCATCGCTGCCTGCGGTGCGCGAGCATCCCGGCTCGCGCTTTGGTTTACGCCGGCAGGATGCCGGCGACCCGCCCGCAGGGATGTCGGCGCTCCATCATCAATAAAGCACGCGGTCGGCTTCCCATCAGTCACCATGACGATCTGCTTCATGTCTTTACGCTGC
>DASQYL010000298.1:0-8345 GCA_035639235.1 Pyrinomonadaceae bacterium | reverse complement strand
GCGGCAATGTAAAGCAGCCGATCCGTTTGTCCGCGCGAGAGGAATTCAGCGCAACGCGCAAGCACCGAAGCGCGACGGTTGCTGAGGATTGGACTCAACCAAATTTCCCTGGTCACAATTATTTTTCACCGGCGCGCGCCGTTCTCGAATTGCCGTGTTCATTCGTCTCAGGAGGAGCCGTACGATCTTCGGAAAATGGAAGGCCCGTCACGCTGATTTTCTCGCCGTCCTCGTCTACATTCATTGCGGCAGCGACAACATTCTGTGGGAGTCTCTTACTTGCCTTGGCGCCAAGTTCCAGGATGTGCTCTGCACGTCGAACCAGATTCCCTTTTCCAGAGACGAGTTTGCTGCTTGCGGCGTCATAGCTGATCTGCGCTTGTGCCAGCCTCTCTCCAATTTGCTTTAGGTCCTCATAAAAGCCGACAAATTTGTCGTAGAGCGCGCCAGACTGATTGGCAATCTCCAAGACATTTCGCTTTTGATATTCCTGCTTCCAAATATTTCCAACCGTGCGCATCGTCGCTAACAAAGTGGACGGACAAACAACAACCACGCGTTTCGCAAAAGCATCGTCGAATAAATTTGGATCATTCCTAACGGCTAAAATAAAAGCAGGTTCCAACGGAATGAACATCAGGACAAAGTCGAGGCTATTTAGTTTGTGGTGATCTTGATACCTTCTAAGATCTAACTCTTTTACGTGCACCCGAATTGCCGCAATATGCTTCTTCAACTCTTGTTCATATTCCAGTTTTTCTTCTGCCGAGCAATAGCGATTGTAAGCGGTGAGGTTGGTCTTTGAGTCGATTATCACGTGCCGATCATCTGGAAGATTGATGACGACGTCCGGTTGCGCGCGTTTTCCATCTTCTCCAATAAATGTCTCGCGAATCAGATATTCTCGATCCTTGACGAGACCCGCCTTCTGCAAAATGTCTTCGAGAATGAATTCTCCCCAGTTCCCCAGTGTTTTCGATTGCCCTTTCAGTGCGTTCGTCAGATTGTTTGCCTCTTCGCCGATGTTTTGATTGAGTGTTCTCAATAGCTCAAGTTCGCCCTTGAGCCAGCCTTGGTCTCTTGTTCGATTCGTTTCGATCTCCTCGACCCTTTTCTTAAAGTCTCGAATGTTTTCTCCGAGCGGGCGCAAGAGAGCGTCAAGATTAGACTGGTTCAGATCAGTGAAGCGCTTACTCTTGTCTTCCAGTATATCGTTGGCCAGATTCTTAAACTGGTTTTCAAGTACAGCTTTAAATTCGAGCTTCTCTTGCCAGGCCTTTTGTTGTTCTGAAAGTTTTACTTCAGTAGCAACAAGTTGTTGGGTAAGGGCTTCGCGCTCCGCTTGGAGATCAGAAATGCGTTTTATGTTGGTCTCAACATTACCCAGCGCCGTGTTCAAATTCGTCTCCTTAGCCGAAAGTCGTTCTCGTAGTATTAGCCAAGTTATCAACGTACCTGCGGCGAGGCCAAAGAGCAGCGCAAGCAGAATGAACGTCATAAAGCCTCCAATCCCGATCTCCGAGAGTTTAGCAGAAGTGTGCCGCAAATGAAACAGCGTCGCAAGGCGGAAACCCGACCGTTAGGGAGGGTGCATTCAATCGTCGAAACTCGGAAAGTCACCCTGGCCGTACATCACGTAGTCAATCGCTCGCGACAGATGTTTTGACTTCCACAAGTAGCGACGGCTCTTGCCGCGGGCCCATGGGCGAACTTGTTTCCCGATTAGTCCAAGTTCGCGAAGTTTGCGCGTCGAATAACTCTTGAAGGCATCGGCAATTGGTTCGGGCGGTAATTGTGCCGAAACTACCGCATGAAGATGGTTTGTTAATACGTTAACGGCCCACAAGTCATATCCGCGGTGCTTACAAACTTCGCTGATTGCATCCTTTATCGCCGCGCGCTGACTTTCACTGAGAAGCACTGGTTCTTGCGTCATATTCCGTCGCATCACGTTCTGAAGTTTTGCGTTTGCGGCGCGACGATGTCTTCCATAGACATTCAATCCGTGCCTGTCGACGCTTAATCGCTCATTACCATGAAGCCAAGTTCCATAGCATCGCACTGTGATCAAATAGCCCAGGGGAAACTCGTTACGATCGAATTCATCCACGATGCACCCTCCCTGACGGTCGGGTCTCTGCCAACTTCCTCCGCCGCGGCACGCCGCTCTATCAGCCGAAGCACGCCACCATCCGTTCATAAACCTTTCGCGTGACGCGCACGTCGTTCAAATTATATTCGCGAATCTCGGCGAGCTTGCCGGTTTGATACAGTTCGAAGACGCGGCTGCCTTCAATTTCAGCAGTCTTGCTCGATTCAATCCCCAGCGCCCACGCGAGGTCATCGAGGGCGACGCGATTGCGTCCGCCCAGCCACCACGCCCGCATCGTGTCGTAAACGCCACGCACGTTGAACTCGCTTAGATCGACGAACGGCTTGACCGCGATGTTGTTCGCCAAACAACGCTGAAAGATGAAGGGCAGATCGAAGTTAATAATGTTGTGTCCCACCAGCAGATCGCATTCAGAATCGAAATCACCCATCAATTTCAGGAAGTTCTGCAGCGCCTCGGCCTCATCGTCTTCGTTGCCCTGCGCGTCGATGCCGAACGCGTGTTCACTTTCATTGGTCAAGCCGTCCATCGCGAATCCGGGAACCGGGCCCACGTGCACAGCAATAGAAAGAATTCTGCCGGAAGTCGCATTCAACGAACCCAATTGATAGACGCGCTCCTCTTCGGCGGCAATGTCTTCGAGGTAACGTTGCTGTTGCTCGAGCCGCATGTAGCCGAGCTTCAAATCCTTCTCGAGCTTCGGGCCGACGCGATCGCGAAACGCAGGCAGCGCCAGGGTTTCGATGTCCAGAGTGAAGGCGCGCGGCAACAGCGGATCGCATCCGAGATATTCGCGGTATTGCTCGACCGTGATTGGGCGATATTCCGAGACAACGAACTGCGAACGATCCTGGAACGATTCGAGTTTCCCGGTGACACCCCAAAGTCCCGGCCGCAAATCTTCACGTCCTTCGAGGACCTCAGCCCAAATCTTCAGGGGCAAGCTTCCGGTCGAGTTGCGCGCGTTAGCGTCGCGAAACGGTTTGCCTTGTTGCGTGCGGCGCTCGCGCACCGAAGTGACGAGCACCATCAGCCAGACTTCTTCGGCGAATGGGAGTTCAGGGATGGGGATGTTGCCTTTCATCGCGTGGTGTCAGAAGCCCGACCGTTAGGGAGGGCTCGGTTATTGAGTGCTGGATTGATATTAGTGCGAACTCAGTGAAATCGTAGGATTGATTCTTTAATCGAGCCCTCCCTAACGGTCGGGCTTCTGACACGCTAATTCGAAAGACGCATTCTAAGGTATTATTTTGTCCGTCGCTACGGATTCCTGAACGTCCCCTGATTTATCCTGGCGAATCGATTGGCCGACAGTTCCGACTTTTGTAACCGCGGGTGTTGGATTCCGTCTAAGTGAACGAACGCCATGCCGAGATTCAACCAAGCCGCGCCGACATTCTTAGTCAATGACGTCGAAGGAACCGTTCGTTGGTACGAAAAGCAACTGGGCTTTACTGTGTATCCCCATCCGAAGGATCCGCCGCACGTTTTTGCCAGCATCTGTCGTGACGGCGTCGAAATCATGTTCCAGCGCGCGGACGGTTATCGAAAGCCGGATCTTTACGAAGCGCGTCCGGGCGGTGTGTGGGACGCTTACATTCGCATACAGGGAATTGCGGAACTATACGAAGCTTTGAAGGACAGAGTCGAGATCAAAATGCCTTTGTCGAGACAGCCGTACGGCGATTCGGAGTTCGAAGTCAAAGATCCAAACGGCTATATCCTGGTTTTCAGCGAGCAAATAGATTGAGCGAGCCGAAGAAAATATTTGGATGGCGCGATGTCGCAATTGCGACGGGTGTTGCTTCGGCATATTTCCTCGGCGCGAAGGTTGGATTATCACTAGCGTTTGTTAACGTGAGTGTGTCGCCCGTTTGGCCGCCGGCCGGAATCGCAATTGCGGCGGTGCTTTGGTTCGGGTATCGCGCCACGCCCGGTGTTTTTCTCGGCGCTCTGCTGGCAAATTATTTGTTGACCGACGTGTCGCTGCTCCCAACGGTCGTCATTGCGATCGGCAACACCCTCGAAGCGATCGCTGCCGTTTATCTCTTGCGCCGTTTTGCCGAGTCGCGCAATCCTTTCAATCGCGCTTTCGATGTCCTCAAGTTCGTAGTCTTCGCGGCGATCATCAGCACCGCAGTCGCCGCGACCATCGGTAATCTGTCGCTTTGCATTTCGGACCACGAGCAGTGGACGGAATTTCGCCGCCTTTGGTTGACGTGGTGGTCCGGCGATGCGATTGGCGCTTTGCTGGTTGCGCCGCACATCTTGAGTTGGATCGAGAAGCCGGTAGAACGATGGCGACTGATGCGTTGGTTCGAGTTTACCGCGCTCTTCATTCTTACTTCGCTGGTCTCTCTGACGATTTACACCGATTCGCTGCATCGATCCGGCGGCATCCGTCCGTGGGGTCACATCACCATTCCACTTTTGGTTTGGGCCGCTTTCAGGTTTGGTACGCGCGGCGTGTCGACGTTGCTGGTGCCGCTCACCGCCATCGCAATCTGGGGAACCATTCACGGCCTCGGCGGGTTTGCCCAGTATCCTCGGAACGAAGGTTTGCTGTTTCTGCAAGCATATATCGCCGACATCGCGATCACGATTTTGGCGCTCGCCGCAATTGTGACTGAGCGCAAGCTCGCGGGTCTGCATCTCGGCGGCACGCTTTCAGTCACGCGTATCCTTGCCGAATCACCCGCGCTCGACGATGCCGTGCTGCGAATCATCCAAAGAATTTGCAATACCTTTGAATGGGAAGTCGGCGCCATGTGGCGGCTCGATGACGAGGCGAACGTGCTGAAATGTTTTAAGTTCTGGCCTACGCGCGGTCTGTTAAGCCCTTTTGAGAATCTGACAAAGAACATGACATTTGCAGACGGCGTTGGATTACCGGGGCGCGTTTGGTCAAAGCTGAGGCCCATGTGGATACCAGACGTTGCCGCCGATGATAATTTTCCGCGAGCCAGAGCTGCGTCCGCGGAAGAATTGCACGCGGCTTTCGCGTTTCCCATCATGTCCGGCGAAAAGTTTCTCGGTGTGATGGAATTTTTCAGTCACGAGATTCGCGAGCCTGATAGCGCCTTACTGGCGACCTTCATCGGCATTGGTAGTCAGATCGGACAATTCCTCGTGCGCAAGGGTGTCGAAGCGGAGCGCGAATCATTGCTGACGAGCGAACAAGTTGCGCGCAGCGAAGCCGAAGAGGCAAATCGTTTGAAGGACGAATTTCTGGCTATGCTCTCACACGAGTTGCGCACGCCGCTGACAGCGATGCTCGGTTGGTTGTCGATGCTTCGCTCGGGGCGGTTGGATCGTGAGACTTCTCGGCATGCGCTGGAAACCGTTCAGCGCAATGCCCAGTCTCAGGCCCAGTTGATTGAAGACCTCGTCGATGTTTCGCGCATCGCCGGCGGAAAATTAAAACTGGATATCGAACCAGTCGATCTGGTCACCGTGATTACCGCGGCGATTGAGGTGGTTCGGCCGGCCGCCAACGCGCGCGGCGTTTCGATCGAAGTTTCTGCCGATGACGTTGGTCCAGTTGCCGGTGACGCTGCCCGTCTGCAGCAGATCATCTGGAACCTGCTTTCAAACGCGGTGAAATTCACCGAGCGCGACGAGCATGTTTATATCTCGCTTCGGCGGGTCGATTCTTTTGCCGAAGTCGAAGTGCGCGACACCGGCATCGGCATCGATCCGGAATTTTTGCCGCGCGTGTTCGAGAGGTTTCGTCAGGCAGAGTCCGCGCTCACGCGGTCTCATCGAGGTTTAGGACTGGGCCTGGCAATCGTTCGGCATTTGACGGAACTACACGGGGGCACCGTTACCGCCGTTAGCGAAGGCGAAGGAAAGGGATCGACTTTTACGCTTCGCATACCGCTACTCGAAAAACATAGCGCGTCCGCTGCAGAGATGAAATTGACTTCTGCACGCATGGCCAAACCGGAGCTTTCAGGGCTGCGCGTGCTATTGGTTGAAGACGAGACTGATGCGCGTGAGTTGCTGACGCTGGCGCTCAAGGTTTCAGGCGCAGAAGTGCAAGCCGTCGAATCGGCGCAGCAAGCCCTGGCTGATCTGCAGTCATTCAAGCCGGACGTGCTGCTCAGCGATATCGGGCTGCCGATCGAAAGTGGTTACGATCTAATCGCCAAGATTCGCGCTTTGCCGACGGAAAGCAGCAGGATTCCGGCAGTCGCACTCACGGCTTTTGCCGGTGAAAAAGATCGACAACGAGCGTTGGCGTCGGGCTTCCAAATTCATCTTGCCAAGCCGGTTGAGCCGCGCGCTTTGATTCAGGCCATCGATCAACTTGTAAATGGAAAACCACAGAGCTGACAAACTCGTCTATCGTTGTCACTGGGCCAGGAGCGATCTGTCTATTGCCTATCACGATCGCGAATGGGGCGTGCCGGTTCATGACGATCTTACGCTCTTCGAGTTTCTAATCCTGGAAGGCGCGCAGGCAGGCTTGAGCTGGGAAACTATTCTGCGCAAGCGCGAGAATTATCGCCGCGCGTTTGATAATTTCGATCCGCAAAAAGTGATGCGTTACGATGCACGGCGCATCGGCCGGTTGCTGAGTGATGAAGGCATCATTCGCAATCGCTTGAAAATTTCATCCGCAATCGAAAACGCAAAGCGCTTTGTGCAGATTCAAAAGGAGTTCGGGAGCTTTGATAAGTACGTGTGGAGATTTGTCGAGCGCAAACCAAAACAGAGAAAACGCGGAGAACCCGTGCGGATAACGACCGCGGAATCTGATGCACTCAGTCGCGATCTCAAGCAGCGCGGAATGAAATTCGTGGGCTCAACGATCTGCTACTCATTCATGCAAGCAGTCGGTTTGGTCAACGATCACGATCGCAAGTGCTTTCGCTATGCCGAAATCCGGGAGCGTCACGGTTGAGGACTGAGGAGCTTTGGTAGAATCTCGTCCAGTTCGGCAACACTCTTAATTCGCCTGATTACCTTTCCCTCTTTATCGATCAGAAACTTCGCCGGCAGATTATCGATCGCAAAGATTTGCTCGGCGACAGGTACTGAAGTCGCCGCCGTTGCCTCGGTCCAGGTGACGCCGCGCGTGCTGACGATCTCGCGCGCTTTCGCTTGCGCGTCGCGCGCGAAGTCAGCATCGGCGTCCTTCTGGCCCAGCGTTTCGCTGTCCAGCCCGATAATTTCAAAACCCTGGTTGTAATATTTCTGATACGCCGCCTTGAGTTGCGGAATGTCGGCGAGACAAGGGCTGCACCAAGAGGCCCAGAAATCGAGCAACACCACGCGTCCACGAAATTCTGAAAACCGGCGTTGCTTTCCGGTGAAATCGACAAAATCAAAATCAACCGTGGCCGATGCAGTTAGACCTGGCTTTGTTACCGCAGTTTTGTCTACGGCGGGTGAAACCTGAACGGCTTTACTTCGCGCGTCCGGCAGCGTCGCTTCCAGTTCGATCAATTTTGGCGGCAGACAGATTGTCGGCGTGCAGGTTTGGTAACGCACTTGTACGCGAATGTTCTTTGCCGGCGGCGACGCTGTTGACTTGACCGGAATCGTAAAGGCGACTTCGCCTTCGTAGAATTCGGTGGTGACCTGAAAATTAGGATCGTACGCGGAACGCGGCGCGGGAGAATCGATCTCGCCCGCCAGCTCGAAGCTTTGATCGGCGACGACGGTGATGCGGGTTGGCGCAGGGCCGCCGTCGATTTTTTCAGTCGAATAAAGATGCCAGCCGCGTTCGATCGTGGCATCGAGCTCGACCGTGATTAGCTTGGCATCCGACGACGAAGCCGGCTGAGCCTTTATCTTCCACTTAATCGGGTCTGGCTCGACGCTCTCCTGCGCCTGGACAGTGAATCCCAATAAACAAGTCGCCAGCAATACGACTTGGAGAAGGACTTGAGCCGGAATCTTCACTGGACGGCGGCGGTTGCGGACGCGGTGGTCGTCGGGTTCAGTTTCAAGTAAACCGTTTGCAGCACGGCCTTGGTCTTCATGTCCTGGACGAACGCCACCAGCGAAAGATTGTTAGCGTCGATCTGAAATTTCTTGTCGAGAAAGGTGAACGGCTCGCCGCGATGTCCGCCCTTTTCGTAGTCGTCGAGATATTTCTTCAACTGATCACTCATCGCTTTCACGTCGAACGTCCACTCGACCGTGGTGGGTCCCGACGCCGCCAGCGCGAATCCGTTCGAGTCCTTGCCGCCCAGACTCCGCACCACCATCGGATGAAAGCGAA
>DASQYL010000297.1:0-9107 GCA_035639235.1 Pyrinomonadaceae bacterium | reverse complement strand
CTATCGCTTGATGCCGCCCGCGCGCGACCACAAACGCATCGGAGAGAATGACACTGGGCCAAACACCGGTGGCATGGGCTCAATCACTGATTCGTCCATCATCGATGTGGCCGCCCTTGATCGGGTCGTCAAAGAGATCGTCGAACCGACCTTGCAAGGCTGCCGTGACGAAGGTTTTCCGTTTCGCGGGATTCTTTTCATCGGATTAATGATGACGCCGGACGGCCCGCACGTGCTTGAATACAACGTGAGATTCGGCGATCCCGAAACTCAGTCGATTCTCGTGCGGCTGAAGACTGATTTGGGTCAGGTCTTTCAAGCGATAACTGAAAGGCGATTAGGCGAATTGCCGGTCGATTGGTCGAACGACGCGTCGGCGTGCGTGGTACTCGCAGCGCGCGGTTATCCCGGCAAGCCCGAAACAGGGTCAACGATAGAAGGACTCGAACGCGCCGGCGAACATGAACACGTTTCGATATTTCACGCCGCCACCGCAAAGTCGAATGGTGATTGGCTGACGGCGGGCGGTCGCGTGATTGGAGTCACCGCCACCGGCGCAGATCTGAATTTGGCGTTGAAGCGATCCTATGCAGCAGTCGGGGAGATTCATTGGGACGGCATGCAATATCGCCGCGACATCGGTCGAACCGGTAGGACATGAACCGCAAACTGACCATCGGCAACGAAACTGCTTACCGCTCCACTGCTTACTGCTCGCCGTTCTCTGCTATACTCGCCTGTAAAAGTGGTTGAAAATGCAACCATGCGCCTTACTCTTTCGTACAATTCGACGGCGCGACGAGCGTTTGACCGCCGCTTGTGAAATGACCCTGTGACATTGGCCGGAGGATGAAATGGGACTTTGGACTAGGATAAAGCGTTCGATGCGCGCGCTGTTCGGTGGCATTGTCGAAGCCACCGAGGATCCGGAATTGATTCTGCAGCAAACCATTCGCGATATGCGCGACCGGATCCCCGATCTAAATAATTCGGTGGCGCAAGTGATGGCGACTGAGAAGTTGCTCGCCAAGAATAAGGAGCGGCTGGAATCTCAAGTCGTCGATCTCGACTCGAAGATCAAGGCTTCGGTGAAGATGGGGCGCGACGATATCGCCACTGCCTACATCGGACAATTGCAACAGGCGCAAGTTGATCTACAGAAGACCGTGCATCAACACGAACATGCGCAACTGGCATCCAAGCAGGCGCTGAAGGCCCGCGACAACTACATGTTGCAAATGCAACGGCGGACTGCCGAAGCGATGCAGCTCATCAATCAGTCGAAGCAGGCGAAACTCCAGGAGCAGTTGGCCCAGACGATGGCTTCATTCCAGATCGGTGACGATGCGCAAACCTTCGACGAGATGCGCGACAAGATCGACCGCCGCGCCGCGGCGGCTGAGGCCAGGATGCAATTAGGATCTGCTTCCGTCGATAATCAAATGCAGGAAATCGAAAAAGAAGCGATGGATATGCAGTTGCAGGACAAGCTGCTGCAATACAAGAAGGAGATGGGCTTGCTGCCAGGAGACGGCGCGAGTTCGGCGCCGCAGGCTTTGCCGGCGGCCCAGGGTGAAACAAACCCGCAGCAATAGCATTGATTCTCGGATTAGCCGGGGCGGTAGCCCGACCGTGAGGGAGGGCGCAGTGATTTCAATACTGGATCTGATTCGGACTTCATGAACTGGCCCAAGATTGATTCTCGTTATCTCAAAGAAGCATTCAAAGAGCCGATCAACTTTTGGGGTATGGCAGGCTTCCTTGTGGGCGCCGCTTTCTTTCAGGATGTAACTCCGTTGCTACTCGGCTTGGGAGCCGAAGCAGTTTATCTAACGGTCGTGCCCGCCGCGCCGTTCTATCGCCGTCTCGTCGAACGTCGCGCCAGGGAACGCGCCCGCAAACTTCGTGAGGCCCAACGCGAAGCTGTCATCAAGGGTTTCGATCCGCGCGAACGCGAAGCGGTCGAGTATCTGCGCTGGATGAAGAACCAGATTTATTCGAACTATCGCAAGTTCACCACGTCGAAGGAAATTCCTGCCAACCTGCAAACTCTCGATCAGCGTTGGGAAGACTTCGTTGACTTGCTGGATGTGTATCGGCGCCGCAAACATCACCTGCGTTCGACGAATCGTCAGGCAGTGCAGAATCAATTGAAACAGGCTGAGCACGCCGTGCAAACCGCAACTGACGATCGACAAAAACGAATTCAACAGGCGAACGTCGAAATTCTGCGGCGGCGCGTCGCGGCCTTTAACGATCTCGAACGATCAGTCAAACTCGTTGAGGGACAGTTGCAATCGATCGAAAACTTCTTCGGGCTCGTAAACGATCAAGTCGTGACTTTGCCGACCCCGGAGCGCGTCTCGGCTCTGCATTTCGAAGAGTTGAGCGACTCGATTGCCATGACCCGACAGATGCTCGAAGAGACTGCCGACACCTACGGCATGCTCGATAATCAGCATCGTGAACTGGACCTGCTTCTGTCCACTGGATCATCTTCCAAGTAGTGTCAGAACCCGGAGCGGTAGACGGGATCAATTGACTCGATTGATCCGGTCGTTACCACTCCCGGTTCTGACACGATTGACTCTTAATCGCCTGATTTCCCAGCCATTTAGCCCCTCACGTATTGCCTCAGAAAACACACTCTATCGTATTGAAAAAAAAGATGGACACAAGATATTGACATCCGCCGGAAGTGAGCGTATAGTGCGTCCTGCTTTGGTTGAGACGGCTGGCGGCGGCGGCAGAAGGGCTCCAAACCCGACTCCGCAAGGGCATTAGTAACTTCGCAAAACCGACCGTAGTACCTGCTAAACAATCAGCTTAGTTGAAGGCGATGACGAATCGTCTTGGTATCTGTTTCCCCAAAATTCGGCTCGCGTGCGGTGAGTGCGCGGGAAAGGTAAACTAATGAAAACAGCGAGTGGCGCGAAGATGACAAAAGTATCTGAACAGAAGATCAGTCAATTCGGATTAGGCACGCGTCAGGCGGCGCCGCTGGGCTTGAACGCCCGCAAGGTCGTCGCGAAACGTTACTCGCTGAAAGATGCTAAGGCGAACTCCCTCGAAGAATGGAAAGACATCGTTGCGCGCGTCGTGGCGCACGTCTCGATCGCTGAAACTAATCCGGCGCAGCGCGATCTTTTCTATAACGCAATGTCCGACATCATGAACGCGCGCGAGTTCATTCCGAACACGCCGTGCCTGGTGAATGCGGGCAAGCCGAATGGCCAATTGGCTGCCTGCTTCGTGCTCGATGTGCCTGATTCGATCGCTGGGATCATGAAGACTGCCACGGACGCCGCGATCATTCATCAAACTGGTGGCGGCACGGGTTTCACTTTTGAAAAGCTTCGGCCGAGCGGCTCGATGGTCAGCTCGACGCATGGCGTTGCCAGCGGTCCAGTTTCGTTCATGAACATCTTCAATACGACGACCGACACCGTGAAGCAGGGTGGCGTGCGTCGCGGCGCGAACATGGGCATGATGCGGGTTACGCATCCAGATGTGCTGCGCTTTATTCACGCCAAGAACGATCAGCACTCGCTCACGAACTTCAACATCTCAGTCAACGTCACTGACAAGTTCCTGGATGCGGTTGAAAAGAACGAGTGGTATCAACTCGAATTCAAAGGCGAAGGTTGGAACGATCCGGTTTTCGATCCGGTCACCGGCCGCAATTATGTCGTCTATCGCCGGCCCGACGGTTCGACGGTCACGTTCCGCGACAAGGAAGCTTTCGATACTGCGGATCTCTCCGACGCCTTGATTGAAGAGCCGCCGGCGCCGGGATTCGTCTATGCGCCGGACATCTGGAACCGCATCGTGGCCAGCGCCCATCGCTACGCCGAACCAGGCATAGCCTTCATCGACGAAGTCAATCGCCACAATCACATGATGAATTCGATGGGCCCGATCATGGCGAGCAATCCCTGCGGCGAACAGTTCCTGCATTTTGCGAACTCCTGCAACCTCGGCTCGATCGACGTGAACAAGTTCTACAATCGTGAGACGCGCGTCGACTGGGATCGGCTCGCGGAAGTAACTCATTGGACCACGCGTTTCCTGGACAACGTCATCGACACTTGCGCGTGGCCTCTCCCCGAAATTAACGACGTGGTGAAGCGCACGCGGCCGGTGGGCTTAGGCATCATGGGCTTCGCCGATCTTTGTCTGAATCTGAAGATTTCTTACGGCTCGCCGGCTTCGATCGATTTGATGGACGAAGTAATGGGATTTATTCGCCGCGAGGCCTGGAATGAATCCCTGCGGCTGGGCGCCGAGCGTGGCGTCTTTCCCGAACTCGAAGCGAATCGAGATAATTACGCCGACTTTCTCTACAACCAAATCGGTATCTCACGTGAAGTTCCGCTCACCCCGCGTAACTATGAAGTCACGACGATAGCCCCCACGGGCACGATTTCCCTGGTTGCAGAAACGTCGTCGGGTGTGGAACCCAACTTCTCCTGGGCGTACGTGCGCAAAGACACTCTAGGCACACGCACGTACGTTCACACCCTCGCCGCCGAAGCGCTGGGACTGGATGTCGATCAAACCGATCAGGATTCGATCGATGCCGCCGCCGCATACGTGGTTGAGCATGAGCACGAACTCCCCGGCTATTTCATCTCCGCGATGTCGATCAGCGCCGAGCAGCACGTGCACGTGCTCGCTGCCGCCCAACGAAACGTCGATAACAGCGTCTCAAAGACCTGCAACGGCGCAGTCAACGACACCGTCGAATCGGTCGATGCTTTGTATCGATTAGCCAGACAGCTCGGGTGCAAAGCTGTGAGTTATTACCGCGACGGCTCGCGAGAAGGGCAGGTCTTGACTTCCATGAAGACAGAAACGAAAACTGAATCGCCAACGATCGTGACAACTACAACGATTGTTGACACCACTCCAGACTCCGCACTCCAGACTTCAGACTCTTCAATCGTTCCCGAAGGCCGCGCTGAATCCGAGAATGAAGCCGCGGCGCGTCGCCTCGCGGAAGCAGAAGCTGCCGCGCGCAAGCAGGGCGCAATCCGTCTCGAGCGCCCGCGCGAACTGCGTGGCGCGACTTGGCGCATTCCGTTCGACGGCCAGAACCTCTACGTCACCGTCAATCACGACGAAGAAATGATCGCCGAAGTGTTCGCCACCGGCCCCATCAGCGGCGGCGTCGGCATGCTGGCGTCCAAGATGCTGCGCGGCGGCTTCGACGCCGCCGAAGTCGCCTACAGCCTGAACAAAGTCACGGGCACTCACGCCGTCTGGTTCAACGAGCGTTTATTGACGAGCCCCGAACAAGCCGTTGCCGAATGCATCATGATCACCAACCGGCGTTTGAAAGGACATCCCGATTCAGCGCGAGCGTTGAAGGCTTCGACTCATCACTCATCACCCATCACTCATCACTCCGAGCCGGACACTCGTCCAGCGACGGGCGGCACCCAGCACGTCGTAGGCGCAATCATGTCGTCGATGATCGGGGTCTGCCCCGAATGCCGGGGCCAGTTAGAGCATGCGAGTGGATGTGATTTTTGCCGGGATTGTGGATACAGCAAGTGTAAGTGAGGGGATACAAATGTATACGCAAGTGACTTTTGGGCAATTTCTTGATCGACTTTTAGCAAATAGCGGCATTGAGTTCAAACAATATCCAAATCCGTGGGATGACTGGCGGCAAGGAGATTGGGGTTACGAGATCCAACATGATATGGCTGTAAGGATCTTTCGATACTCATCGAGGAATGCTGAGACAACAATCCCTGGGCCAAGATGGAATGACATTAGTGAGACTTGTGGAACATTCGAGCCTAGATTCACCGCCGGGTTCAATGCGGCCGTTATGAATCTACAATGAGCCGAGTCTAAAGGAGAGACTTACAGAATAATAAAGACTTAAGCCGGCGCGTTTAGTTCAAATAGTTTCGAACCAGGCAAGAACTCACCTCGCGATTCCATGACCAGCTAGTTTTCCAGACTTCCGCTAACAAGCAGCCCAAGCCTTCAAAACCAACTCGGCCGTCGCGAGAGATCGCGATGGTTTTTGTTTTTCAGTATTGCCGATCGGAGGGGTGGAAAATGAGTAACATCGCTGGATTGTGGGCGGGAAATATTTTTGGAACGAACACTGGAAAAGTATTCTTGGAACTTCACGCCCAAGATGGAGAATTGACTGGAACGGCACGACTGAATGATGACTCCTTTGGCATCGTCGTCTACAAAGTTACGGGCACCAATGGTAATGAGGTTAACCTGAGATGTACGCCTGAACAGGTTCCTGATGGAGTTGAGGCGGAGACCGCGACTGTGGTAGGTCACCTTGCTCCGGATGGAACTCTGCGGGGTAGATGGGAATCCGAGGCGGGAACGGCCGGAACGTTTCAGTTGTTTCCTCATCAGGCCGAGTCGAATCAACAACAAGCTAAGGCAAATGAGCCAGAACAGATCTACAACTGTGCGCTCCCGCTCGGCTCGATTCGCCTGTACCGGGACGACGTGGCCAGAATTATTGAACTCGCGCGAAGAGATTTCGGCGCGAAAGCTCTCATTATTACCTATCAACAGCACGGTAACGAGATTACAAAATGGGCCGACGACTTCATTGCAAAACTCGACGATTTCGATGAGCTCCGCAGCTTAAAGTTGTTCATTCAAGAACCAAGCAAAGGCTCAATTAATCGCGTAGTCAATATCGATCTTGTCGATACAGGTGAAAGTACAGTTCGCGTTTCGGGGCCCGAAGATACGTGGGTTGTCGGTAAGGCAGAGTCACTTAGGAAAGCGTTGGGCCGATATGAAAACAGCGTTATCACGAATTATCGCAAGTACGGCCTTAACATGAATTTTGTCCTGTTTCTGGTGATGTTGATCCTGATGCCCAGCATTACTGGATTAATACGCCGAGTGATCTTTGTTTCAGCCGTAATAATTCTGATTCAGATTCTATTTCGAATTCACCAGAAGTTAATCCCTAACACGCTTATTCTGATCAAGAGGAAACCGAAAGGGCCAATTGGCTTAGCTTGGCCGTCGATCCTGTCTTGGATTCTCGCGGTCACAAGCTCGCTTGTAGCGGCACTCATATTTTGGTTGTTGACGAGGCATTCGTAATGAATGAATGACGTAAGCCGGAGAGTGACGACTCGGCAATCCAGAGAGGAATGGAAAAATAGAGTCAGGCCTTCAATTTTGCGATTCTCGCGTTGCGGTCTGGCGGCGAACCAAATCCAAAACGGTGTCGAGCCACCGCACTCCAAATCTGTCGCCCGCTAAAGCGGGTTCTCATTTCTCATATTCATTGTTAGCCCAGGCTTGAAGCAGGAGTCGGGAGACAGGAGCCGGGAGCCAGAAGCCGGGAGCCAGAAGTGATTGAACGTGAAGCCGTCAGGGGACTCAAGCGGTGACCTTTCATCTCGCAAGGGCAGAGGGAGATAAATCGAGTCGGGCTACCGCCCGTTTGAACCTTTTTCACGCAAACGCCAATAAAAATGGGCTGCGCATGGCGTCGGATCATGTGCGCATGGCATCGGATCGAGTGCGTATCAGCCCTGATCAGATCACCTGTGCGCGGCGTCGGATCACGTGCGCGTGGCGTCGGATCGCGTGCGCGTGGCGTCGGATCACCTGCGCGTGGCGTCGGCTGATCTGCGCGCTGCCTCGGATCATCTACGCGTGGCACGGGATCACTTGCACTCCCGCACTGATCATCTACGCGCCGAGCCGGAGCTGCTGCGTGGGGTGCCAGATCACCTTCGCATAAGGTCAAACTACCTGCGCGCCGCGTCGGATCGGCAGCCCTCGACCATGAGGACGTAGCCTTAGGCTATTTTCAATCTCCGCTGATGCGGACGAAAAGCGGTGTCGAGCCACGCACTCCAAATCTGTTGCCCGCTAAAGCGGGCGCTCATTTCTCATATTCATGGTTAATCCAGGCTTGAAAGCCTGGGCTATTTTTCAATCGTCCGCTGACGCGGACGATCAGCCCTCCCTGACGGTCGGGCTACTGCCTCGGATTAGCGACGGCTTTTCCACTCGCCTGGTTGGCGATGTTGATGCAGCACTGCGATGCCTGAGACTGCGTTACTCTTGCTCACGAAATATATTGAGTACGGAAATTTGTGAAGTAGGGTGCGACGAACGTCGTGCTCGATGACTGGAAACGACAAGCGGTCGTCGGCAATGCGTTCGAGCGACGCGCGAACCTCTCTCAGAAATCGAACGCCCAAGCCGATCTCACGCTCTTCGTACCACTGCGCGGCTTCTCGAATATCATTCTGCGCCTCCGGGCGGACGAAGGTGCGGCGCTTCATTATTTGTTCGGCTTAGACAATTCTGAAGTGATTTCTCGTTCGACTGCTTCCCATTCTCTTCCTTGTTCGTTGCCGGCGCGATGGGCGGCTAGCCGCTCCTTGATTATTTCTCGATGCCAGCCGGGAACAGGCACATCTTCCGGACGAGCAGCGATCCGATCCCAAAGCGTTTGCACGTAAATGATCTGGTCATCAATCGACAGAGCATCGAAGCCGGACGGTGGAATTGGCAGCGCCTGTGACATGACATCATGGTAAATCCGTGCAATGTGAAAAGGCAAGATTCTTTCGCCGGCTGAAGCGGGCTCTCATTTCTCATATTCATCGTTAACCCAGTCCCGACACATCGGGACTCGGCTATTTTCAATCGTCCGCTGGCGCGGACGAATGAGCTCTCTCTCAGTCGAGTTACTGCGGCTGACGCTCACGATTCACGCTTTGCACATCTTCGCGGCGAAGACTCATGAATCCTCAGAAAAGATGTTGACACAAGCTGAGGGTGCGGATAGATTCCTTCCCGCTACTCGAAACATCATCACAGAACTTGAATGACAATTCCTCGCGCTGTGAAAGGAGATTGCCATGCACCGCATCTACGCTCGTCTCACGCTTTCGTTTCTGATAATTGCTTCTCTGATCGCGCTGGCGGCGTGTACTGGTCCGCCGGGACCGCCCGGACCACCGGGACCTCCCGGCTCTGGTTCAGGTGGCGGCCCACCATACGTTTGGATGTGCACCCCTTCGAGTTTCCCGAACGTCGCCGGGAGTTCGCGCGAAGACCTTTACGTAATTAACGGCAGC
>DASQYL010000296.1:0-27239 GCA_035639235.1 Pyrinomonadaceae bacterium | reverse complement strand
GTGAGATCCGAGAGAAAAGCACGCGAGGGCCGAAACCCCGCAACCGGCGAGACAATTCAGATTCCGGCCAAGACTACGTTGAAGTTTCGCGTCGGCAAGTCAATGAAGGATTCCGTCCTTCCGCGTAAGTAGCCTTAAATAAGCTGCTTAGAACCGCTTTTTCACCGATAACATCAAGCGTCGGCGAAGTGTCCCTTATGACACCTCCGGCGCTTTGTTATTGCCCGTCTGCCTCATCGCCGCGAAGGTGATAAAAATTTTCAACAAAAAACTTGCGTAGGGTCGCTGGAGGTATGCTATAGTCCGGGGTTCTGCTGGTACAGTTCAGGTTGTCTTTTATCCCTTCTCTTGGGCTAGTACTGCGAAAAGTCCGAAAAGGACATGCGCATTGCATCTTGTGTGCAACGCTAAGCATCTATAGTTAGAAACGATAGAGTTAATTTGAGATTGTTATAAGGAGAAGAAGCTGACGTGAATCTTTATAGGGGTTTGCCGCTGGTTGAGCGGCTTCAAAGAATCGATCATATACAAGCGCGCCGGTTCTCGAAATTAACTGGAACCGCGAGTGAAATCGCGACCGAGGGTATTATTCGTCACCTGGCTGCCTGCGACCGGATGGATGTGAATCCTGACATCTCCGCAGTTCGAGAGATCATCGATGACGCCCTCAACGGTCGTCGCGTTTATGCCGAGGCTGCCGAGATAACCCGCGCTGCCTGATCGAGCTTCCGTTTAATTGCAAACAAAGGTTGTCGGAGTGTATTCCGACAACTTTTTTATTTTGCCTCGACGTTGGACGAGCCGCTCTCGCGTGATAGTATGCGGCCACAACGCCAGCCGCTCCCGTAGCTCAGTGGATAGAGCATCTGCCTTCTAAGCAGAGGGTCGCAGGTTCGAGTCCTGCCGGGGGCGCCATATTTTTGAGACTGCACACAAATCCGCACACAAAACTGATCTGCAAAAGGAGCGACACCTCGCTCTGCCGCTTGCGGATTGTGTCCAAACAGTCCGGCAGATGCTATAAGCGAACGCGAGTTATTTAGCGAGTAGCAGAGAACGGCAACGATGCTTGGTCGAGTTTCGGCGACTTAGTATCAGAATTACCTCTGGCTGGTTCGCGAGCCGAAACCGATCTCCGCGAATGGCTAACTCGATTGTCTTTCCTTCTCGCTGTCTGTGGTTCGGGTCCCACGCCGTCGCTTCGGTTGCGACCATTCCGCTCGCAGGCCGATAGGAATTCGGTAAGCTGTTCTTCGCAGTAGAGCACACGAGTCCCGATTCGAAAGAATCGAATGCGTCCCGCTTCACGGGCGCGAAGAAGGGTGATGCGAGCAACGCCCAGTCGGGCTGCCGCTTGTTTCTCGGAGAGTAAGTTGGGGTAACTCTGATTGGCTTGCATGTTCGGCTCTTATCACAAGTTCTGTGCCAGTGGCCGCTCACTGTGGAAAGGACGGTACTAAATGGTGCGCCATGTCATTGCATGTAACTCAGTGTAAATAGGAATCGTGATCAAAGAATCAGGGATCTATCCGAAAGCTCGGATTCATACGAATGCGGCATCTAAGAACTCAGATCGAATCAAGGCTTACGCCCTCTCGACTGTGCTCAAACCTTTGAACATTTTGACGACATGGGTGATTTCTCTGGACGCGCGAAGTCGTCGAAACTCCGATCACGAAAGTTGTAAAACCGAACTCGAAAATGTATGTGAAATCCGACATTCGCAACTGGGCCCGCGTGTTTCGTCGGCGGGACGCATTTTGAGAAAAACTTCCTCCGGCAAGCCGACCCTGTGGGTGCAAAGTCACACCCTCTTTGTGGCCACCATGACCACACCCTGCCAACCATCCGGCAATTTACCGTCGGAGAACCAGTCTCGATTCATGAGTCCTTGCGAGCGTCTTCCTTGTTGATCTTGTCGATGACCTGATCGACGTAATCCGTCGTGTTGCGGGTCTTCAAGTCAAAATAGTTCTTCATGGTCTCGCGGCTCTTACCCCTCTCCAGCCACAGGCGTTCGACAAACTCCTCAAAGTAAACTTCCCTGCCGGCGCGGGCCTCTATCAGCGCTTCCCGCAGAACGTGGAAAGTAACACTTTGCCGCCGAAATACCTTGTCTTCCTGTTTGATTAATTTCAATAACAGAACCTGAAGCGTGTTTAGCGTCTCAGCCGTAGCTTGGCCCGGCGGCTCACCTGAATCACTAATACCTAGGGCCTTTCGGCGGCGCGCGCTGAGAGCCTCGTCCAGCAAGACTCGAATGACCGGCGCGTCTTTTGTTGCGCCCGTCGATTCCATGATCTCGCGAACCTGATAGACCTGGTCCATCCACATGTTGAATGACGAGACCTTCTTTGACAGCGTTCTCTTTCTTCCCTGGGGTCGTATTGCCATTAAGTCCTCCGCCTTATCGAGAGATGCGGATTTCTTAGCAAAAATAAAGCCATAACCGACGAGGAATATTGATCTTAAGTAACTCTCCCAGTTGCCCAAGTTTCTTAATACAATTTGCTTTATTCTTAAGCTGCTGAAAAGACGAAGGTTGGGGGAACGATCAAGTTTGAAAAGCGGGTTCTATCTTGTCTGCCCACCCTAGTTTGATTCTTTATCTCTTTATCGCGCACTCAACTTCACTCGAAAGCACACTTCGATCGCGATTGATCTGTGCAATCGAAATTAGGAATCGGATGATTGATTAACTGCGCTCAGCAGCTATCGACTGCTCAAGACGAAGCGCCGAATTCAGTCAAGGACGAAGCGATGTCTTGAATTCGCGAAGTTCATCGTAGCTTGCGAAGATCCTTGACGGTGTTCGGAGCGAAGGCTACGCCATTGCCCTAACTACTGCCAGCAACGAGCAGCGAAGGTGCGAGCGCGTGGGGTAATCGGAGAGAAACAGAGCGAAGCCGGGCGTACGATAATCCGCAATTATGTTTCCGGCGCATGTGGCGTGACATAGCTTTCTCAGATGGCGCGCAGCATGTCTGACCAGGACATAATTTTCGATTATCGGATGACCGTCACGTTCTAGCTTTCGGTTGCACGCAGTTTTTGAATCGGCTGAAAGAAACGTGATAGATTCTGCCGGGCAAGCCATTATTGATGGCTCACATTTCGTCGGACATTCCTACACTCAAGGATCGGCCCTATGATTCCCGATCGTCATACACCTTTCGGACTGCCATCGCTCAAAAGCATCGAGACTCTTGCGTTCGTCGCGAAGGCGTTTGCGATTATCTCAGTTGCGGCAATCGTCTGCTTGGCCAACCCAAAGGAGCGGCTGAAAGGTTGTCCAGACTTGAAGGCTCAAACACCAGAGAGGGATGAGCTTCCAGAACTAAAGCGATTCGAGCGAGGTGTCGATCAACCTATCTATCAACTCGGAAGCGGCGAAGCGCACAGATATGGGCTCAAGCTGCAGGCAAATCAATATTTCCGAGTACAGGGATACTTTAGTGGCCTCGATGGGGCCATGACTCTTTATGGTCCTGACGGAGAGAAGCTTGAAGAGGTGCTCCTTCCAAAGAGTACTGACGGTCAAAAGTCTCTAATGTGGACTAGCAGAGTGGCCGGTGTTTATCGCTTCGAAGTGCGCGGGCTGGAAGCCTTACCAGCAAAGGGTAAGTACAGGCTGCAACTCTACGTTTGGGACGCGAATCGTGAAAACGAAGGCTTGATTGCAGCCGACCGAAACTATTTCGAAGCGTTTCGACTTTATTCGATTGGAACCGAAGAAGCGTTGCGGCAGGCGATCCTAAAATTTCAAGCAGCAGTTTCTTATTGGCATCCTTTGCAGGATTTGGATTCCAAATACATGGAATTTGAATCGCTAATGACGATTGGAGAGATCTACTTCAATCTGAGTGAGTACGAGAAGTCATTAGCCCCATACCAGCAAGCCTTAGCGATGTATGAAATACCCGGCTGGATTACACACGTAAACTGGCCCTTCAACAATTTGGCGCGATCTTACGAAATGCTCGGAGATACAGAACAGGCGCTCAAGTACTTCCAGCTATCGTTGCGAGAGACCGAAGAATATGAGCCTGAAAATTTCAGAGAACAGGGGATAGCTCACACAGCGCTTGGAGCTTTCTATCTAAATTCTGGGGAAAAAGAGAAGGCCTTGGAGTACCTAAATAATGCGCTTCCCTATTGGCGCAAAGCCGGGCCATACGTTACGGAAACAACCGACATTGCTGGTGAAGCGCGGGTTTATCTCCGGTTGGGCCAACTTCACGCTTCGTTAGGAGAAACTTCCGAAGCGGTTGACTATTTTCAAAAAGCAGCGAAGGCTTGGCGCACCACTTCTGACCTTGTTTGGCTGCCTCGTGCGCTCAACGCTCTCGGACAAACTCAATACGCATTAAATGATTTTCAAGGCGCACTAGAGTCATTCAATGAAGCTCTGCGAATAAGTAAGCAATCGGGGAATAGGGAGAACCAAGGATATGCGCTTGCCAACGTGGGCCAGGTCACATCGTCACTCGGCGCTTCCGACGAGGCGCTTGATTATTTGAAGCAAGCTCAATTACTGATGCAAGCGATCGGTAATCGCGGCGGGGAAGCATATGTTTTATCAAGGCTCGGTTTGCTTACACGCGCAAAAGGTAATTCACGTGAGGCCATCGATTATCTGAACCGGGCGCTTGAATTGCGGGACACCGTGCGTGATCGCGAAGGCATGGCCGAGGCGCTCTATGAACTCGCTGTCACTTGCAGGGACCTTGGCGATCTGGAAACCGCGAAAGCCGATATCGAACGTGCTCTTAAGCTGATTGAGTTTGTTCGAACCAGTTTTTCCGGTCAGGAGATGCGTTCACAATATCTCTCAAACGCTCGCAGTTATTATGAGTTCAATGTTGATCTGTTAATGCGCCTCCATGATCGGAATCCTTCCTCGGGTTACGATGTGAAGGCGTTTGAAGCAAGCGAGCAAGCGCGAGCGCGCAATTTGCTTGAAACTCTTTTTTCATCTGGCGTCGACATTCGTCAGGGTGTTTCCGATGAACTTCTGGAACGTGAGCGAACAATCGAACAACGATTGAAGGCAAAGTCGGAATACCAGACCCGTCTCTTAAGCAGTTCGCGTGCGCCAGAGCAAGCTGCGCAAACTGCGAAGGAGGTTGAAGATCTCACGGATGAGTATCGGGCGATTCAAGCGCGAGTTCGGGCTGCTAGTCCTCGCTATGCAGAACTCACACAGCCACGGCCATTAACCTTAAATGAAATTCAATCGCAAGTCGTCGATGACGACACAATCTTGCTTGAATACTCTTTAGGTGAGAAACGCAGCTTTCTATGGCTAGTGACACGCGATTCAACTTCTTCTTTTCAACTGCCAAAGCGCGGCGAGATTGAACTTCTCGCGCGGCGTTTCTATCTGAACGTTAGTTCACCGGACACCGAATCAGACGACCTTAAGAAAACCTCATTGGCCCTGAGTCGAATGCTGCTTGGACCAATTGCTGGTCGTTTGGAACGCAAGCGTTTGCTAATCGTAGCCGAAGGTGCTTTGCAATATGTCCCCTTCGCCGCCCTTTCAAATCCACAGGCGTCAAAAACGGCCAACGCAATGGGAGCGCTGGTAACGCAACATGAGATTGTCTCACTGCCTTCAGCTTCGTCACTCGCACTCTTGCGGCACGAAATTGGCTCGCGAGATTCTGCGCCAAAGACGGTCGCTACCTTGGCTGATCCCGTATTTGAGTCAAACGATACGCGTGTGCGTCAGACAAGGCGCGCTGAAGCGACAACAAAAAGCGAGGGTACTCGAACCCTGGTGAGGATCAACTTCGATCATTCATTGCGCGACGCGGGGTTAAGTGCAAACGGCGTCATTCAACGCCTTCCCTCAACACGACGAGAAGCTATCGCAATTTCCCGTTTAGTTCCTGCTCAGCAACAAAAACTCGCGCTCGACTTCGACGCGAGTCGAACAACCGTCTTCAACGGCGATCTCAATCAATACCGCATTCTTCATTTTGCAACTCATGGCTTGCTCGACAGTCAACGGCCTGAGTTGTCGGGACTGGTGCTTTCCCTAGTCGACCAAAATGGCCGTCAGCAGGATGGTTTTCTACAAGTACACGAAATCTATAACCTCAAGCTGCCTGCTGATCTTGTTGTGTTAAGTGCGTGCCGAACGGCTTTGGGGAAAGATGTAAAGGGCGAAGGTTTGCTCGGCGTCACGCGGGGGTTCATGTACGCGGGTGCGGCGCGAGTCGTCTCAAGTTTATGGGAGGTTGATAGCCGTGCAACCGCAGTGTTAATGACGCGCTTCTATCGCGAGATGTTGACGAACAAGTTATCACCCGCCGCCGCACTTCGCGCTGCTCAGATTTCTAGGTCGCATGACCCAAGCTGGCACTCACCTTACTATTGGGCCGGATTCACTATTCAGGGCGAGTTTAAGTAAATCACTGCGTAAGCCTGGCGGCTAAATTTCGGGCTATTGATTTTACCACCACCGTAGTGTCACTTCCTCCCATAACAATGCGTCTATCTTTCCAAAGTATGAATCCGTTCCGACTCATCAAACGTGCATTAACTCGCGTCGTTGAGTTCGTTTGCTTCAGATCAAAATATAGATACGCATCGGCATCGGCATCGCTCGAAACTTGTCTCTTGCCAGTGGTCGCAATCGCATCAACAAAGACAGCGCGAAGCTTTCCATCTATCTCGCTGTTCGTCTCGACGTAGATACGCCGAACTGCGGCCAACTCTCGAGCGGTCTCCGCTGAAAGACCGCGCGTTTCTTCTTTGGCGTTATTCGTCTTAGATCTATCGCCTCGACTAGCCGGCTCGCCGTGTGCCCTATTAGTATCGGGGGCAACTTCAACTTTGGTTTCCTTCTGACTTGTTTGTATGGATGAAGAAGCTGGCGAAGGTTGTGGCTGAACTTGGGCAACATACTGGTTGCGGTGTGAGTTCATGCGCGAGATAAGCAACACCGCCGTCGTACCGATGGCCAGAATCGCGAAGATGCCCAAAACGGGAGCCGGTCTTCGTACCGCTGCATGCGCGATCTGCCGCAAGGCATCGACGATCGTAATACGGCCAGCGAGAGGAACTCTCGCATGTAATTGGATTTCGACATCCGCGCCAGCGAACTCGCCATCGGCTTCCAACAAAGGAAACAATTTGAGGAAAATCTCGCGGCCACGCGCAAAGTTCAAGTTATACCCTTCCCCACTCGCTGCCCTTAGAAGCTCTCTCCGCTCTAGTAGGAGAGTACCAAGTAACAACCCGTCATCCTTCGATTTGATCTCGATGAGTCTCGCACACTCATCGACACGGAACTGAACCGGCCCTTGATTCAACCTAACGCTTTCGCGCTCAACTCCATCAACCATCACTTTCACAGCGTCGGGCTTTGATTTCTTGCGCCGCTCGCTTGTCTTCTTCACTGCTTCCTCAATCTGATGTATTTCTGAATCCGTCAGAGGCGCGGGCCAGGTCCGCTGCGTACCAGTTCCACCGTCCGAGTCTCCACCTGACTGATCGTTAATGCGGGATTGACGCCAAGAGAACATCGGTATTTCCAATCGCTCGTGAGGTTTTGCGAGGCCAAGAGCCGTAGTTAGGCGTTCAAAGCAGTTCGGATGAATCAGAGTGTGCATGCGCTGGACTTCTATTGGATGTTCGTTGTCAGGATCACTATCTTGAAAATACAACTCGTCTATTTGGTCGTTCATTGGATTCCATTTTTCTGGCAGGACACAGTTGGTGCTCCACGGTATAAACAATTCCAAGCAAAGATTTGCGAGCGGGATAAATTGTTCCGCCTCGTTCTCTGATACGAATCGGTCTTCCCCATGAGCCACGGTACACGTCTGCAAGACGTTGCCGAATCTTTCCTTTAATTGCTTCATCAAGACCTGAGTTCGGCGCTTACGAAAGTATTGCGCATCTTTCATGCGGTCAGAATCTTGAATCACTGTGTCGTAGAGCCTCGCCGCTTCCTCCGTTGTGTAGTTGTAAAGGACACGCCCCACGCCTAACGTTACATAAAAGGAGGAACGGATAACGCTAATCGCGATCAGGTGTTTCATGAAACGTACGAGCCAGTCCTCTTGAGTGATTTGGTGTCTGATAAGTTTCGTCGCACAAGCACTTGCCTCATCCGTTCTCTTCTCAGGGAGAATGCGTGGGGTGAGTGCGGGAGTATCAAACTGTTCAGTCTGGCCAAGATTTGATGTCCTTGACGCCGCGCAATCCGTCCATTCAGCTTCTTGCTTTCGCTCAATCCTCTCAGAATATAAATAGAGCACCACTTGCAGCTTCTGTTGATCTTCCAGCGAGATTTTCGTCCTGGCTTTGAAGAGGCTTTCACCGGCGCTTCGCCCACGCAAGCGGTAGTACACACGCTTCCGCTGCGGCTTCATATGAGAACCGAGCGCGCTCAATGCGTCCTTTGTAATTTCCAGTGCCAACAAGCGATCGCGATGAATGAAATGCGCCAGGCCAAACGCGCTCGCAGTCGCCTCTTGAATCGAGTAGCTCATCGGTTTCCGCTCCGAAGCTTATCACGCGCCAGCTAACCACTTTCGGAACGATAAGCGCTCTGGTTAGTCCGAAAATGGCTCGCTGAAGGTTGCTAGACTCTTGCCGTCAAAACTTTGAGATCACTTCGGCTTGGGAGAAAACCATGGAGACCAAAGAGTCTTTCAACTGGGGAAGGTTTCTCAATTTCGATGAGTTCATTGCTGGAAGATTTCTAAAAGTATTATATGTAGCAGGCTCACTGCTCATTATCATTGGCGTCATCGGCATAGGTGGTGTGACCACGTTGACCGGACTCGTCTATTCGTTGGGCGAGCAGACGCCCACGGGCATGTTGGGTTCACTGTTCTGGTTTCTCTTGATGTTGATCGGCGGCGTCGTGTGGCTGATCCTCTGGCGGGTCTACTGCGAGATCATCATGATCTTCTTTAAGATTAATGAGAACCTCCAAGCCATCAGAGATTCCAACAAATCAAATAGTTAGATCGAAGGAGTCTGATCAAAATGATTAACAGGTCCGCGTTATTACTTTCCATTGCTTTTGCCGTCTCCGCGTTTGCGTTAGGTCAAGAACCAGACAAGCCTATGCCGGATCGCTGGCACGGTCTCATCATCGATCAAAGCACGCCCGAGGACGCTGTCAAAGCCTTGGGTCAGCCAGCCAATGATAAGGATGACAGTTTCAGACCATACCCGTTCGACAAACGAATCAGCACCAAGGGCAAGACGTTTCGACACCTGAAATTCAAGGATATTAAAGGCCTGAACTATGCGGAGTTGGTTTTCGCTGATAACAAGCTCGTATCAATCTCGCTCAATTTCAAGGAGAAGATTCCAGCAACCGCGATTCAGAATGACTACGGAGTTGATTTCGAGCCGAAGATCGGCGGATTCGAATCTTCCAGTAATCCGCGTGACTATGAGCGGCACGAAGGCAAGCTGTATCCGAAGAACTATCCGCCCGGTTATTACCTGGTCGCAACGACGGAACGAGTTTGGATCGGCGCGGCAATCGATAACAGCAGCTTCGCTTCGATGATGCTCGGTTCATCGCGCGGCTCGACAGGTGGCGGAGCATTTCCCGGCAAGGCCGTGTCAGTGATTATTGTGAGCCGCTCCCTTGAAAACAGGGAAGGCTCCGACGTGTTGAAGTAGAAAACGTTGTGTGGGTCTTACTGCGCGCCTCCAGAAACTGCGTAGCCGAACGAACCAATGGAACTACGAGAGTCCTTCCCAATTAATCGGTCTTTTCCCGAAGCCTGCCAATACATCCAAGGCGCTCTTTTCCCCAGGTTGAAAGAAGCCGGCGTAGGGCCAATGATTCAATTGCATTCTCCGAGGATCTTCATAAACGAATCAAAGCGATTTGGAATGGTAAAGGTTTTGGAGAAACGAATGACCCTGAGGATCGAGGCCTCCGAAGACAATAACGGCAGAGCCTTCATTACAGTCATGTCTCGCCTCGATATTACGTGGAACATAGTCTCTACCATCATTCTTGGCGTAACGACCTGCGGAATATTTGCGTTGATATTTGTTCCAGTAATTTTTGTGAAAAAGAACCGGTGGGCCGGATATTTCCGAAAGACCGTCGCGTTGTTGAGATCCGATCTGACTGCCTAAATAGCTTCTTGGAGCCAGAGCGATGTCGAACAAGACATTGAGTGAAACGGACATGGAGAAATCATGAGATTAAGCAGACCGAAGTTCTCTTTGGCATTCGTGTTCGCTGCTACTGTTGCCTTGACGGTTGGTTCCCGCCTAGTTGAAGCGCAGACAAGAAGGCGGGCTGGTGCACCAACTAAGAAACCTGCGCCGACAAGCCCTTCGACTGCGGGCCCAAGCAAGGCTGCCGCAGAATTGCTCGGCGGCTTTGAGGACGGCGACTTTAAGAAAATCTTTGATAACAGTTTTGTTTATCAAGCGGAACTGGGACGATTGAGGGCTCAGAATCCGCAAGTCATGTGGCCCCAAGTAACCACGCAATACTTCGAATCGAAGAGATCTGAATTCATTAAGCCGCCACAAAGAAACCTTTTCTCTATCGCGCAACCCTTCACCTACGCACAAGATCCAAAAGAAACCGCGCTTACCGATCTGTTGAAGCCCAAGCCCAGTTGGAAGATTCTCGAAACACGTAGTCTGCAACCTGAAATGGACATGTCCGGTACTCGCCGCGCGTTCTCGGCCGTGTATGTGCAACTCAATTACAAAGACATGTCTGCTGCTCCTGTCTTTGGTGAAGGACTGTTGAAGCAGACCATCGTGTCATTAAAATTTGAGAGCGACCACGCCCTGTTCTGGTCGGCGGAGGTTATTGCAAATAGCGACGCGAAATGGCAAATGGACAGACCTCGCATCACTAGCGCGCAATGGGTTACTACACTTCGAGGCAGCCTAAATATTGGATACAACATTTTGGGCGGAGCGCCCCCGTATTCGTCGACTACCCGCTGCGGTTCTTATCAGTTGGAAAACATGGGGGGCGTTGCTCCCGACCCCAGCGGTAGAGTTTTGGGTTCGCCGCTTGAAATACCTCGTAGTCATATCAACATTTACATTCAATACACGGAGCTTCCGAATAATCAATTTCCTCTATCCTGTTCATTGGTAGTTCGCGACGCTAATGGTCACGAAGACACCGCCACATTTGTTGTTCCTCGCATGTATGCGGAGCCTTGGGGAGGGTTTTGTTTTGTTAGGCATCCGTGGTTTGAATGGGGCCAAGCGATCCCCAGACCCCGCGCTGGGTGTACGCAACTAGCCGAACTCGCCGATGCTCCCGTCTCCCCTTGATAGAATGGATCGAAAGAATGTCCGCAGGTGATGCGTCTGATTGATTTGATCCTGTCGAGGCTGACCGAGATTTGTAGCCTAAATGTCGAACCCTCAACGCACCAGAGGCATGTTTACAATGTTAACGCGCGTGCTCACGTTCGTGAGCAGATGATCACGTTTGTAAACACGATTCGCTAAGTCCTTTGTTTCCGCAAGTAGACTTTGTAGACAAATGTTTACAAACGTGAGCAACGCAGCCCGCTTTGAGCGGGGTGACGTGTCCCACTTTTTCAGGTGCGCAGCACCTATTTTTTCTTCAACTCGTCTGAAGGATTGGAGCGCAAAGACGACAGGACTCGTCCAATTCGCGGTAGTGATCATTCACGTTTGACACAGGTAAAATTCGGGACTACGCTATGCCAACCTTAGCTAACGGCTATACTCAAAGCGTACTTAATTCCACAAATCGGGAGAACTCACATGAGCCTAGGTCCCTTCCGAATAAGAGTTTCGACAACCGCGCTTCGCTTGAACCTTGAGGATCTCGCGCCCGATGAGCGAGATATTCTTACCGCAAGGACTCACTTCAATCCCGCGACCCACGATGTCTATAGATTTTCTGTCATTCCCGAATTCCTGATGACATCGGAGACACATGGCCTGTTTGGCTTTTGGCCGAGAAAAGCGAAGAAAGCGAGTTTCTCTGCAGCAGACAATGTGACAATTCAGGCTCGGGTCGGATCGCCTGAAATTCAGTTGTATGGAATCCACCCTGTCACCATGACTGTCGATGGTCAGCCAGCCTTTGAGTATGAAGGAAGGCTAGGAGTCGACGCCGGCGTTCCCTATGTTGGTAAAGTCAACTTAGGAGGCACAGTTAAAAACATCTTGAAGAAAAGGATCTATTCCGTCTTCGCTGGTTCTACCGATGAGTTAGCCCAGTGGGTATTTCTCAAGGGGTGGTTAGACGCCCATTCAGCGTTCCAGTTGCAGATTTTATGCAGCGTGCCAAAGAGTCTAAATGTAGGTGCACGCTATTTTTTGTGCGATGTGAGAGTTGCTGAAGGAAATCGCGAAATAAAGAAAGCAATAAAAAGGAAAGTACTGCTACCCACTCCTTCAGTTGCTGCCCCCGCCCCCCAAAACAACTAGACACGAGTTCTATTTCACCCAGATATCGGCTTAGTCTTATTGGATGCTGCGTGACGGATTGGGACCTTTAGGTAATTCATTCTTGGGGAGTAACCCTAGCGCAGGCAATACAAGAAGTAATGCAACTAGCCCTAAGATAACAACGACCGTGAAACCTAAAACCTTCCACTTCAGCTTTTCCCAACGCCTTGCTTCGGCAATAGATTTGCTGCCACACGTCGGACATCGATCAGCGTCAGACGCAACTGAGCCGCCGCATTCGCGACAACGGATTAGAGACATACACATTTCTCCTTTGTCTGGGATGTGAGGAAAAGGACAAAAGCAGTGTACAAGAACCTGAGGTCGAAGGACAATTGAATTTGTTGCAGAGAGCGAGGCCGCCGTGCCCACCCCAACTTTTCTCACGGCGGCCTCGCGGCACTGGTCACTCCGATTTGTTAGGACGGGAGGGCCGTGCCTAAACTGAATCTTAATCCTTGATCTTCTTTTTGCCTCTCGTTACTAATCTCTCGACCGTTGACGCAACGCGGTCTATGTCTTGCGGCTTTCGCAGAAATTCTTTGACACCGGCGCGCCATGCCTCTGTTTCAATTTCATCGCCGGAAAGCATAATAATCGGCGTTTTCCGGCGATGTGTGATTTTGTGGACTCGCCTGACTAATTCGAGTCCGCTGAGGCCTGGCAAATCGTTGTCAACAATTACCACGTCATACCGTGCATCACCCGTGAGTATTCTCAATGCGGTCATTCCGTTTCCGCACGAGTCAATGTGCATTCCTTCCGAACTGAGAAAATCCTTAATTACGTTAGCAACCTGCTTGTTGTCCTCAACATGTAATACAGAAACTTGTCCCGCATGTGGTTTTACTTCGGACGTTCTCGCCTTCTTACTCGCTTTTGGCTTCGAGACTATATGCCGGCGTCTCTTTCGAACTACCGATCGCGTTTTGAGCAACTCTTGATGTCGTGTGTTTATTAACGATATCAGACTCTGATGATGCCTGAATCCGAGCAAGCGACTGGCTTTACTTACTGACCCACCTCCTTCCCTTAGCGCGCGTTCGAGAAGAGTCCTCTCGAACGCATGCACCTCTTTCTTAAATGAAAGGCCTTCCGAGCCTTCCGCTTTCGAGCCTACGCTTTGACCTTCCGCAATTTCGAATGTGTCGATGACGGTCGCGGCAGAAGCAAACAGCCGCCTTGTCGCCGAAGGGTCCTGCGACTCTTTCAATACTTCCAAAGCAGATTTAAAAATTGAAGCCATTTCACTGGCGGAGGTTTGGCCCGAGAGTTCCTCGATGATAGATAGCTTTGCACGGCCTGCGCCTTCCAGATCTCCGCAGTTCTCTCCTGCTTCGATCGCTCGATTAAGCTGCGAGCGTGCGGTCGAGTAATTTCCCAAACGCGCCAGGGCGGTCCCATGAGTGGTGAGAGCCTCTACCAATAAAGAACATTCGTCACCCCGGTCAAGCGTCTTCACTGCCACGCGCGCATATCGTTCTGCTTCGCGATAGCGACCTTCCGCTAGGAGCGCACGGGCGCGAGTATCATTGACTTGCGCAACATGTGCTTCGTCGCCTAGCGACAAGAAGATGTCGCGTGCTCGATTGATGTGTTCGTGTGCCTCAGGAAATCGGCCGATGCTCTGGTAAAGAAAGCCGAGATTGTTTTCAACGCGGGCGCATTGACGCATGTGTCCTGCTTGCTCGAAGTGAACACTCGCAGCTGCAAATTCGATTAGTGCCGAATCGTAACAATCTTCAATCTGACCTGCCGTGCCCAAACTTGTAAAGATTGTGCCCCTGCCAAGATGGAAGCTTCCCTTCAAAGAATTATCTGTGCTTCTTGCGACTAGGGGTTGAGATTCGTCATACCAGCGCAATGCCTCGATAAGTCGTCCGTCTTTTTCCTCTATGACACCGGATCTAATAAGCGCTACCGCTTTGAGGTCGCTGTTATTGTCGGTGATCTTTCTTCGCGCTTCTGTTAACGTAACCCTCGCTTCATCCAAAGCTCCCTCGCGCCAGTAACACAGGGCAAGTTCCGACTGAGCTTCGGCAATCCGCTCGGACTCGCCAAGCTCCGTGAAGAGTTCGATACTTCTCGTGATGAGATCCTTCGCTGACTCTTGGCGTTGAGATTGCTTGGCGCCGCCAAGCCATCCGATCAGCGCCCCAGTTCTCAGGAACACGTCGGCAGTAGCTTGGCGATCAAGCCCTTCCACCTTCGGCGAGGCGGCGCGATCGAACCAAAACTCACTTAGTGCTTCACACGCTGCTTCGTACTCTCCGGCCTTTTCAAGTTCCTTCGCTAAATGACAGGAATGCAAAGCACGATCAGTCTTTGTGAGTTCACCAATTCCTCCGATTGCGGCCAATTGAGTCGCTAAGTTCATGTGAGGCCTCGCCTTCTATATAGTTGAAAAAGTGCGGCATCGAGAAGCTGCCGGTTGACTAGATTCTCAGCCAACCGCGAGGGCCTGAAACCCGCCTCTCTATGCTTCTTTAAGACACTCGAAACGACAAACCATTCTGTAAGGAGAACAACATGACCAACCTAAGAAGATTAGGTGCTGCCGTCCTCTTGACGTTTGCACTGACTCTAGTGGCGTACGCTGATTGCCCCGCGCCAGGGATCATGCAAGGACCACCGTGCATTTCGGCCGCTCAATCGCTCCCGCCTGACTCGATCAGGGCTGACTCGACCGCGCCGGGGATAATGGAGGGTCCACCTGTTTCAGAGGCATCGGTGGAACTACCCTCACTAGCTGAAGTCGCATTGAACGTTCTAATGCTGTTCTAGCGATTCAGCCCGGCGCGACTTCACCCCAAGAAGCTCGTTGCCAATGATTAATTCACTGGCAACTTAGTATTATTGTGCCCGGATTTCGAAGGTCGTCCCCACGACGCAAGTATTGCAAGAAGACCTTCTAGGTTACGCAGCATAGACTTAACAACAATTTTACCGCAAGCAATATTCTAGATTTACCACGCCAATTGCTTGTATTAGGTCTGATCGTGAACCTTGCAAGTTAATCTGCATGCCGAATCGGTTAGTTTCGCCTCAATGAGGCTGGGCCAAATTACGAAGCAAGAAAGCCCAAGCTGGATCATTAACCGAGCTTGGGCCGGTATTTCTTGGCGGATTCTTAGTGACTCCGCTCCGACTTGTGATCTATCCCTGATAGTTTCTAAGGATGGTCGTTTGGTCTTTGACGCTCAAACTTTCTGCTTGCGCTGCGATGTTTAGTTCATTGTCGGCAGAAACCAGCGTCTGCGGTGAGAGGTCGTCAGCAATTCGCTCGTCGTTTGCTTCCTATGGTGCGGCCAACTGGACAGCGTCGTATCCTCGCAAAATAGATCCCTTCAGATTGCGCGTCGGAAACTAACGTATTATTTATGGACGCCCAAGCTTCGAATCGTTAAGCCTTCTGATAGGGCACGCTCACTGTTGACAACATGGGGAAATGTTTCTTGTTCAGTGTTACCAGAGTTGCCCCGCGAGTCTCTGCGGAGGCCGCAATCATCGCGTCGGCCAATTCGACTCCGTAACTCTTGCCGAAATCTCGACGGTAGAGGCCACCTTTGATGGCAATGGTTTCGCTTACTGGAACAATCTCAAAGGCCGTAATGAATGTTTCCAGAGCAGTCCTTTCTGTTCCCTCTCTCACGCCAGCGTAGAGTTCAGCCAAAGTTATGACCGACAGTAGCAACGTCTCAGTCAGAGCTTCGAAGTAAGCAATAGCGTCCTTCTGATCACGAAGATAGTCGATAATGACGTCGGTATCGATGAGTAACGTCGGGGTCGTTTCTGTCACGATCATCAAGACCTCTGCCACTCAGCACGCAACTCTCGAAGGTTAGGCAGGTCGTTTCGGTCTTTCCAGATTCCACGGGCTTTCCGCAATCGCGCGAGGCGGTCATTTCCATTGGTATCGTCGACAACCTTATTTTCGAAAACGCGCCTGGCGCGTTCGGATGGTGCAGGCGTTGGCGTCGAATCTTCGTCGAGCGCCAGGATCATCTCGACAAATCTACGACGCTCACGTGCGGGCAATGCTTTCACCTGTTCTACAAGTTCAGCGGTACTCATAGGCTAATAATAATCCTTCCGAGTTTGGTGGACAAACCTTGCGCGTTACTGCGGCTGCCAAGTGAAGCGCGCATCGCATCCTCATTAACCGTAACGCTTCACAATCGCGCTACTGTCGCAGAAGAAAGGCTGCCACTAGGCTCGCTCCCTCACGATGGTTTCGGAGATGGGTTCACCTCTGACTTCAACGCGCCGGTAATTTCGTCGCAGCTCGTCATCTGGAAGACGAGGCGGTATTGCGGAGATTAATCCCTTCTCCCTTAGTCGGTTAACAAAGGTCTCTTCCTTCGATTCCGTGTTCGTCTGGGCAGAAGATCATAATTCGCGCTCCAAAGCCTCGCGCAGCTTTCGTCTTTCTCCAGGCGAGAGTGCGCGTGCCTCGTCGATGATCTGTTCTAGCGTCGCCATATCCTGACCTCTATTCGATTCACTGGCTGTCTCAGTTTGGCATCTCTCTAAATCTTCCCGTAATCAGTTCACCATCTCGGAGTTTTCTGCCTGTACAGTGCCATTGGCATTGAAGGCATCGAGAGCCGCGGCTGCCCGCCTCGCAGTTTCGATGTTCGCGTTGACGTAGCGATAGGTTGTGACGGGTTGTGTGTGGCCCAGGACGCGCCCAACTTCCGGCAACGGAATACGCAGACTTACCAATCGTGTCGCCGCTGTGTGACGGAGATCGTGGAATCGCACGTCTGCTAAGCCAGCCGCGCTGCGCGCCGCGTTGAAACTCTTTTTCACGTTGTCACTGATACCAAAGACACGGCCACTCGCATTGTCCGGGGCCATCGCTCGTAACCGTTCAAGTTCGATTGCGAGTCGTCCCGTCATGGCGACTTGCCTTTCCTTCATAGTCTTGGTGTGGGTTGCCTGAATAGTTAACACGCGGTTGTCAAAGTCCAGGTCGCGCCAGCGCAGCGAGAATATCTCCCCTCGCCTCATACCCGTGTCCAGCGCACAGACAACAATCGCTCGCAAGTGCGTCCGACTCGGAGCACAGCAAGCTTCAAGCAGGCGGGTTTCTTCTTCCCGCGTCAGAATGCGCTCACGCTTCTTTTCGTCGGCAATGCTTATCAGAGATCCGCCGGCCGTAAACGGATTGCGGACAATCCAGCCTTCGCGATACGCCTCATTGAACATTCGCCGAAGCAGAGACAGCTCGCGGTTGACGGTGGCAATCGTGCGTGTGACTTGCATCTGTGGCTTCTCAGTTTTCTGCTTTCGCTTTAGAGCGTTCTGGTACAGCTTCACGGCTGCCTCGTGGCGCGCAAGGTCCGCGCGGGTTGGCGTTTTCAGCCGGACGGCACGAAACGTCCGCACGTCGCCATGACTGATACTACGCAAGCGGCGTTCGCCAAAGTAGCCGCGCAGCACTTTTAACTGTCCGAGAGGCGTCATCAGCGAGCGCACGCCGCCAACCTTGCGCCCGTCCACGTACTGAGCGGGCTTTAGGTAGTGCTCTTGAAAATAGTCGCACAAGTCGCCGAACGTCATGCGCTCGCCTCTGACTGAGCGCGCGTGAGTTTTCGTGATGTCGTTGACCAACTCGTCTCTAAGGTCTTGCGCGTCGCTCTTGCTCTTTGCCCGTCGTTGCAGATCGCGACGCTTGCCCGTCACCGGATCGACGTAGTTGACTCGCGCCCACCAGCTATCTTTCCCGCCTCGCGCGCGCGCCTTCCGTTTCAAGATCGTGCCTCGTGGTTTCATCGCGATTCGATCCCTTTCTCGATGTCTGAGCGGTGCGCCGGACATTCAGTCCTAACAAAAGCTGCACACAACCGCACACACAATTTGGTTGTCGTTTCGGGATATTACCTGAAAACGCCAGATAGGGGTAGATTTATTTTCAGTCAATGTTTATGCGGGTATTGTGCGAATTCTGCTAGCGGGAGTTAACGGCAGAAAACTGGCTTCAACCGACTTCTAAGCAGAGGGTCGCAGGTTCGAGTCCTGCCGGGGGCGCCAAACCTGCTTTATTGATCGTCGTCGCCACCTCGCGTTCGATTGCCCGGGCCGCTCGCCGCGTCTCTGCCGGCATTCAAATGGTCATAGTTCAGCGCAGCGTTGAAGATTAGGAAGAAACTTCCTTGTGTCTGATGCCGCCACATTGGGTTGTTGGCGAACATCAGGACATGGCCTTGGCCGACCGGCACGTCAACAACTGCGGGAGTGTTTGCCAATTCTGATCCACCGGCGAGCATGCCGCTAATCAAGAGGTTCTTTTCGTCTTGAACGAATCTCAAAATAATCCGGGGCCTCTGGCTAGGCGGAACAAAGAAAGCGCCTTGTTGTTGCCGCTGTTCTGCCGCGGCCTGCTCAGGATTCGGACGCGAAGCCGGATCAGCTAATGGCATACCTTGAATAATATCCGGATCGGTTAACGAGCCTCGGCCTGATGCACGTCCGCCACCCGGTCCACCGCCAGGTCCACCTTCGCCACCTCCACCACCGCCGCCAAAACCGCCACCGCCGCCACCGGCGACTTGGAATACCGGCGCCTGATTGAAATAGATCGGCAACGTGTCGCCATAGCCGTACGCAATCGGACTGCGCTTGTCGGCGAACGTGGCGTTGTAAACCGAGCCACGCGCATTTAGTTGACGAGTCGTCTGAATATTCACTCCGTTGACGATGCCATAATCGATCGGAATGCGTGAACAGTTCGAGATCGGAATAAACAATCCTCCGTCTTCGATAAACTTCTGTAAGTTAACGACGCCCGCCAGGCTCATGCCGCCACGCATGTCGTCCGTCTGATCGGGGCTTAATGCCATGTTTGGCGTGACGTCGCTGGCCTTCCAGGGAATCGGCGCTCCGCGCATCGGAATACCATTAACGATTGTCTGTGCTGAACCGCCGACCGGTGGAAAGATGATCACGTCGAACTTGTCGCGCAGCTTCGGCGTGTTGCGAATGACTTGATCGGAAATATAGGTGTAGGGAATTTGCAGTCGATCGAATTCAATCCTGAACCAACCGTCGTTCTGAGTGTTGGTCCAAGTATGAAGAATCGCGATTCGTGGAACTGCCAACAGATGCGTCTTTACCTCAGGGAGCTTCTCGACGGCGACCGCCTTTAGTCCTGAATCAGCAACTGGACCCGCGAGCATCTGCTTCAAATCACCGGCATTTTCGGCTGTCTTGATGATGAAACTTCCGGCGTTGAATTTTTGACCACCGGCTTCGAACGGTTCCTCTGCCGCATTGATCTTCAGGTCCTTCAACTTGTAACGGACCGTCATCAAGGTATTTTCCGTGTTGTGATTGATGACGTAAGCTACGGGCGCAGGCGCGGACGACACGCTCCCAGTTACCTTCGCGTCAGATTTAAGTAACGTCATCGGCGCTTGCAACACGGACTTGTCCGTCACGCGCACGGTCTTCACGTTCCGCATGGCCCCAAGAGTCCAGCCCGTGTCGTCATACGGCGTCGGGTCGTTGACGTTGTAGTACTGCGTGTCGAGCATCATGTCAGCCATGCGTGAATATGGCTGGTCCATGCGAATGACGTAAGACCCGACGGGAAACTTTTGATCCTTGACCGTGATCTCTTTGTCGGCAGTCTGTACTTCGACACCCATAAGCCGCAGCAGATTAATCATGTCGGCAGCTTCCACGACTCTCGATTGATCCGACGGAATGATCCAGGCCGCGGGTCCTTCGTTAGTCGCTTTGGCGACCGAGCGTTTGCTCTTCAAATAGAAATTCTTGAGAAATCGATCCTTGTTATTCGAAACGAAATTGATGGCCAGCAGAATCGCGGACTCCTGCATGTTGACGTTATTTCGTAGTGACCATCTCACTCTTGGTTGCGGCGGGTTCGGGCGAAACCAATCGCGTTGCGCCTGTGGGCCGACGGTCCGATCCTGAGTGTCGGCGACGCTATTGCCGAAAGTTTCATAGAAGCGGCCGATGGCGTTGTGACCGTTGGCGACATAGAACATGTAGTTCGGCGCCCAGCCATCGTAGAAGCCATGCGTCCAAACTCCGGGCACGCCGCGCTTCGTCATCTCTTCAATTTCGTGATACGCGAGGATGTTCCATTCGTCGATGACTATCGGATCCAGCCACGCATTGTATGGGCCAGTTCCGGTTGACGTATAGAGGAAGGGAACTGACTCGTGCAGGTCGTGCAAAATCGTCGGATGATAATCGAGAAACGTTTTCATCTGATTGTGTGAAAGCGCGAGGGCCATGCCCAAGCCATCGCGATTGTTGTCGTGCGCGACGTACTTGCCCCAATAGACTAACGACGGGGCGGTCTTGTCAGGATTTGCTTTGCGATAGTTGTATGTGTCAACCATCATGTCATGGCCGTCGACCTCCAGCACCGGAGTAATCAGGACAATAACGTTCTTGCGAATCGCTCGAATGAACGGACTCTCTTCCGTCGCCAGACGGTAGGCAAGTTCCATCAGCATTTCGCACGAACCCGTCTCGGGTGAATGAATCGAACCCGATGCCCAATACAAAGCCTTCCCTTCGCCGATTAACTGTTCAGCTTCCGCGTCGGTAATCTTACGCGGGTCGGCGAGCTTCGCGGTGATTTCTTTATAGCGATCGAGTTTCGCGATGGCGGCTTCATCGCCGACGGCGATCAGGAGCTGATCTTTTCCTTCTTCGCTTTTTTCTGGTGCGTTGAAGACCCGCACGCGCGGCGTCGTCTTTTCCAACTCGTGATAATAACGATACAGATCCTTCGAGTAAGTCAGATGTCCAGGCGCGCCGACTTCATACCCGAGTATTTTGTCCGGTGACGGAACCTTGTCAGATGCCGGCAGGTGGTCGACCAGCTCCGTCATGAAATAGGATTCGGTCGTGTACTCCTTGACCTTTGCGGCGTATGCGTTATTGTTCGGGCCAGTATTTACTTTTGAATCTGTTTTTGGCGGCGCGCTCGGATGCGCGGTTTTGGTTTTCTGCTGTTTCTGCGCGTGAACTCCGATTGACAAGCGCGACACGCCTGCGGCAACACACAGCACGAACAGACAAAAACTAAAGATTTGTAGACGGACTTTGATTTTCATGACTCACTCCCAGGGAAAGGTTTCAGCGGGCGTGCGAAGCATACTGCAACCCGGGCAAAGAGCAAAGGGCAAAGCTTAAGAAGGGTAAGGTGCACCATATTGGTTTGCTCTTAACACTTTGCACTTCGCACTTTGCCCTTTGCGTATTTCGCCGGATACAATTGCGGCTGCTCACCGCATACGGCGGCTATAGCTCAGCTGGTTAGAGCGCCTGACTGTGGATCAGGAGGTCGTGGGTTCGAACCCCACTAGCCGCCCCAGCAAAACCCAAGAGAAGACGCGGCTCGTTTAGAGGCAGCACTTGTGCCGCCGCCGTCGCGCCGAATAAGTCCGGCGGCTAAACAGAGACATTAAGTCGTGCCAATGTGTTATCTACTTCGTTGACGTGGATCGAGATATTCGCGCAATCCATCGCCGATAAAATTGAAGGCGAGTACCGTTAAGGCGATCGCGACTCCGGGGAAAATTAGCGCATGTGGCGCCGCTTGCAGCGTTGAGAGATCGCGCGCTTCTTCGATCATCACTCCCCATGAAGGCGCTGGCGGAGGCACGCCGAGGCCGAGGAACGAAAGCGAAGCTTCAGCTAAAACTGCACCAGCCATTCCCAAACTCGCTTGGACGATCAAAGGTTGAATCGCGTTCGGCAGAATATGCACGAAGAGGATGCGAAGGTCGCCGGCTCCGAGCGCACGCGCGGCTTGCACGAAATCATATTCACGAACTTTCAAGACCTGCGCCCGAATCAATCGGGCGTAGCCGACCCAGCCGATGATGCAGAGCGCGAAGATCAATTTGTTCAGACCCGCGCCCAGGAAAGCGACGAGCGCAATGGCCAACAACAGGCCGGGGAATGCGAGGAAGACATTGAATATGTAACCTGACAAAATTGAATCCACCCAGCCGCTGTAGAACCCCGCGATCGCTCCAATCAACGTGCCGATGAAAGCGGAGACGAGCACGACGATGACCCCTACCTCGAGTGAGATTCGCGCGCCGAATACGACGCGCGAAAAAATGTCGCGGCCCGTGGAGTCGGTTCCAAACCAATGCGCCGCGGACGGCGGCATGTAACGCATGGCGAGGTTCGTTGCGCCGACGTCGTAGTGCGCGATCCATGGAGCGAAGATCGCGACGAGTACGAAGATGATGACGACGACGAGGCCGATAATTGACAGTCGATTCATGAAAATCTTATGCGCGGATCCAGCCACCGATACAGCATGTCGGTTAACGTATTAGCAATGATGTAGGTCGTGCTGATCGCCAAGACACAGCCCTGCACGATGCGATAATCGCGTTTGCCGATTCCGTCTTCCACCAATAACAATCCGAGGCCGGGCCAACCGAATATTTTCTCAGTGATGATCGCCCCCGCGAGCAGGATTCCAAGTTGCAAACCTAAAACGGTAACAACGGGAATCAATCCATTCTTCAGCACGTGCTTGTAAACGACCGCGCGTTCGCTCAACCCCTTTGCGCGCGCCGTGCGCACGTAGCCTTCGCCTAACTCTTCGATCACTGACGAGCGCACCATGCGCGTGAGAATCGCCGACAACGCCGCGCCCAAAGTCACTGCCGGCAGAATAATGAACGTCCAATCCTCGCTTCCATATCCGCCGAGCCATTGCAGTTTTACCGCGAAGATGTAAACGAGCATTGGCCCGACGACGAAGCCGGGAAGACTAATTCCAACCAAAGCCAAAACCGAGAGCGCATTATCGGTGATGGTGCCACGGTTCTTGCCCGCCATCACGCCGAGCGGAATTGCGATGCACACGGCGATCAACATCGCACTCAAGGCGAGCGCAATCGTGTAAGGGTATCGCTCCTTAATTAACTGGAATACAGGTTGATCAGTACGAAATGATTTTCCTAAATCGCCATGAAGAATTGCGATCCAATAATCGTCGTAGCGGTTGTTCAGGCCATACCACTTGAAATGTCTCTGGCCGTGTTCGTCGCTGGGGAATCCGAAAAAGAAAGGCGGACGATCCAACCCATGCTTAGCGCGAAATTGAGCCAACTGTTCGGGCGTCGCTTGTTCGCCGAGCACGGCGACCGCCGGGTCGCCGGGAACTAACTCGATCAGAATCGTGACCAATGACACGACTGTCCAGACAACCAGGATCAGTAAGCCGATCCGTCGCAGCAATCCGAACAGTTTGTATTTCATGCGCCTGAGATTCGCGCGATGATAACAGATTGCGAGGATTGATGGGCCAAAAGAAAAACGTAGCCGGGGCTCGTTTCACGAACCGGTTCGGCCCCGACAACCAAACCAATCCGCTACGCGAGCCCCGTAGACTACGCTTTGATGATTGCCGGTCACGAAGACCGCAATCAATCTGTGGCACAAGCCGTTCGCTTGCGTCGCCAGATATTGTTGCTGGGGCTACTCGCGACGGCCCATATGTAACGCTGCAATGCCGCCGCTCAAATTTTCAAAACGAACATCCGCGAACCCAACGTCGCACATCAGCGACGCGAGCGTGTCCTGATTCGGAAACTTTGAAATCGAATCAGGCAAGTATTCATATGCACCGCGCGAGCCACTCACTAAACCGCCGATCCACGGCAGTAAACGCCAGTTATAAAAACCGACAAGCGACGCCCTCACTGGGTTGACTGGATGTGAAAACTCCAGAATCGCGATCGCACCGTTCGGTTTCAGAACTCTGAGCAGTTCGCGTAAGCCTCGCTCAACGTCTGCGAGGTTCCTCAGAGCGAAACCAATCGTCAGTCCGTCGAACGAGGCTTCCGCGAAAGGCAATTTCAGGGCATCGCCTTCGATGAACTGAAGCTGTGGCGCCTTCGCCTGCGCCAGCTTCAGCATCGGCGCGCAAAAATCTATTCCCGTCACTTGCGTTGCAGTATTTTCAAATAACTCAATGCTTAGGTCACCCGTGCCGCACCCAACATCCAGCACGCGCGCATCTTTGATCAGCAGCGGTTTCAATTTCGCAACTACGCGTCGCCGCCAACGCTTATCAATATTCACGGACAGAATATGGTTCAGGAGATCGTAGCGCGGAGCGATCTTCGCAAACATCTCGCGAACCCGCCGAGCGTGCGCTTCAGTTGTTTTCTGTCCGATTTCAGTTAACCCCATGCGTCAGCAGGAATGGTTGCAAGGCTCTTGCGAAAAATTTGTAAATCAGGGCTTCTTTGTCGCGGGAGTTGCCGGAAGGTTCGGTTTGGGCAGTTCTTGAAGCTGAGCGTTGTCACCAAATTGGATTTTCAATTCAGCTTGATTTCCCATAACGACAATCGCTTCCGGAGCTCCGTTCTCAAACAATCTCGCCGCGGCGCGCCTAACGTCGTCGGGAGTTACATTATTGACGTTACCCGTCGAGTTTGATTCCGGTTTGTACGTGTCGCCATCGAGCCACGCCTCTGATATGTCTTCAACCTCGGAAACCGATCTTCGCACAATCGTTTCACGCGCCACCTCCATCTCCGTTGCGCTCGGTCCATCCTTTGCAATCGAGCGGAGTGTGACTTGGGCAGTAGTGACCGCATTCGCCGCAGAACCAATCGGGACAGTTGCGCGGAGCATAAAGGTCCCCATCAGAGCATAAGGATGGTTCATAACCGCCACTGACGACAGTTCTTTATCAGCCGCTTGCCAACGTTGTTTGATAATCGAAGGGAGCAACGATGCGGCTGTCGCATCTCGATCGGACCGAGACAACCCGCGAAAAGCAATTCGCACTTCAGCTTGATTTGCCAGCGCGTGATCGATCAACAGCACTTTGGCACCTACTGGTCCGGGTTGACGGAAAGTGGCCGGCACGATTCGTTCGCTCTTTTGCCATGGTCCAAGTATCTGTCGCAAGTCGCGCATCAACCGCGCCTTGTCAACCCCACCGATGACCACCAGAGTCGCATTATCGGCGTTCAGAAATCTCTCCCGCGCCAGCATCAAATCGGCGCGATCGATCTTGCTGACGCTGGCGACGGTTCCTTCCGCCGGATTGGCGTATGGGTACGAGCCGAACAACCGCTCTATTACCGCTCGATCTATTATGTCGCCGGCGTTAGGTTGTTTTTGCGACAGCTCCTTCAGGCGCGCTTCTCGAAGTGTCGCGACGCTTTCGGCGGACAGGTTCACATTAACCAGAGCGTTGCGTAATAGTTCGATCATTCGTTCCAACCCACTCGACTTACCGGAAATTGTTACTTCGATAAAGTCGTAAGTTGTGGAAACATCCAACCGTCCACCCAGTTGCTCAGCAACATATTCCTTCGTCGTGGTTTCGGGAAACATAGCGTCGGCGAGCAATGCCATGGTTCCGGCCTTGCCGGCCAAATCAAACGCGGCTCCGCTATTTATTCGCAGCTTCATAAAAACATTCGGGTCGCCGGCGCGGGCGGCGTAGAGTATTGTCAGACCATTCAACAAGTGCTCGCGTTCAGGCGCCGGGATGGTTTGTGCGGACACGATTGAGTACGCAACCGACAGAAATGCGACCGTCGCGACGAGCCGGTAAATCAATGTTTTGTTAATAATTTGAGCCATTCTGGGGATTCCTGAAGTTCTGGACCTCGGTTAGACTGAAAGCCAGGCGAAAGCGTGTCTGGGACGCGGAAAAAAAGAGTTTAGATGCGGCTTCTGACCCCGTCAACCTGCCGGCTGTTCGCGGCATCAAACCCCTCAGCCCAGCCAGAGAACCGCGGTTAATTAGCGCTGGGCGAACGTAATCGCGCGAAAGTCTGACCCCCGGCTGAAAAATTTTTCCGTAACTTCATGACCTTTAGTCGTAATACAACAGTAGGACGAAAGTTCCTGCAGGATCGAGCGCTTTGATTGGAAAACCGGGAGACAGACGAGCGGTTGCTGTCGCAGGCAGCGAGGGGCGAGACGCAGGCGTTCCAGGTCTTGTACGAACGTTATCGCGACCCGATTTATAGATTTGCGTATCGAATGTTGGGTTCGCCTGAGGCGGCTGAAGATGTCACGCACGACTGCTTCCTCTCTTTGATAAAGGAACCCGGCCGGTTCGACGCGGACAAAGCTTCGTTGCGCACGTACTTGTACGCCGCGGCGCGCAACCAGTCGGCTAAGAGATTTTTGAATTTCAATCGCGAGTCATCGCTCGATGATTATTCGGAGCCATTCTCGACACCGGAGAATGGCGGTCCGTCGCAGAAGGTTCTTGATGACGAACTCACTGCTGAAGTTCGTAAGGCGATAGCGAGTTTGCCTCCGCTGCAACGCGAGGCATTGGTTCTTTTTGAATATGAAGATCTTTCGCTGGCCGAGATTGGCGCCATTGTCGCCGCCGACTCGAACACGGTGAAGGCGCGGCTGTTCCGGGCGCGCGATAAGCTGCGCGCGAGCCTCGGACAATACTTCAAAATTGGCCGCGAAACTGCTACAGTGAAGCGGGCGTAAACGCAGTTATCGTCCGCGCAGAAGGTTTGGACCATGAGCAATTCCGATTCCAGATTTATGCGGGACGAGGAGCTGCGTGTTTTGCTTAATAAGTGGAACGCGCCTGAGGCTCCTGGGTCTTTAGATGAGCGTATCGCGGCTTCATATCGTCAATCGATGAGTTCACTTGATCCCCAGCGGGACAGCGAGGTAGTTAAGATGAAATTTTGTAGTACGTGCCAGGAGCAATTCGCCGAGCGATTCAGTTTCTGCCCGGTAGATGGAACGCCGCTCAGTATGGTTGCGGCTGC
>DASQYL010000295.1:0-5703 GCA_035639235.1 Pyrinomonadaceae bacterium | reverse complement strand
GATGCTGAATTATCAATCGACGCTGAACTCAATCACCGCCGCCCGCGGCTCATTCCACATGCAGTTCTCGCACTACGATCCGGTTCCGGGTCAGCTCGCGCAGAAGATTGTGCAGCAGGCGCGAGAAGAAGGACGAATTCGCGGAGAAGAAGAAGATTAAGGGCCACAATGCCTCCAACTCGCAAAGAACAAATCCGAAAGCGTGCGATCGAAATCATAACTTCCGAGCCGTCGGGCGTTCGATATTCTGTTCTGGTCAATCGGATCCACGAGGAGTTTCCAGAGATACCCATCAACACAATTCACGGAAACGTTTGGGATCTTGACGTTCTATTTCCTTCGAAAATCGCTAAACCTGCTCGTGGTTTGTTTGTATCCGCGGAATACCAAGAGAAGGAAGCGACTGCGGAACCCGTAATCATCGATGAAGAGATTAAGGAAGCCGCACTTGGCGAAGACCAGTTTTATGAGCCATTCGCAGATTGGCTAAAGAACGAGCTTGAAGAATGCACAAAGACTATTGCGTTGGGTGGTAACCGCTTCCGGGACAAATGGGGGACTCCGGACGTGCTCGGCATACGTGAACCAGGCCGCAGCGATATCGTAAAGTCACCGACCGAAATCGTTTCAGCCGAACTGAAAGTGGACAAGACGGGGTTAATCGTTGCTTTCGGTCAGGCCTGTGCCTACAAACTGTTTTCGCATCGTTCTTACATAGTGATTCCGCGAGACTCCTCAGAAGAGGACATCGCTCGATTAGACGTTCTTTGCAGAACTCTTGGAGTTGGCTTGATTCTGTTTGATGCGATGAAGCCTAGCGCCGCCGCAATTCGAAATACGCGTGAGAGCAGCGAAGCACGAACCGGACATGTTCTACGTTAATCGATACATGAAATTGGTGGAGAAGGAACTGTTTTCATAGCGCATGTTGGCTTAATGCCCTTTACAATCACGCAGCTCTCTGCTCTGCCCGCCTCACACTTCGTTCAATCTTCGGTAACAAATTTTGTTTTCCGACTTTCAGATCGTAGTGAGACTGAAGGTTCATCCAGAACTCGGGAGTCATGTTGAAATAGACGCTTAGTCGCAGGGCTGTGTCGGGAGTGATCGCGCGCTTGCCCTGAACGATGTCGTTGATGCGGCCGACGGGAACACTAATATCGCGAGCCAGTTTACTCTGCGAGATTTCCAGTGGAATCAAAAACTCTTCCAGCAGAATCTCTCCTGGTGTGATTGGTTTCAGCTTGCGCGACATGCTTCTTATCCGTCGATTATGATCGATGTCGTCAAATTCCTAAACCGGTCGGTGCCGCGGGCGCTCGCTCAGTAGGAGCGAAACGTTTATAGAAACGCGAAACAACTAACAACTCGCGCTCCTTTAGGAGCGCGATGTTCACGGTCGGTGTCGGTTCTATAAACATTCAGCGCCTAACGGCGCTGCCTCATAACTTCAACACTCGGTCGGAGTATCCAAGTTGCGCATCATCTTAGTGACGAAACTCGTGAAATTGCTAGCAGTGCGTGTCATACAACCTCCGACCGTTAGCGACTAACTCATCAAACGGGTTGAGAGCGAGGACGGGCTCAATCGCAATTATTCAACCGAAGGAGAATTAACGTGAGAATTCATTGGAGAAACATCAGCCTTGCGGCAGTCGCCCCGGCGATATTGTTGGTCGCCGCCGCCGTCGTGTTATCGCAACAACCACGCCCGGCGCGACCGGGTGGCTTTCCGGGTGGCCCGCCGCCGGACGGGTTTCAAGGACCAGGACCGGGACGTCGTGGGCCGGGTGGACCCGGAGGACCGCGGGAAGTTGGACCATTCGGTCCGTTTGGTCGCGATCTTAATCTGACCGACGATCAGAAGGCGCAGCTTGAAAAGATTCATCAGAGCTTTCAGCAAGGCGATCAGGCGCTGCATGAGCAGATGCGCACGCTGATGGAACAGCAAGGCGATCCTTTCAGCGGACAGTTCAATGAAGCGACTTTCCGCGCCGCTGCCGAAGCCCGCGCGAAGATTCAAGTCGAGATGGAGGTTTCGCATGCGCGGATGATGTCGCAAATGTTCGGCGTGTTGACTGATGCACAGCGCGCGCAACTCGCCGCGCATCGCGATCAAATGAAACGGCAGGGTCCGCCACCGCCGCCGCCGCCTCCGCCACCGGCTGACCAGCCGTTCTAAACGGTGGATTCAAATCAAGGAACGATCAGAGGCAATCGTTCCGCGATCGGCTCAACGAGTTGCGCGCATGCCCGATGATGCGCTCGCTCGTTGAGCCGTTTCTCGATTTTGAGATCAGGCTGTGCGTTGATTATTTTTCGACGCCGGACTTGTCCGGCGGCGACGACAAGTCGTCGCTTTAAACATTCCAGCTATGGAAGCATGCTCCGCGAGAATTCGGTTAATCCCGATTACTGTAACCATCCTGGCAGGCACCTCGTCTTAACTTTCGAGGCAACTTACCGCCATCTGTTCAATATCCTAGGGAATTCAAGATGAAGCGTGTACTTCTTATTTTGTTGGTTTGCGCCGCGACTGTCTTTGCACAACAAGGCACTGGCGGTTTGAAAGGTAAGGTGTCTGACGAAACCGGCGCGCTGATCGTCGGCGCCAGCGTTACCGCGACGGACGCGTCTGGCAAAACGAAAACCGCGACCAGCAACAGTGAGGGCGCATTCAATCTGACGGGTCTCCCGGCCGGCAAGTACACGGTCCAGGTTGTGTCACCGGGTTTTGGAACGTTTGAAAAAACAGAAGTAGAAGTTACCGCGGGACGCGCTGAAGCGCTCGACGTGACGTTAAAGATCACCATCGAACAAAAGGTGACGGTTAATTCGGATGCCACTGGAGTCAATACCGATCCCGAAAACAATGTCGGCGCGTTGATCTTGCGCGGCACCGATCTCGAATCGTTGCCGGAGGATCCTGACGATCTGGCGGCGGCGTTGCAAGCGCTCGCTGGGCCGGCGGCGGGACCAAACGGCGGGCAAATTTACATAGACGGATTTAGCGGCGGCCGTCTGCCTCCGTTGGCTTCGATTCGCGAGATTCGCATCAACGCCAATCCATTTTCGGCTGAATACGATCGGCCGGGACTAGGCCGCATCGAGATTTTCACGAAGCCGGGCAGCGATCAGTATCGCGGGCAGGCCACTTTCAATTTTAACAACCAGGACTTCAATTCGCGCAATCCGTTTGCGCCGACGCGTGCGCCTTACCTTTCGCGTCAGTACGGGGGCAACTTCAGTGGGCCGATTACAAAGAAAAAGTCGTCGTTCTTTCTCGATTTTGAAAAGCGCGACGTGAACGACGACGCGGTTATCAATGCCACCGTTCTCGATTCGAACTTCAACATCGTACCGTTTGCAGCGACCTTCGCCACGCCGACTCGCCGGACGACGTTTAGTCCGCGGATTGATTACGCTCTGAATTCAAAGAACACTTTAGTCGGGCGTTATGAATACGAGCACGCAACGGCAATCACCGGTGTCGGAGGCTATTCGCTGGCGACTCGGGCCTTCAGCAATTTCAATACGCAACAGACGGTGCGTTTGACTGAAACTTCAATTCTGAACAAGAGAATCGTCAACGAGACGCGTTTTCAATTCAATCACCAGACGCGCGGCGATACCGCCGACAATTCAATTCCAACCGTCAGCGTGCAAGATGCCTTCACCGGCGGCGGCTCGCAGCAAGGCAAGGCGTCGAACGCGCAAAATAGATTCGAGATCACCAACATCACGTCCTGGTCAAAAGCAAATCACGCGCTCAAATTCGGCGCGCGTGCTCGCACCGTGAGTATCAACGATTTCTCGCCAAACAATTTCGGTGGTGTGTGGACGTTCTCAGGTGCGCGTGGCTTCGGCAATGCTGCGGGCCTAACGAGTATCCAGGCTTATCAAATCACGCAGCAGGGTCTAGCCCAGGGCCTGAGCGGAGCACAGATTAGAGCGCTGGGTGGCGAGCCAACTCAGTTTCAAATCAACAGCGGCACTCCGCTGGCGACCGTGAAGCAATTCGACATCGGCGGCTTTGCACAGGACGATTGGAGATTCCGATCAAACCTGACGCTGAGTTACGGTCTGCGATACGAGAATCAAACCAATATCAGCAGCGATTTGAATTTTGCGCCGCGGCTCGGCATCGCGTGGGCGCCGGGGAAGCAACCCCAACACACGACGATTCGTGCCGGCTTCGGAGTCTTTTATGATCGAATCAGCGAGGGCCTGACGCTCAACAGCATTCGTTTCAACGGCACGAACCAACAACAATTTTTGGTGACTGATCCGGCAATCCTGACCAAGTATCCAGTTGTGCCGAGCATCGCGCTTTTGCAGAGCCTCAACCTAACAAATCCTATCGTAAGTCCGATATCGATTTATGCGCTCGCCCGTGATATCCGCGCGCCTTATTCAATGCAGGGAATCGTTAGCGTCGAGCACGCTCTGCCCCACAATCTCAGGACCAGCGTTACCTTCAGTCATACGCGGACGCTGCATATGTTGCGCGCACGCGCGCTGAATGCGCCGCTGCCCGGCACTTTCAACCCGCTTGTTCCCGGAAGCGGAACGCGGCCGTTGGGCGTCAATAGTTATTTCGAATATGACTCGACGGGCAAATACAATCAGAACCTGCTGATTGTGACTTTCGGCGGACTGGTAAATCGCAAGATCAGCTTTAACGCAAACTACTCGCTGGGCCACGCAATGAGCGACACTGACGGCTCAGGCACATTTGCTGCGAACCCATATGACTTCAGCGATGAATACGGCAGAAGCTCGACAGACGTTCGTCATCGTTTCACGCTCAATGGAACTTACCGAGGACCATGGGGACTGAGCTTCAATCCGTTCCTGGTGCTGACTTCGGGCACACCTTTCAACATTACGATTGGCCGTGACATCAACGGCGATCTGCTTTTCACCGATCGTCCGGCGATCGCCACTGACCTTACCCGACCGAGCGTCGTATTCACGAAGTACGGAAACTTTGACACGAATCCTCTGCCCGGCGCGACAATCATCCCGCGCAATTTTGCAGAAGGTCCCGGGTCGGTAATTGCGAATCTCCGCATCAGTAAGACGATCGGTTTTGGCGGAGAAAGACGCAGCACGGCGCAGAACGGTCGGGGCCAGAACGGTCAAGGCGGCCGCGCTGGCGGCGGAGCCGGTGGCCGTGGAGGATTTCCCGGCGGCGGTGGTGGTGGATTCCCGCGCGGCGGCGGCGGTGGTGGTGGCGGCCGAGGAGGAGGCGGCGGCGGTTTTGGCGGCGGCGAGAACCCGAAGCGCTACAACCTGACGTTCGGTGTGAATTTCCAAAATATTCTGAATCACGTCAATTTCAATCGACCGGTTGGGAATCTCAGTTCGACCAATTTCGGAATTTCGACCAGCAGCGCCGGTGGTTTTGGCGGTTTCGGTGGCCGCGGCGGTGGCGGCGCCGCGCCCTTTAATCGCCTGATTGAAGCCCAAATTCGCTTCAGTTTTTAGACTGACAAAAAGTCTGTTGACCTGAAACCTTCCTTTTTGCGAAAATCGAACAGGCTTGGATGCGCCTCATCCGGGCCTGACGATTTCGTCGTCACGCTCGCCACGGCGACTACAGTGTCGCCAAGTCTAACCTGACTAAACCTGGCGCTCGGGATACAAGCTGACCCCATTCTTCGCTGTTTGTGCGAATCGCCAGTCTCCAGTGACAAAGGC